>CAZVLG010000001.1:0-2451 GCA_964627835.1 uncultured Bacteroides sp.
ATGTGATCAAGGTGGCGGATTACATCATAGACCTGGGAAAGGAAGGCGGACTGAGGGGCGGGGAAGTGATGTGCACCGGGACCCCCGAAGAGATCTCGGTCTGTAAGACCAGCTATACGGCCGGTTTTCTCAGGGAAGAGCTGAAACGAAGCATCCGTGTATAGCTGTACAACAGCATCATCCACCTGCCATACAGCTTTTATTCTATGCAGTTTTTTTCTAACTTGAGCTTGCACTTAAGAGTATAATCATGAAAAGAAAGCTGAAAACGTCTTTGATCGTTTCTGCCATGGTGTGCCTGGGTTTCGGGGGACTCCTGCAGAAAGACGGACATCCTTTCCCAACGGGAAGGGAAGCCCATGAAAACTACCTTCTTTCCCTCTACCGCAGCCTTCCGCCATACCAGCCCGGCGATCTGACCCTCAATGCCGCTTGTGACAGGCCGGATGCCTATCCGGGATTCGACGTGAACCCGGCCGCCGGGGACCTTTGCCGGAACCCGGGCAACATGGAACCTGCAGGCATACAAGCGGTTGACAGGCCGGAATACGCAGGTTTCCGGGATTTTCTCATGACCATGAACCCTGAGACCAGGCAGGTACCTGAAAAGGCCTGGCTAAAGTCAGCCCTGTTCATCGAGGAAGGGAGCCGGAGGGGCAGGCTCAAATCCGGCGACCTGTTCGAATGGGAGGAGATCGCATCCAATACGGGGGGGCGTACACGTGCCCTAATGTACGATCCGAACGACCCGGATCACAGCAAGGTCTGGGCAGGGGGGGTGACCGGGGGACTCTGGTACAGGGATGATATCAGGGGCAGCGGTTCCTGGATGCCCCTGGATGATTTCTGGCCCAGCCTGGCCATCAGCTGCATAACCTACGACCCGAATGCCCCGCAGACCTATTATGTCGGCACCGGTGAAGGACAGACCGCCGTTACCATTTACAGGGAATCCTCGGGTAGGGGATCCGGGATCTGGAAATCCTCAAATGCCGGGGGGGACTGGCAACTGCTGGCCTCAACCGAAGATTTTGAATATGTTACCGATGTATCGGTGCGTAATGAATCCGGGAATTCCGTGGTCTATGCAGCCGTAACATCCGGTATTTACAAGGGGGAGATCCATGCCTCCAAACCGGCCGACGGCCTGTACCGCTCGGAAGACGGCGGGGCAAGCTGGACACAGGTGCTGCCGGATATACCGGGGACAAGCATTCCCTATTCCCCCGCGCATATTGAGATCGGCGCCGGTGGAAGGATCTTTGTCGGAACCATGCGGAATATCTACCAGGAAGGAGGGGGCAGGATCCTGTATTCGGATAACGGGGTGGACTGGACCGTGATGGATACCTTCGTACCCATTATCGAGGCCCGGGCAAACTACAACATTCCGGGCAGGGTGATCCTGGCCTGTGCCCCCTCGGATCCGGACAGGGTCTATGCCATAGTGGGTGCCGGGGATGCAAACCCGGCCAACGGTTTTGTCTATTCCAGGGCTGTGATGATCCTCAGGTCTATTGACGGGGGACTCACCTGGATGCAAATGCCCATGCCGGAGCAGTCCCCATTCTCCAGCTCCCAGTGGGCCTACCTTGCCTGGCATGCCCTCACCGCCGCCGTTCAACCCGATGATCCGAATGTGGTCTGGATCGGGGGTCTTGACCTGTACAGGTCGGCAGACGGCGGATGGACATGGGACCAGAAATCCCTCTGGTGGAATTATGGCATGTATTATAATCCGGAATACCCCGTTTATGTCCACGGCGACCAGCACGGCGTCATTTACCGCCCCGGCAATCCCTCGGAACTGCTGAATTCCAACGACGGAGGGATATTTATTGCCACCGATGCAAAGGAAAGCTATCCACAGTTCCTTGAGAAGAACGAGGGATACAACACCATCCAGTACTACAGCTGCGCCATTCACCCGGATGCCGGTAAGCGGTACTTCCTGGCCGGCTGCCAGGATAACGGCACCTTCCGGACGACACATACCCCGACCTCGGCATATACCAAAGTATCCGGTGGGGACGGGGCCTATTGTTTCATCGACGAGAACGAACCCCATATCCAGATCAGCTGTTCTCAGTTCAATTACTATTATTATTCCAGGGACGGGAATCATAATAATGTTTATTATTACAATTATAACAGCGGCACTTTTATCAACCCTGTGGATTACGATCATATTGATAACATCTTGTATTCCAATGCAATGACATATGAGGGTGTATACAGGGATTCGATCTTCAGGATCCGCCTGGCAAACGATACCCTGCTTGAGGCAAGCATTGTTCCCGCGAATACAGGCTCCATGGTTCCTTTCTCTGCCATGCATGTGGTTCCCTGGAAGACCCATAGCAATGCGACGGTAGTGCTTGCAGGCAGCCAGTCGGGAAGGCTGTTCCGGCTCGACAATGCCCAATCCGCCATCGAGGCTGCGGATATCGG
>CAZVLG010000002.1:0-3765 GCA_964627835.1 uncultured Bacteroides sp.
AAAAATCCCGGTCTTTGTTGGACCGGGATACAATTTGTTCATTTTTAATGGATCATAATGAACCCGGTCCGGATCGTTCCCAGAAAAAGTAAAAGAAATAATATGCAAAAAGGTTCGGGTTCATAATAAAAAAAAGTCCCATGAAAGCGGGACTTTTGAATATACCATTCATTCAAATGTCCCCTGCGGGTCAGATGAAATAAAAATAGTTATATTCAAAATTCCTTTGCATTCCTCTAATTTCGAGGGTAAACGTAAGGATTCTTTTTAATAAATACAAATGCCCGATAAAAAAATCAGCAGAGAAACCAGGATCAAAGCGGTTATCGACTACTTTTCGGAAACCATGCCGGAACCTGAAACGGAACTGAGCTATGAAAATCCATACGAGCTGATCGTTTCAGTGATCCTTTCGGCCCAATGCACTGACAAAAGGGTCAATATGATAAGCCCTGCACTGTTCAGGAAATTTCCCGGGCCTGAGCAACTGGCAAAGGCCACCCAGGAAGAGGTGTTCGAACTGATCAAAAGCTGCTCCTATCCCAATAATAAAGCAAAGCACCTTCGCGGCATGGCCAGGGTCCTGACAGAGGAATTCAGGGGGGAAGTACCGCGGGATGTTGAAATTCTGCAGAAATTACCCGGTGTGGGCAGGAAATCTGCCAATGTTATCGCCGCGGTCATTCATCAGATGCCCGTGATGCCTGTCGACACACATGTTTTCAGGGTTTCTGCGAGGATAGGTCTGACCCGGGGAGCAAAAACGCCCTTGCAAGCAGAAAACCAGCTATATCGGGTATTTCCTCAAGAACTGATTCCAAATGCACACCACTGGTTAATTCTACATGGGCGGTACGTCTGCCAGGCCAGGAAGCCCAGGTGCGGTGACTGCGGATTGACCGGTATCTGCAAATATTATCTGGCCGGCAAATCCGCTCCGGCGAAAACAAATTGATCCGGCTTTGCGTTATGTTTCACGGAGCAACCCGGGACAGGCACAGCTTCCTGTTTAAAAGTGCAGTTTCCGATTCAAAATGACTTTCGTATTTTTACAGGTCTAGACAACAAGGATTTATGATAAAGACCAGAAGGATAGTGCTGTTGGTCCTGATGATCGTCCTGATCCTGCCATCCTCCTTTAGAGTAAGCCGGGTCGATTACCGGGAAGCCCGTTACAAAAATGTTTGTAAGGATTTGAAAGGAGACGTATTGCTGTATTTTATGTTCATCGACAGTAAATATACCACTCCGTGGACCGAATTTGATATACAATCCACCATTGATTCCATCCGGGCAGCCATTAACTGGCTGCATATGCAGGCAAAAGAAAATGATATCCCCTTAAATATTATCGCGGATTTTTATATCGGTCCAGAATATACAACCATCAGCAAGAACCTGCCCGGTGCCACCGTAGAGGAATCGCTTACGGAGCCCAACTCAAATCAAGTAAGGGAGAACATCAGGCGCTGGTCAGACGGTGTGGCAAAAATTGCTGGAGAATCCGTAACCTTAATGCAAAAAGACGGGATCCCGGAAGTGAAAACCCCCAGAAATAAAGAACGGCTGGTGGCTTTCCTGAGGGACGAGAATAAAGTGGAAAGCGTAGCCCTCTTTTACCTGGTGAACAATTACTATAAATCGGATATTTCCATGCCCGTCAACACATTCACCACCGAAGATATTGAGTTCGTGATTGTCAGTTATAAATATCCTTCAGAGATCGCCCATAATTTTCTGCACCTCTATGGAGCATCGGATATGTATAAAACCCTGTTGAGGCGAAATGAACGCAATATCGAGTCCCTGGCCAGGCTCTATCCCGACGAAATCATGCAGGAACCCTATGGAAAAGACCTGAACAAATTGATGATCAGTGATTATACTAAATTTCTCATTGGATGGACCGAAACACTTGATCCCTCCCTCGAATCCCTCATGATGGATAAGATGATCGTTTATTAAATGCAAACCATTTACCTGGATTATAATGCCACCACTCCACTCGACAGGGAGGTAGTGGATACCATGCAACCTCTGCTGTCTGGGATTTTTGGAAATCCTTCATCCGCACACCGTTTCGGGTTTGATGCCAGAAAAACCGTTGAAGAGGCAAGGTCAAAGGTAGCGGATCTTCTGCAATGTATGCCGGATGAGATTGTGTTCACCAGCGGGGGAACAGAATCCAACAACTATGCTATCAAAGGAATGGCCGGGGCGCAGCGCCATAAGGGCAGGCATATCATTACTTCGGCCATCGAACATCCCGCTACCCTTGAAGCCTGCAGGTTTTTAGAGACGGAGGGATACGAAATCAGCTATGTTCCCGTCGATACCAGAGGATGCGTCGAAATAAGTGCAGTTAAGAAAGCCATCCGCAAGGATACCATCCTGATTACGATTATGCATGCGAATAATGAAATCGGGACCATCCAGCCCATCGAACAGATCAGCCTGCTTGCCAGAGAGCATAAGATCCCCTTCCATACGGATGCAGCCCAGAGTGCAGGAAAAATCCCGGTTCATGTTGGGGAACTGGGCGTGGACATGCTGTCGCTTGCCGCACATAAGCTATATGGCCCCAAAGGAATCGGGGCATTATACATCCGTGAAGGAATTAAGCTGGAGAAACTGATCCATGGGGGCGATCACGAACTAAACCGCCGGGCAGGTACCGAGAATGTTCTTCTGATTGCAGGATTCGGGCAGGCCTGCGAGGTTGCCCGCAGGGATCTTGACCGAAACCGCAGGGCCATGCAAAAAACCAGGGATGCCCTGTACCTGGAAATTTCAAAGGCAATACCGGAAGTGGTACGACACGGGGATCCCGACAACTGCCTTCCCAATACCCTGAGTATCAGTTTTCCCGGTACGGAAGCCAACCTGCTGCTATCCGGAATGCCGGGTATTGCAGCTTCAGCAGGTGCTGCATGCCATGCAGAAGATACGGAGATATCCCATGTATTGCAGGCGATTGGACTTGACCCGGATCTCGCCATGGGAAGCATACGACTTTCAACCGGTAAAATGACCACGATGAAGGAGATTGAGGAAGCATCCAGGCAAATCATCGCAACCGCAGGCTCCCTGATGAATGCCACGGAGCCTGCGCCTCACCGGACAAGGGTTCCCGGGGAGATCCGGCTGACCAGCTTTAGTCATGGACTCGGATGTGCCTGTAAGATGCGCCCACAGGACCTTGAGACCGTGCTGAAGAAAATGCCCCTCCCAGAAAACGAGGCCATCCTCGTGGATTCAAGGAATTCGGATGATGCCACTGTATGGAAGACAGGTCGAGAAACCGCCTGGGTGCAAAGTGTGGACTTTTTCACCCCTGTTGTAGATGATCCTTTTAGTTTTGGAGCCATTGCTGCTGCCAATGCCCTTAGCGATATATACGCCATGGGAGCCACTCCGTTGTTCGCGCTCAACATCGTTGCGTTCCCGGTCCAAAGGCTTCCCCTGACGGTGCTGGAAACGATCCTTCAGGGGGCAGAATCCATCGCACGGGAAGCCGGTATATATATCCTGGGGGGCCATACGATCGAAGACAACGAACTCAAGTACGGCATGGTGGTCAATGGCCGTGTCCACCCGGACAGAATTTTCCGTAACGCCGGCGCCAGGCCCGGGGATGCACTTATCCTTACCAAACCTGTGGGGACCGGAATCCTGGCAACGGCATTAAAAAGGGGCATGATCAAGGAAGAATGGCTGGAACCGATGATCCGCTCCATGTCAAGCCTGAATCAGGCCCCGGCAGAT
>CAZVLG010000003.1:0-5978 GCA_964627835.1 uncultured Bacteroides sp.
GCCAGTGCTGCTCCGAAAATGATCCCGATGATCCTCAGGGTTTTATTCTTGATGATATAACCAAGTACGACCGGAATAAAGGCGTAGATGATATTCAGCCCGGACCAGATATACCTGGTCGGTCCCGAGTACCAGCCCGGCGACCATTTGTTCAGAATCGTGACGGTGAGCGAATTGATCAGCATAAACAGAATAATAATGATGAGCAATGCATCGGCCGTATCGGTGGCCACCGGGCTTTCCCCGGCTGTGGGACCGGTTTTCCCCAATCCTTCATACCTTGATCCGTCGAAAGCCAGGATGGGTATGAAAATGACACTTAAAAGGATCACACCTACTGTGAAACCCTCTGATTTCCCGAATTTTTTTACCATCAGGTTCCAGCTCCAGATGATGAATACGTAGTTGACTATGGGGATCATCCATAAAAACAGCCACCACCATGGTTTTTTAATGATTTCCATGAAAACGATGATGTTATAGATCGGGATCAGAAAGGCCCATCCGGGTTTGCCGGCTTTGGCATAGATGGTCCACATGGATACGACCATTAAAATAATAACGGCCAGGTAAATCAGGATCAGTACAGCTTCCATAGGCTTGGGTTTAAGGTTTGGGGCATTTATTGTAAGAAATGATGTGATCTTGTATAAAATTAAGGTATTTTCAGACAGAACCATGAAATGATATTGCCATTTTTAACGATCTTCCGTAATTTCATTTTTCCTGCAATGCCACTGCCATGAATAAATTCATTCTTTCGCTTGATTCAGGAACCACCAGCAACCGGGCCATGCTCGTCGACCATGAAGGAAAGATCCTTGGACGGTCCCAGCAGGAATTCAGCCAGATATTCCCCGCCCCCGGCCTCGTTGAGCACGACCCTGAAGAAATCTGGAGCACCCAGCTGGCCGTGGTGAAAGACCTGCTGGCGAACACCGGGGTCAGGGCTGAACAGATTTCAGGTATCGGGATCACAAACCAGCGGGAAACCACGGTCGTCTGGGGAAAAGCAAGCGGCAGGCCCATCTGCAATGCCATTGTATGGCAGGATCGCCGCACAGCAGGGTATTGTGAGGATCTGATCCGCAGCGGAAAGGAAATGCTGGTGAGGGATAAAACGGGACTCATAATCGATGCCTATTTCTCAGCCTCCAAAATCAGATGGATCCTTGAACATGTGGAAGGAGCACGGCGAATGGCTGAGGAGGGCAGCCTCGCATTCGGGACCATCGACAGCTGGCTGACCTGGAAACTGACCGGCGGCAGGATCCATGTTACGGACCCGAGCAATGCAAGCCGGACCATGCTTTTTAATATCCATACACTGGAATGGGATCCGGAATTGCTCGGCCTTTTCGGGATACCCGGGAGCATGCTGCCGGAGGTACGCTCAAGCAGTGAAGTTTACGGCAGCACGGATCCCCGGCTGTTTGGGACCGAAATCCAGATCTCAGGGATTGCAGGCGACCAGCAGGCCGCTCTTTTCGGGCAGATGTGCATTGAGAGTGGTATGGCTAAGAACACTTATGGAACCGGTTGTTTCGTGGTGATGAACACCGGCGGGAAAGCGATCGGTTCGAATCATCGCCTTCTTACAACGATCGCATGGAAAATCGGCAAGAACGTCAGCTATGCCCTCGAGGGAAGCATTTTCATTGGGGGAGCGGTAGTACAGTGGTTGCGGGATAAACTGAAAATCATCCGGGCACCGGAGGATATTGAAGAACTGGCTTCCCGGGTGGATGACAGCGGAGGTGTTTTTTTCGTGCCGGCTTTTGTGGGACTCGGAGCCCCGCACTGGGATCCCTTTGCAACGGGAACCATCATCGGCATCAACCGCGACACATCGGATGCCCATATAGCCCGCGCAGCCCTGGAATCCATAGCCATGCAAACCCTGGATGTGATCCGGTCCATGGAAAAGGATTCGGGCATACGGATGAAGGAACTCAGGGTTGACGGAGGGGCAGCGGTCAACGATCTGCTGATGCAGATCCAGGCAGATGTATTGCAGAAGGATGTTGTCCGGCCGGCAAATACGGAAACAACCGCATTGGGGGCGGCTTACCTGGCCGGACTTGGAACCCGGTTCTGGAAAGATGCAGGCGAGATCCGGGAACAATGGAAAAAAGAAAGGATCTTTACACCGGAAACCGGGAAAGAGGGAATCAGAAATCTGCTGGGCAACTGGGAACGGGCGCTGGACAGGAGCAAAAAGTGGAACCTGCCATAGCTGAGCAGACAGGGTGCCCCGAAACGAAATAACAGGGATGTAGAAGTGGAACCTGCCATAGCTGAGCAGGCAAGGTAAACCGAATTGAAACAACAGGAATGATATGGACAGAGAACGAATCTTGAATGACTTAAGATCGGCCGGCCAGGCCTGGGATGTACTAATTATCGGCGGAGGGGCCACCGGAATTGGTACGGCACTCGATGCGGCTTCAAGGGGCTACCGGACCCTGCTCCTTGAGCAGCACGATTTTGGGAAGGGAACCTCAAGCCGAAGCACCAAGCTGGTCCACGGTGGCGTCCGCTACCTTCGCCAGGGGGATGTTTCCCTGGTTTTTGAGGCCCTGAAGGAAAGGGGCTTGATGCTTCAGAACGCACCCCATCTTGTACGTAACCAGTCCTTTATCATCCCGGCCTTCGACTGGTGGGAAGGGCCCTTCTATACCGTGGGACTAAAGGTATACGATGTTATGGCCGGAAGAATGGGACTGGGTCCCTCAAGGCATATCAGCCGGGAGGAAACCATCGATGCACTGCCGAATATCGAGAAAAATGGTCTCAAAGGGGGGATCATATACCACGACGGTCAGTTCGATGATGCCCGGATGCTCATCAGCATGGCACTGACCTGCCAGAAGTATGGAGCTACATTGGGCAATTACATTAAAGTAACCGGACTTGTGAAGAATAATAACCTGGTTTCGGGGGTGATGGCCAGGGACGAAGAAACCGGCGAGGAATTCAATATCAGGGCAAAAGTCGTAATCAATGCGACAGGGGTATTTGCTGACGAAATATTGAAAATGGATACCCCGGGAGCCGCTAACATGATCCGCCCCAGCCAGGGTATTCACCTGGTGCTGGACCAGGATTTTCTGAAAGGAAAGCATGCCATCATGGTTCCCCATACCAGCGACGGGCGCGTGATGTTCGCTGTCCCCTGGTATAACCGGGTGGTTCTGGGAACCACCGATACATTGATAAACCATGCCAGCCTGGAACCCCGCCCGCTGGAAGAAGAGATCGAATTTGTATTGAAAACGGCCGGGCAATACCTGGTGCGGAAACCGGGCAGGGAACATGTGCTGTCGGCGTTTGCGGGACTCCGGCCGCTGGCTGCCCCGGAGAGCGAAGGGAAGCCCACGCGGGAGATCTCCAGGCATCACAAGGTAATGGTTTCTGTATCCGGACTCGTATCGGTCCTCGGCGGGAAATGGACCACCTACCGCAAGATGGCTGAGGATGCCGTCGATTATGCCATCATGGTCGGAGCCCTGGAAGAAAAGGCTTGTCTTACACGCGAGATAAAGATTCATGGCTATGTGGAGGGGAGGGACAACCGGGCAGGGCCCCTGAGTGTCTATGGCAGCGACAAGGAGGAACTTGAGGAATTGGAAATCCCCGGCCAGGAACCCTGGCTGAGCAAATCCCTCGGGATACTGAAATCACAGGTCATCTGGGCGGCCCGGAAAGAAATGGCCAGAACCCTCGAAGATGTCCTTGCCAGAAGGACCCGGGCACTTTTCCTCGATGCCCGTGAGAGCCTGAAAATAGCACCTGAGGCCGCCGGGCTCCTTGCTGAAGAGCTGGGGGAATCCCATGAATGGGTCAATCAGCAATTACAGCACTATGGGATACTTATGAAAAACTATCTTGTGAACGAATGATATTGACCGCGGATGAATGATCCGGTGCCCGGTGTGCACTTGCAATTTTTATTAAAACCGGCAACCAATTAGTTCAAATGATGTCCTTAAATCAGGCTGTGTTCCATAAATTATGAACCGTAACCAGACCCCCGGAATATTGTTTATCCTGGGCTTGCTGTTTCCCTGTGCAGGGATGCTGGCACAGAAAACCATTGTACATGGAGTGGTCAAGGACGAGATGGATGAACCCATGGCCTTTGTTAACGTGGCCTTCAGGCACAGCACGGTAGGGACGATCACCGATGTGGACGGGAGCTATTACATCCAGACCATGAATCCCACGGATTCGCTGTTGGCCTCCTCCCTGGGTTACAGCCGGGTCTCCTTTCCCATCAAACCGCATCAGGAACAGAGAATAGACTTCAAACTGGAGCAAATATCGCTCGAAATTGAAGAGATTACGGTCAGGCCAGGGGAAAATCCGGCCTTTGCCATCCTCAGACAGATTTACGAAAGAAAAAAGATCAACAATCCCGACCGTTTCGATTCCTACCAGTACCGATCGTACAATAAACTGCGCCTCGACCTGAACAACATCGATGAGAAATTCAAGCAGCGGATGCTGATTCGGCAATTCGATTTCGTATTCCAGCACATGGATTCATCCGAAACATTTGGAAAGAATTACCTGCCGATCATGATACTGGAATCCGTCACCCGGTATTATTTTCAGAAGTCGCCGAGCGTGGAGAAGGAGGTGATCGAGGCATTCCGGGTATCCGGCGATCTGAACAACACGGTAGCCCAGTATTCCGGAAAAATGTACCAAAGGCTGAACGTATACGATAATTTCATGACGCTTTTTGAATCGGGCTTCATCAGTCCCATTGCCGATTTTGGGAAGTTTTATTACCAGTATCACCTGGAGGACAGCGCAAACATTGATGGTTCCTGGTGTTACCAGGTCGCCTTCCGGCCAAAACGGAAGATGGAACGCACCTTCTACGGATACTTCTGGGTGGCGGACACTTCCTGGGCCATAAAGAAGGTTCAGCTAAGGGTATCTTCGGATGTGAACATCAATTACATGAACGACCTGGTGGCCATAAACGAATACCAGAAAATCAACGACACAACCTGGTTCCTGGAGAGCGAGGAATTCCTGATTGATTTTAACCTCACGGATAAGTCCTACGGCTTTTTCGGCCGGAAGTTTTCAAGGTATGAAGACATTAAACTGAACGAGCCTGTTCCCAATCATATTCAAAAACAGCTCAGCAATACCATCGTCATGGAAGACAGCCTTGACCGGGAGGAATCCTACTGGGAAGCGACTCGGCCCAGTGGGCTTTCTGAGGAGGAAGAAGAAATTTACCGGATGGTCGATTCGATTAAAAAGGTACCGGTCTTCAACACTTTATACGGCATCGTTGAACTACTGGCGGATTATTATTATGTGATCGGACCCGTGGAGCTGGGGCCCTATTATACCTTTTACAGCTACAATCCGATCGAGGGGAACCGCTTCCGTTTAGGGGGAAGGACAAGCAATAATTTCAGCACAAAACTCCGCTTCGGGGGACATGTCGCCTACGGAACTAAGGATAATCGCTGGAAATATGGTATCCTGGGGGAGTATATGTTTGACAGGAATCCCCGGATCCGGGCAGGAGGGTCCTATTACCATGATATGAGACAGCTCGGGAAGAGTGAAAACGCCTTCCTGGATGATAATATCCTTTCCACCCTGCTGAGACGGCGGCCAAATTACAAGCTGACCATGGTGAACCAGTACAACCTGTTCTTTGAGCGGGAATGGTTCCAGGGATTTTCCAATACCCTCCGGTTTACCCACCAGGTAGTATACCCGACCGAATATGTCCCCTTCGAAATCATGGAAGGCAACGGGACCACCTCACTGGCTTCCCTCGTATCCTCGGAGTTCACGCTGAACTTTCACTTTGCCTATAGGGAGAAATTCCTGCTTGGCAAATTTGAAAGGCAAAGCCTGGGTACCGATTACCCGATGCTGGATGTGGATCTGGGCTGGGGACCAAAAGGCATTTTCGGCAGTCAGTATGAATACTACAAGCT
>CAZVLG010000004.1:0-6369 GCA_964627835.1 uncultured Bacteroides sp.
AGAAAGTGGCTTTGATAGCTGTATGCAACAAGCTAATTAAACAGGCTTTTGCCATCCCAAAAAGTGGAGAAGAGTACGATCCGGAATATTATATTGCTGCGTAAAAAAGATTTGGAAATTAACACAGTTCAATGTTAGCACACGTAGATATAACTAATCGTAATGAAATCTACATTTTGCAATTCTAATATCGTCATTTTTAACCTGATAAATCAGACGATGTTCTTGGTCTATGCGTCTTGACCAATATCCTTTGTATTTATACTTGAGTGGTTCCGGTTTTCCCTTGCCTGAAAACGGAGTTCTTGAAATGTCTTTTAACAGCTCATTAATTCTTTTGAGAATTCGTTTATCTGTTTTCTGCCAGTACAAATAATCCTCCCATGATTCATCGACAAATATATATTTCATTGATCGATGAGTTTTTTCTCAAATGAATTTCCAGAATTTAATTTGTCAATAGCTGCATCAAGCCTTCTTTCATTTATCTTTGAAGACAACTCATGTTGTGTCGCAGTCAATGAGTTATATTCATCGAGCGAAATAATCACAACCCCATTGTCCTTACCTCTATTTATGATAAGGGTTTCAAAGTTTTTTGTAACGCTATCGAGGTACCTTTTTATATCTTTTCTGAAATCAGAAATTGTCGTTGTTATCATAACTAATCATTTATGTACAAATTATTGTACAAATATAAGTACAAAAATCAAACCATACAAATTTAATATAATCTTTTGTGTTTGAGTATCTATGTGTGCTAACGGTCCAGTGTAAGTGAAGTGCGGTAATGTTTCATTTTAGTTGATAAGCATTGACTGACCTTCTCCTCTCATCCAAGAAATTAACAAATCGAAGCGATATACAGAGCATTTCATTTACACTATGTTATACATAGTTGTATGTTATTCTATATCATTCTAAAGAAAAAATTAAAAAAATCACTAGTATTATGAGCAATAATTGGGAATACTAGACTTCCACTTCTTTCTTTAATTAGTGCATATATGAAACCGTAGAAACCAGTAAGTAAAATAGTAATAAAATCAAGCTGCAATTGATAATTATCCCCAAGTTGAGCGCCATGCATTAATCCAAAAACGATGGATGTTAATATTGCCCCCCAACCAAAATTAGTTCCTAAAAATTTGAATTTACTTTCAGATATTTTATTCAATAGACCAAGTAGTAATCCACGATAAATTAACTCCTCAGCCACTCCAGGCATTATAGCGGTATAAAACAGAGGATTTGAGTCAAATGGTACATGACCACTTAAAATCCCAAGTGTTGATGCAACAACAAAGAAGAAGAGTATACATAGCAGAGAAAATTTAATGGAATTATTATTTTGCCTAAATCTCAGTCCAATTTCCTTGGGAGTAATTATTCTATTTAAAGGAATCAATAAAACCAAAGCAAAAACAATACTATATAATTTTGCACTCCAATTAAAAATTAAATTACTAAAGTTTCCTAGTTGATAAAATGTTGATAATTAGGCGATTAGGTAAATAAAAAATGTTGCATGTCCTAGCTTAAATAGCTATATTTGAGTTAGTTAGAAACAAATGCGGACATGCAACACAATAAAATTACGGAGAATCTAGGAGAATTTCAAAAATTCATTGACAGCGATAGCAAAACAGGTCTCTGCCTGGAAGACACGATAAGGTTCTTTGACATACAGCGCATATTCGGGCAGTTTGAATCAGTCAAACAAAGCGGCTTAAGGGTTACCCTGATTATGACCACACTGTTGATCATGCTGTTTTACCGCAGTCGGAACATCCACAGTTACTTCTCCCGGCAGTTTGGGAAGCAGGCAGACAGAGATAGCAGCAAGAATCCATTCTATGATCTGCTGGGTAATGAGCATATCAACTGGCGTTCGATCCTGTATCTGTTTGCAAAGCGTTACCTGAGCCTTTCGAGCCGGATTACTGTTTACAGCGGTAAGACCAGGGCTTTAAATGCAGATTCTAGCTGCCATCGTTCTTTGTAATGTGAGTGAGCCTCATCGGGCTCATTGAATGAGGCAATGATCTGGAGTTCAGGGATACCATCTTTGTTTTTGATTTTCGAGGCAGATAAATAACAAAGCTGACCATAGACATAGACAATTCCACGGTAGAACTCATACTGGTTGAGCTTAATATGGCTGAAGAACCAGGAGGCCTTTACGCGATGCCCGTTTTTTGGAATATCGATCCAGAAATTCTCCCGGATCCGGATGTGGTATCGAATCCGATTGTTATTCAGGTATCCCAGCCATTGGTCCCCGACAAACTCCCTGTCAGCCAGAAGACAGTCAATACGGATGGAGAAGTGAAGCCCTGGATTCAGACGACAGGTGTCATTTGAATAAGTACTGCACCCATTGTCATGAAAAAAATCTGACTGCAGCAATTATTGAGCCCGATCATCCGAGTTCCCGGATCTCCCTGCCGCCGCTATTGTCAACAAGCATGACCAGCCGAACCGTTTCTTCTGGCAGGAGGGTTTCAACCTGTTCGGGCCATTCGATAAAACAGTAGCTTCCGCTGAACAGGTATTCCTCGTATCCGATGTCAAAGACCTCTTCCACTTTTTCAATCCGGAAAAAATCGAAGTGATAAACGGAATCTCCCGATTCGGACAGGTATTCATGGATCAGTCCGAAGGAAGGTGAACTTGTGCCATCGGAAACCTGCAAGACCCTGCAGAGGGCCTTTATGAAGGTGGTCTTTCCTGCTCCCATCTCGCCATAGAGCGCAAAAATCCTTTGTTCAGGGAAGGCAGTCAACAACTTGCGGGCAGCTTCTTCAAGAGTATCCGGAGAGGGTATATTCAGCTGGAACATTATTTTTTGCTTACTGGGGAACAAGGGTGATAAGCGGGATCAGCATTTCTTCCATGGAAATGCCGCCATGCTGGAAGGTATTCCGGTAATAATTCACCATCTGGTTATAATTGTTCGGGTAGATCAAAAAGTCATTGTTTGCAGCAAAAATATAGCTCGAACTTACATGTGATTTTGGAAGATGGATCATTTCAGGATTTTTGATTTCGAACACCTCTTCAGGATTGTAATTGAGGTTCCTCCCCTGTTTATAACGAAGGTTGGAGGATGTTTTCCGGTCTCCGATGACCCGGAGGGGATTTTGCACCCGGATGGTCCCGTGATCGGTGGTCAGGATTACCTTGATATTCATCCCTTGCAATTCCTTCAGGAAATCAAACAAATGTGAATGTTCAAACCAGGAACGTGTGAGTGATCGGTAAGCCGGCTCATCATAGGCGAGTTCCCGGATCATATTGAGTTCGGTACGCGCATGAGATAAGATGTCAACAAAATTGAATATCACCGCACTCAGGTCATAATTCATGATATTCCCGGCATTTTCAACCAGTCTTTTCCCTCCCCGTGAATTGTTCACCTTGTCATAATTGAGTTTCAGTTTGAGTCCGGCCCGTTGCAGCTGCTTTTCCATTAATTCCCGTTCCTTCAGATTCTTTCCTTCTTCTTCCTCTTCGTCAACCCACAGGGTGGGATGCAGGTTTCCTATCTCAAGGGGCATTAGTCCCGCGAAAAGCGCATTACGGGCGTATTGCGTGGCTGTAGGTAAAATGCTGCAGTAGATCTCCTCGGATAGTATGCTGAAATACTCCTCGATCATCGGCTGGATGGCCTTCCACTGGTCCAGGCGCAGATTGTCGATGACAACCAGGCATACCTTCTCCCCGGCCTTTAGAAGTGGAATGACGCTTTTACCAACGACATTCGGCGAAAGCAGTGGTGCCTCCGAATCCTTTCCTGAAAACCAGGAATGATATTGTGTTTTTATAAACCTGGTAAACCCCGAATTTGCTTCCGCCTTTTGCAGGTTCAGGATCTCTTCCAGTCCCGCATCAGACCCCGATTCCAGTTCCAGGTCCCAATACGTCAGTTTTCGGTATATCTCCACCCAGTCCTTGAAATGGTAGGCTGTATTGATAAGCATCTGTATCTGGGCAAATTCAGCCTGGTAGGCCGATGTGGTCTGCCTGTATACCAGCCTTTTTGTATCGATGTTTTTCTTAATGGAGAGCAGGATCTGATTGGGCTTGACGGGTTTGATCAGGTAATCGTTGATCTTGGATCCGATGGCCAGGTCCATTATGTCTTCTTCTTCGCTCTTTGTGATCATAACCACCGGTATCCCCGGGTTCATGGATTTGATCACGTTGAGCGTCTCCAGGCCGCTCATCCCCGGCATATTCTCATCCAGGAAAATCAGGTCAAAGTTCTCCTGCCCAACCAGTTTTATTGCTTCATCCCCGGTCTGGGCCGTCATGACCACATATCCTTTTTCCTCAAGAAACAGAATATGAGGCCGTAACAAATCAATCTCATCATCCGTCCAAAGTATCCTAATCTCCTTCATTCCTATTGTAGTGTTTCTGGAAGAAAAGCCAGTATTTGTTGGCGATCCGGTCGTCAAGCAATACTTGTTCGTTGCTTTCCGATATAATGAAAAGCCTGTATTCCATTCCCCCCAGAACCTCGAATATCTTATCGCTCCTGAGGGATTGTTCATAATAGTTCCAGGCTCTCTGCATGTCCTGGAAACGCCTTACCAGAACAACCAACTCCCCTTCTTCAAGTTCTTCGTGAACGACATTGAAGGTCCTGTTGGGGTAAAGATCCAGGTTCAAGTTAATAAATTCAAACTTAAGCTGGTTAATATCCACATTCCTGCCGACGAATAAACCGTAAATGAATGCACCCGTTGAATCGGGACTATAAATCTCCTCTGCCTCAATTTTTGTTGTTTCAGTCCTGACCTCCTGGTCTGTATTCATTATGTAAGCAAGGATATCCGAAGACCTCTCTGCGATTTCCGGATCAGCCGAACTTTTAGACAGGCTGTCAAGAGCCTGGGTAAATACCATGATATTTTCGGTTTTGCCAATGGCCAGAACCCTTAAAAACTGGAATTTGGGCAGGACAGGATCTTCCTTGTAACGTGTCAGGGCTATGTCAGCATTTTGTATCACTCCGGTGTAATTGCCCTGCTGATACATCTGGTAGGTCTGCTGGTAAAAATCATTCACTTCATTCTCCTTGGCCTGTAATTCAGATATATAGTTTGGATTGGTAAGGAGCTGGGCCGGCTGGCTTTCCGGGAATTCCCTGACGATGGATTCCTTGTAAAGGTTTGACATGGGAACGTCTTTCTCCTCGTTATATATACTGTACAGGTTATAATAAATACTAAGGGTGTACTCATTCCCGGGGAAACGGTCAAGAAGTTCCTGGTAGGTCTCCTTTGACCTGGGATAGTCGCGCAGTTCATTTTTGTATATGGACCCGGCATTATTAAGTCCCTCAACGATCCTTTCATTCGACAACTCAATCATCGAATCGGTAAGAGGAATATCCTTCAGGTAAAATTCCCTTGATTTGTTGCTCAGGATCTTGGACTGTTCCTCAATGGCTCCGCTGGTATCGGCCACTTCCGATTCCTGGACCGTTTCAAACCGCATTTCGCTCTTATTGGATCTCCTCCAGTTATCCTCCAGCTTCCGGTTGCCCCATTTCATTTGGAATTCAGGTTGTCCGAATCCTTTGGCAGCCTGGTTGTAAAAATACCATTTCCCGCTCTGGTTTGTTGTAAAGCCCGTTCGCTGGCTTTCATTCAGGGCCATGCGGTCGAACTGCTGGTCTCTCATGGCATCCATTTCCCTTTCCCTGGCCAGTGCCTCCTCACGCTGCATACTGGCGATGATGCTGTCGATCACCGAAAATCTCTGCGATTCCGGCATCCTGGCAAGCATCTGCAGGCTGTCCTCAAGCTGGACCATCTGAAGATTTTCAACCAGAACCGACAGGCTCCCTGTTTTTGCCAGGATGTCATTGTAACCCGGATAATCCTGGGTCAGGTATACCATGGCCGAGTCGTAATACAGATCGGCCATTTTATAATCCTGCCTTTCGTAATAGATATCGGCAATGGTCAGGCAGGAAGTAGTTTTCTGCTGGGTATTGCTGACGCTGTAAATGGATGATAATTTGTACTGATTCAGGGCCTTCTCGATATTCCCCTCGCGGGAATAAACGTTTCCCAGCGCATAATAGATCTGGTCCCTGAATTCTGCATTCTTTGCATCTTTGAGCATCTTTCTCAATTCATCCTTAATCTCCCTGGCATTGTCTGAACCAGCTACGAACACACCCGCCCGGTTGATGCGTGCATTAAAGCTCATCTCATAGGGGGGATTCATCTTGATCACCCGGCGGTAATTATCCGAAGCCTCCTGAGGATCTCCTGTTTCCTGTTGAAGCTGCGCAAGGATGTACGTCCATCGTATTCTTTCTTCCTTCCGGCTTACATCCCTGACCGCCAG
>CAZVLG010000005.1:0-6744 GCA_964627835.1 uncultured Bacteroides sp.
TACGGGTCTCCCTCGACCTGGAGAAAATGTCGCAGATGCATATTTCCATCGAACAGGTGACCCGGGCCATACTCAGCAACAATGCCAATATTCCGGGCGGGAGTATCGAGGTCGGGGACATGGATTTCAGCATTAAAACAAGCGGATCGTACCAGAATCTTGATGAGATCCGGCGAACCGTCGTCAGTTCCTATATGGGCAGAAATATCTACCTGGAGAATATTGCGGCCGTGGATTTTGGGTACGAAGACAATAATTACTTCGCCAGGTATAACGGAACCCGCTCCGTGTTCATTGCAGTGAGGCAGAAAGAGGGCTATAATATTTTCAGGGTTACCGAGCGGCTCGACCGTATCCTGGATGATTTCAGGGAAAACATGGATCCGGAAACGGAGCTCATTACAGTATTCAGCCAGGCAGTAAGCGTGGACGAACGCATCAACGGGTTCTTGAGCAATCTGCTTTTCGGGATACTTCTTGTGGGACTGGTGATCTTCCTTTCGCTCGGGATCAGGGCATCCCTGCTGGTCATCATAGCAATCCCCCTTTCCATCCTTATCGGGCTTGGCTTCCTGGACCTGAGCGGATTCGGACTGCAGCAGATCTCTATCGCGGGACTGGTCATCGCCCTTGGATTGCTGGTCGATAATTCAATCGTGATCGTGGAGAACATCGAACGGTTTATTGGACTGGGCCATACCAGAAAAGATGCAGCCGAGAAAGGGAGTGTTCAGCTGGGATGGCCGATTATTTCTGCCACCGTAACCACCATGCTGGCCTTTATTCCGATTATTTCCATGCCGGATAAGGCAGGCCGTTTTATTCAAAGCATGCCGCTTACCGTGATCTATACCCTTTTTGCTTCCCTGATCATTGCCCTGCTGCTCACTCCGTATCTGAGCAGTGTATTCCTGAAAAAACACCTTGCAGATCGCCGCAGAAGGGAATACAACCTGAAATTCTTCCTCAGGTTCCTGATCGCAGGACCATATCGCAAAACCCTCGGGTTTGCTTTACAGAGAAGGGGACTGATAATCCTGATCTCCCTGTTTCTGGTCCTGGGATCGGCTGCCCTGTTCCGTATGGTGGGTGTCAGCTTTTTCCCGAAAGCAGAGAAGCCTCAGTTTATGATCCGTATCAACGCACCCGAGGGCAGTAATATCAGAAAAACCGATGCAATAACGCGTCAGGTTGAATCCATGCTTGACACCATTCCCCTGGTACGCAAGTATGCCAGCAACGTGGGTCATGGAAACCCACGGATCTATTACAATATATTTCCCAAAAGATTTGAAAAAAGCTTCGCGGAGATCTTTGTGGAACTGAATCGATACGAAGTTGAAGAATTTGATGCACTGATCACTTCACTAAGAGCTGTTTTTTCAGATTTTGCCGGTGCGAGGATCTACCTCAAGGAGTTCGAGCAGGGCTCACCCATCGAAGCACCGCTGACCATTAAGATCACGGGGTCGAATATGAGCCTTCTTAAAGAAATATCGGGCGATTTCGAAGCCATGGTACGCCAGGAAGATGGACTGGTGAATATCGAGAATTCCCTCGACCGTTCAAGCACGGACTTTTATATTCACATCAACCGGGAAAAAGCCGGCATGCTGGGTGTCCCGGTTTATGAAATTGACCGGACCATCCGGACCGCCATGACCGGGATGACGATCTCCGATTTCAGGGATGAGGAAGGGGAAGAATACAATATCGTACTTCGGCTTCCTTTCGAAGAAAGGCCCAGGCTGGAGGACTTTGACAGGATCTATGTGAGCTCCCTCAGCGGCCGGTCCATTCCCCTTAGCCAACTGGCAAGGATTGAACTTCGGGAGGCCCCGGGGATCATTACCCATTTTGATATGGATCGTAACGGGACCCTGACAGCCGATGTCAGGAAAGGGTATTCACTGGATGAAATTGTGGAACGGCTGAATACGAAGTTCCGGGATTACAGGCTTCCGGCCGATTATCATTATACCTTTACGGGGGAACTGGAGAGCCGGGAAGAAAGCTTCGGAGGAATGATGCGGGCGGGCATCATCGCCATCATAGCCATCTTTGCCGTGCTGGTGCTCCAGTTCAGGTCTTTCGTCCAGCCCTTTATCATCTTTTCTGCCCTGCCGCTTGCCCTTCTGGGATCCGTTCTGGCGCTTTACATTACAGGCTATACTTTTTCCTTTACGGCACTTATCGGCCTTATCAGCCTCAGCGGCATCGTCGTTAACAACAGCATCATACTGGTGGATTACATAAATAAGCTGGTGCAGGAGGGCATGGAGAAACTGGCTGCCGTCAAACTGGCCGGGGAGACCCGCTTTACACCAATCGTGTTGACAACCTTGACCACTATCGGGGGACTGCTCCCCCTGACATTAAGGGGAGGCACCCTCTGGGCACCGATGGGATGGACGATTATCGGGGGACTCCTGGTTTCAACCTTTATGAGCCTGCTCGTGGTGCCGGTCCTCTACCAGACATACACGAAATGAGGGATGGGAATAATAATCGGGGTCAGGCGGGATTAGCTGCTTCCGGACTGGAGCAGGATCCGTTTATGATCTGAGTGCTTCTCTATTTCCTGTCCCTGATCCTGTTGTATTTAAGGGACTTCAGGATCCAGTTGGCAAGGGGTTTCTCAGGGTTCCTTTTTTTCAGATTAATATACCAGCCGAGCCGCTTAATGACGGGAAGCTTATGGGTTTCGACAAATTCGATGAGCGTACCGTCAGGATCCTCTACATAGGAGAAATGTCCTGCAGCCTCCCCCATGTCGAAGGTCTCGTTGTGCTTATGCGTTGAATCGACGGTAAAGGGGAAACCTTTCTGCTCGCATTCCCTTCGCAGGGCATCCATTCCCTTGATATCGTAGCAGAGATGAATGAATCCCAGGTCTCCCCATTGCCTTCCTTCATAAATTTTATTCGGCTTCCTGTCTTTAACCTCGATTAATTCGATCTGGCTTGGGCCGAAGAGCCTGCTGAAGGTTCCCCTTACGGATTTGCTGTGCTTCAGGCGAACCCTTCTGAATTCATGATCCCCGCCCGGCAGATGGGCCAGATCCTCAAAACGGCCCTGCTTGTCATAGATTACTATGTCATATCCCAGTATTCCGCTGTAAAGCTTGCGGGCAGTGTCCACATCCGATACTCCTATCCAGGCTCCGAAGGTGGCCCCGGTCAGTTTCTTCTCATTTCTGAAGAGGGTATGGTCCGTGACAACCTGAAAAAGATTATCATAAGGATCTTTTACAAAGAAATGCTGTTCTCCGGCTGGATCGGTTGTTAAGCCGTTTATGCTGAGGCCCTTTTGGTTGAAGTAGGCAAAGCTCTTCTGGACATCGCCCGATTTGATCTTTGCCGCATTGATTCCCAGGTCACCCAGGTGTACCCTGTTTTTCGGAGGTACAGGAGTCCGTTTGGTGTACTGCCATATCTCAAATCCCCCGCCTCCCTGAAGGTTTATGGCCAGGGCTGCATGCCTGTGCTGTGGCTCTCCCCCTGTATAGGGAAGCATGAGATCCGCAACGGCGTTTTCTTCAAAAACACGAATGTCCATTCCGAAATGCTCCCGGTACCATTTCCAGGCTTCGCGTAAATTAACCACACCGATCCCGATCTGTTGAATTCCGCTGATGATTTTCTCCTTGAGCTCCCCTTTCCGCATTATACAGTTTTATTATTTCTGCGAAGATAAAAAATCCTTTGTATATTTCCTGCTAAATTGCTGCAAAACAACTATTTCAGGAGTCAGGTGACTTGTCAGCGATCAATAAGGGTGTCTGCGAGTTCAACGATCTGTTTTCTTAGATCTTTGAGCCTTCCCAGGCTTTTATTCCTGCCAAGTGTCAGGAGCTGATACCTCCAGAGTGACCGGAGCTTTTTAAACCAGATTGCCCAGGTATGGGCGAGCAGTCCGCTTACCGGAAGGCTCCCGAGAAAAGCCCATTTGATCCAGCCCGGCTCGGTAAATATCCAGACCGGGATAAAGAGGATCAGATAGTAAACAGGGAACAGAGAAGTTCCCAGCACGAATTTTACCGAGCTGTGAAATTGCAGGTCTTTTATTTTCGCTTTGGTGATCTTTTCAATCAGCCGGTAGAGAAGATAATTCGTAAGCAGTCCGTAAAGAAATACCGGCAGGAGGATCAGCATGCCCAGATCCGCCAGCAATAGCATTGGAATCGGATAACGGGCGCTGTTGAATACCCATGCACGCATCCGGAATTTTTCCACGCCCCGGGTGAATTCCCTGCCCATGTTGCTGAGCCCGGCCATTTCTTCGGGACGTTCGCTTTCTGCTCTGGCCAGCTCATGGATCATGTGCTGGTCGGCAAGGAGCCTGTGATACAGGTCGCTTTGACGGATCCCCAGGCGTTCCCGCATTCGTTTATTGTAGATCTTCCGCAGCAGCATGCAGGTATCGTAATGTTCTTCCGACTGGATGTCAATAATGTATTTACTCAATTCCGAGGATAATCGCTCACGTATGCTGTTCATTGCCCTTGGCGGGTTTTCCTTATACTCGGCATAATACTCGGATACCTCGATCGGATCCCCGTACTGGATAAACATATGGCCCCTGAAAGCGGAATAATTTGAATAATCAATACCCACCGGCACGATCACCACTCCGGGATTTTCATCATAGCTTTCCTGGGCCTGGAA
This sequence comes from uncultured Bacteroides sp., assembly GCA_964627835.1. Classification (GTDB taxonomy): domain Bacteria; phylum Bacteroidota; class Bacteroidia; order Bacteroidales; family SM23-62; genus SM23-62. Next base: position 4,668 of record CAZVLG010000005.1, read on the forward strand.
TGCAACCCGGAATATTCCCTTAACCAGGGGGCGCAGCCTTCTTTTGTCTCCGTGATTCCCTTCGGGCATGATGCATACCGGGCATTTCTTGCGCCCAAGGGCCTCCATGGATTCCAGGAAGATCGCCTCATTTTTTGCGAGCTCGCTTGCCCCGTCCCGGAGCCGGTAGACGGGAAGCATTTTGAATACCCGGAAGATCCCTGCGATGAATCGATTATTGAAAATGTCTGCCCTGGTTAGGAAAACCGTATCCCGCCTGGATGTCATGAGGGGACCCATGGCGTCCATCAGGGCGTTCTGGTGGTTCGGTGCCAGCAGAACGGGCCGGTCCCTGGGAATCCTGCTCTGGAATTTTGACTGCATCTTCCGGTAGAACAACCGGTGTGTTATCATTACATATGACTTAAAGCTTGTGTACCGAATGGAAAACCTGTCAATCGCCTTTTTCGTCATTTCGTAAGAATTGAGGATTTCTTTTTTTGAGTTGCCTGAAGGACAGCATAATAAGATTTGACGGGGCAAAAAGAAATGCACCGGATCATTGGCGCAAGGTAGAAAAAAATCCCGAATACAAGATAAGGTCGATCGGTATGGAATAACTATATTGCGGGAAAAGCGGAGGAACAACATGTCAAAAACATTTATTGAATCAGCACCCGGGAAATTAAAAGATAATGTGTTTGACCTGATCGGCGAGGAATGGATGCTGATCACGGCCGGAACCCCCGAGCGGTTCAATACCATGACTGCTTCCTGGGGTACCCTGGGGATCCTGTGGAACCTGCCTGTTGCCATTTGTTTTATCCGGCCGCACAGGTATACCTTCGAATTCGCGGAATCGTCCGCATATTACACACTCAGCTTTCTGGAACCGGGGAACAGGGAGATCCTTCAGTTTTGCGGAACCCGGTCGGGACGAGATACCGATAAGATCCGGGAGACCGGGCTGAATCCCCTGGGCACCCGGCTGGGGAATGTGTATTATGAACAGTGCAGGCTGGTGATTGAATGCAAAAAACTGTATGCAGATTATCTGGAGGAAGATGCCTTCATCCTGCCGGAACTGGTCCGGAAAAATTATCCCGGGAAAGATTTCCATAAGTTCTATATCGGGCAGGTCGTATCCTGCCTTGTCCCTGCATAGGGCCCCTGACGGATATAAAAAACAGGGGGTGCATCAGCGATGGAACACAAAAAATGGAAACATGGGTTCAGTTGAGGAAGAGAAATCCATAGTCCTTTTCGATGGATTCTGCAACTTTTGTTCGGGATCGGTCCTGTTTATCATTCGAAGGGACCCTGCCGTGCACTTCCGCTTTGCTGCTTCACAGTCCCCCGCCGGCTCAGAACTCCTTCGGTCACATGGCATCGCGGAACCGGTCCCTCATTCGATAATCCTGGTCAGTAATGGAAAAATATACCGGAAGTCAAATGCAGCACTCAGGATTGCCAGGAGGATGAAGGGGCTCTGGCCCCTCGTTTACGGATTGATCGTCCTGCCACGTCCGGTCAGGGATGTGTTCTATGATCTGATCGCCAGGAACCGCTACCGGCTGTTCGGGAGGAAAGATCAGTGCTTTGTGCCGGACCGGAGTGTCCGGGAGCGGTTCCTGGGACCCTTCTGAAGCCTTTTCAGGGAAGTTCTTTCAGTCCCTCCTCGATTTCACGAAACCGGGTTGAGAGAGCTGCCATGAGGTTGCTGAAACTGGTCATCGCATCTTTCGTTTCCTTCGAGATTTCGGTTTGCTGAAGACGCAGCATAAGATAACCGTACAATCCGGTCAGGCAGGCCTCTATATCCGAGGAAAAGGTTTCGGGGCTTTTTCCCATGAAGGATTTAATATTGGTACGGGCGGCCTGGTAGATCTGCCTGTATTTTATTTCGTCCGGCGATTGGAGCAAACGCAGGTGCAGGTCATTCAGCTCCCGGATCAGGTTGTTCAGAAAAGACATATGGCCTTTTTTCACAATTTTTTCCTCTGCCATAAGTGTAATCAGGTTGGAATACCAGGTCCTGATCTCCTTCAGGGTTTCATCGGGCAGCTTGAATTTGCTGATCACGATCTCGTTGACCCGT
>CAZVLG010000006.1:0-4653 GCA_964627835.1 uncultured Bacteroides sp.
CTCTTCAGGCGTATAGCGGCCGTAATAAATATTCTCACCAACCTCCATGTACTTTGTCAACACTGGTTCATACCGGCTCTTGAAGCTCTTGTGTCCCTGATATCCCTTTTTCCCGGACTTTGCGGCGTGTTCTCTCGCAATGTCATACAGGTCTTTCTCGGGGAGCATCATGGGCAGGTTCTTTACATCCTGGAGGTCGCGGTAAAGGGTTCGGGTATATTTATTGCTCTTTTTGTCTTTCAGGATCAGGTACTGTTTCAGGAAGGTTTCCGCGAAAAGGGGTCCGTCGGCCCTTGCCAGGTTGACAATAAGCAATACCTTCTTCTCATCCTCGTTCAGGAATTCGGAGTTAACACCTGTATTGGCCCCGGCTACAATTGATTCATCCCATCCGCTGAATGAATTATCATTCTGGGCTCTAAGAATCACCGGACCTGTAAGTGACAGAACCAGCAGTATGGAAAGAAGCTTTTTCATGGATCAAATGTTCTCTTCATATATATATCATAATCCCGGAATGCAAAAAACCCCAGGCTCTCGTACAGTTTTTTCGCCGGATGATTTTCCTTGTGCACTTCAAGCTTTACCTGCTGCCCTTTCTGCCGGATCCATTCCATTGATTTTATGGCAAGTTCTTTTCCCAGTCCCCTTCTCTGAAAAGCGGGCAGGATCCCGAAATGATGGATATAGATCCGCCGGCCATCCCAGGTCATCCATGAGGAACCTATGATTTTACCACTCAGGGTCTCTTCCATCACCAGCAATCTTCCTCCATGTGCATTACATCGGTCAACGACTTCTGCGGTATCACCCCTTTCCGGTTGATTCAGCTCGGTTTGTTCCCATAATTCCAGGAGGGATGCAAAATCTTCGGGGCGGTAATCCCGGATACGGGCGCTAATCTCCTTTGTTTTCTGTGTCATCCTTTACCACATATAGCTGTCCGTGCAGGTACCTCAGTACCTTTACATTCTCGCCTTGTCTTATCATTCCGTATTCCGAAACGGCATCGTAGATCTCTTCGCCGATCATGACTTTCCCGGAGGGTCTTAGAACGGATTCGGCAATGCCCGTCTTTCCTATCATTTCCTTTGGTTGACTCTCGACTCCAAGGAAGCCATCCTTGACATTTAGATCGCGGTCAAGTGACAGTCCCGCGAAAGCCTTATTCGTAAAAAGCTGTTTGCCAAGAAAGAGTGAGAGTACAAGGGAAAGGAACATTGAGGCGATGACGATGAAGAACTTTTTTATCACCTCCGAGAAGGCAATGTTCCAGTTCAGGTCAAAAACTAGATTATCCACCATTGCCAGGGTGAGTCCGGTAATAACAAGCAGGATCCCAGCCACCCCGGCCACCCCGAACCCGGGAATGGCAAATATTTCAACCGCGATAAGGATGAGTCCGACAATAAAGATCAGCACTTCCCAGTGCTCTGCCAGTCCCTCGAGATAGAGCGGGGCAAAATACAGGATAGCGGCCATGACGGCAGCAGCCAGTGGGAATCCTATGCCGGGGGATTGAAGCTCAAAGTATATCCCTCCCACGAGTACCATGATCAGGATTCCGCTGACGATGGGATTAAGCAGAAAACCAATGATTTTGTCAAGTGCGCTTGATTCATGTTCGATGACCTCATAATTCTCGATATGGGCCTGTTTGAGGACTCCCTCGAGATTTTCTGCGAGTCCCTCGCAAAATCCAAACTTCATGGCCTCTTCGGCAGTAAAGGTGAGGACCTTCCCGGTGTCGGATATGCCTTCAACGTACAGGGACGGATCCACCATGGCTTCGGCGATCTTCGGATCCCTGTGCCAGCGGATGATCGTATCGTTGTTAGCGGTGATGGTGGTATCCCGGCCATGTGCTTCAGCCGTGGCACGCATCATGGAACGCATGAAGGACTGGTATTTATCGGGGACCACTTTGCCGGCCTGGTCCACCACCGTCGCTGCTCCGATGCTTCCCCCCGGCCTCATATAGATGCTGTCGCAGGCAATGGAAATCAGGGCCCCTGCTGAAGCGGCATTGTTGTTGATAAACACCCATACCGGTATCCTGCTGTTCAGGATCTTTGTCCGGATAGAATCGGCAGCATTGAGCATGCCACCGTAGGTGTTCATCTGGATGATGATCAGATCAACTTTCAGGCTTTCGGCCTGCTCGAAGGCCCGCTGGGTAGTCCTCCATACAGGCGGGGCAATGTCTTCAGAGATGTCGAAGGTATAGACCCTGAACGTGTCGCCGGTTCCCGGTTCTCCCGCAGGTTGTGCCGACAGTCCCATAAGGGCCGTCAGCATGATCAGGTATAGGTATTTACGTTGCATGGCAGACCACTGGTATTATTGTGCATGATTAGTGCTTAAAAATACAAAAAGTATATCAGATCAGATTTTGCCCGTAAAAACTTCTAACTTTATCCTCAAATTATTGGAGGATGAAAATTTCTGAGCTGTCAGCCATATCTCCTATTGATGGCAGGTACCGGGGGAAAGTGGAGGAACTGGCACCATTTTTCTCTGAGTTTGGCCTGATCCGTTACCGTGTTTTTGTCGAGGTTGAATACTTTATTGCCCTTTGCGAGCTGCCGCTTCCCCAATTGTCCGGACTGGATGCCGGAGTATATGAAAGACTAAGGGCCATTTACACAGAATTCTCCGTACCGGACGCAGAAAAGGTAAAGGAATATGAAAAAACTACCAACCATGATGTAAAGGCAGTGGAGTATTTTATCAAGGAGAAATTTGACACACTCGGCCTCGGCGAGAAGAAGGAATTCATCCATTTCGCCCTGACCTCGCAGGACATCAACAATACAGCCACTCCCCTGTCACTGAAAGATGCCATGGCTCAGGTCTATTATCCTGTCTTCGAGGAATTCCTTGGCATGCTGCGCGAACGATCGGATCAGTGGGCCCTGACACCCATGCTCGGGAAGACCCATGGTCAGCCTGCGTCCCCTACACGAATGGGGAAGGAGATGAAAGTATTCCTGGAAAGACTCGAAGTCCAGCTCCAATCACTTCGGGAGATCCCTTACACGGGCAAGTTCGGAGGTGCTACGGGAAATTTCAATGCCCATCATGCTGCCTACCCGGAGGTGGACTGGGTCCTTTTTGCAGACCGGTTTGTGGGGGAGAAACTGGGACTCGCACGGCAGCGGACCACTACCCAGATTGAGCATTATGACCAGCTTGCAGCCCTTTTTGATAACCTGAAAAGGATCAATACCATTTTAATTGACCTTTCCAGGGATATCTGGTCCTATATTTCAATGGAGTACTTCAAGCAGAAGATCAGGAAAGGGGAAGTCGGATCTTCCGTCATGCCCCACAAGGTCAATCCGATCGATTTTGAGAATGCGGAAGGGAACCTTGGTGTTGCCAATGCCCTTTTCGGGCACCTGGGCGGCAAGCTGCCCGTTTCAAGGCTTCAGCGTGATCTGACGGATTCTACGGTACTCAGAAATATCGGCATGCCCCTGGCCCATACCGTTCTTGCCTTGAAATCACTTCAGAAGGGACTGGATAAACTGATCATCAACGAAGAAAAGATGAGGGAGGATCTGAACCAGAACTGGGCCGTAGTCACCGAAGCGATCCAGACCATTCTCAGGAGGGAGGGGTATCCAAAGCCCTATGAAGCCTTAAAGGATCTTACCCGGACCAATAAAATCATCACCCGTGAAATAATACTTTCCTTCCTGGATTCGTTAGAATTAGATGCGGAGGTTATTAAGGAACTAAAGCGCATTACACCGGAAAACTACACGGGCATCTAAAGTAAGATAAACCTCGATTCCAGGATATCCAATGAAGAGATTCAAAATCATTGCGGCGTACGTCAAACCTTACTGGTTCTATGCAGTACTGAATATACTGCTTAATATCCTGTCCGCCTTCTTTGCCCTGTTTTCCTTTGTCATGGCGATCCCATTCCTGAAGATCCTGTTCAAGACCCAGGAACTCATGACCGAGTCCGTTCCATTCGCCCTGAGCATGGAACCCCTTCAGCACAATTTCAATTATTATATAAGCTCTATTATAATTAACTATGGTGAGGCTCCTGCATTAATGATGGTGTCCATCCTGGTGGTTGTGCTTGCACTGCTGAAAACCGGGTCCAAATTCCTGGCAAATTATTACATAACACCATGCAGGGTTGGCGTGGTCAAGGACATACGCGAAAAAGTATACAGAAAGACCCTCCGCCTGCCCATGTCCTATTTTTCCGATTCCAGGAAGGGTGATATAATGGCGCGTGTGGGGATGGATGTAAATGAAATTGAACTCTCGGTGATGAGCTCTCTGGAAATGATCTTCCGGGATCCGATCACCATTATTGTTTTCCTGGTTTCCCTGTTCCTGATGAGTTACCAGCTGACCCTTTTTGCACTTATCCTGCTTCCGTTTTCGGGTCTGCTCATTGGCAGGATCGGCAAGAACCTCCGGAAAAAATCCAGGAAACTGCAAAGCCAGCAGGGGACCTTGTTGTCCATACTGGAAGAAACCCTGACGGGTATGCGTATTGTCAAGGCGTTCAATGCGGAAAGAAAAATGACAGATAAATTCACAGAGGTTAATCAGGAATTTACCGATACCATAACCAGTGTATACAGGAGGCGTTTCCTGGCTTCTCCCATGAGCGAATTTCTC
>CAZVLG010000007.1:0-6770 GCA_964627835.1 uncultured Bacteroides sp.
GCTCTTCAGATATGTCAAGGTAAATGACTTCAATACCATGCTGACTGATCGCCCGGACGATTTCCTGTCCCATATTCCCGCAGCCTACCACAGCAACCTTCTGAAGTCCGCCATTTTTTCCATGCCTGATCTGTTTTTTCAGGCTGTAGTCTTCTAGTCTTTCCGGCATTTTATTTGGTTTTTATCGGATTAGAATTTACGACCCTGCTGCCAGGTTTGCCGTAATGGCCACAAGATTAACGATATCGGAGACCGAGCAGCCCCTCGAAAGGTCGTTGATGGGGGCAGCCATTCCCTGGAGCACTGGACCGATGGCTTCGGCGTGGGCCAATCTCTGGACCAGTTTATAGGCGATATTTCCAACATCCAGCGAGGGAAATATGAGCACATTGGCCTTCCCTGCTATTTTGCTCCCGGGGGCTTTTTTCAGGCCGATGGATTCGATGATGGCAGCATCTGCCTGGAGTTCACCGTCTATTTGCAGTCCGGGTTCCATTCCCAGGGCGATTCGTGTTGCATTTACCACCTTGTCGACCATTTCGTGTTGTGCGCTGCCCTTGGTGGAGAAACTCAGCATGGCGATCCGGGGCTCAAATCCGGCAATGGCCCGGGTGGTGCCTGCAGTGGCTACTGCAATTTCTGCAAGTTCCCTGTCCGTCGGGTCCGGATGTACGGCACAATCGGCAAAGACGATGATCCCGTCTTCCCCGAATTCCGCATCCTTTAGGATCATGATAAAGGCTCCCGAAACCACGCTGATTCCCGGGCGGGTTTTGACGAACTGGAATGCGGGCCGGAGCACATCCGTTGTAGCATTCATGGCACCGGCAACTTCCCCGTCCGCATCCCCGTTTTTGATCATAAGTGTTCCCAGGTAGAGAGGGTCTTCAATAAGCCGGGACGCTTCATCCCTGGTGAGTCCCTTATGCTTGCGGAGCTCTACCATTAGATCTATGTATGCGTCTTTTTTTTCATGCTTCAGCGGATCTATCAGGGCGGCTTTGTGAATATGGCCAAGACCATGCTTTTTTGCTTCTGTCCGGATAGAGTCCGGATTCCCGAGCAGGAAGACCTGCACGATCTCGTCACGCAGCAGTTCATCGGCGGCTTTCAGCGTCCGTTCTTCGAGTCCCTCAGGCAAAACAATACGCATGGAATGGCGCTTTGCCTTGGCTTTGATATTTTCCAGTAAATCCATTGATATTCAGTTATTTAATATGAACATTTGCGACTTGTAAAATTAATTAAAAAAAATGGAACCCGGTGAGTGCTGCGGCATGATTTATATCATGATTTGAGTCCCCGGAATGCCTGTATGCAGAGGGAATTTCTGAAAGGTTCCGGGAGGATTGCACCTTGCAGAATCCCTCAGCTTTCAAGATACATGAACGGTTTGGGTATCGGGTTGAAAAGGCAGCAAACGAACCTGAGGTCAGACGAGGAGTTTTTCACCTTCCGATTTAGCGATCACAACGGCGCCACAGGAGTCGCTCCATACATTGGTGGCAGTCCGGAACATATCCAGGATCCGGTCAACTGCCAGGATGAGTCCCACGCCCTCCAACGGAAGGCCAACCGCTGTAAGGATTACCGTGATCATGACCAGTCCGGCCATAGGGATGGCTGCGGCCCCTATGGATGCAAGAAGAGCCGTAACGACGATGATCAGCTGCTGGATGATTGTCAGATCGATCCCGTACGCCTGGGCGATGAAAATGGCTGCCACGCATTCATAGAGGGCGGTTCCGTCCATATTGATGGTGGCACCCAGCGGAAGGGTGAAACTGCTGATCTTGTTCGATACGCCCGATTGATGTTCAACCGCTTCGATGGTCAGGGGCAGGGTAGCTCCGGAAGACGAAGTGGAAAAAGCGGTAAGCAGGGGAGTGGACATGTTTGTCAGGTGCTTCCATGGCTTTGCTTTACCGATGAATCGTACAATCAACGGCAGGGTGATGAAAAAGTGGACCAGCAGGGCCAGAATCACCGTTCCCATATAAAGTCCCATCCGCGTCACCAGGTTCCCCAGGTCGTCCTGGTCAGCCACAACCTTTGCCACAATGCCAAAAATGCCAAGAGGAGTGAACTTAATCACGAACAGGGTGATCTGCATCATGACCTCGAAGATCGCATTGAAAGCCTTTATGAGGACGTCCCGGTGGGGATTGTTCACCCGGGTGATGAAAAACCCAAACAGGATCGCGAAAAAAATGATGGAGAGCATGGCGCTGTTGTCAAGCGCTGCGAAAATGTTGGTGGGGATGATATCGACCAGGGTTTCACCCAGGCTTTGCTGTTTTTCCACGAGCCCCTCAACATGCTGTATTAAGTTCAGGTCCGCACCGGTGCCAGGTTTAAACATGTTGACAAAGAACAGACCGGTGAGAATGGCAAAAGTGCTTGTTAAAATATAGTATGACAGGGTTTTCAGACCCAGGCGCCCCAGATTCCCACCGGTCCCGATATTCGTAACGCCAGTGATCAGGGAACTGAGGATCAAGGGTATGATGATCATTTTCAGGGCTCTCAGGAATATGTCCCCCATCCAGCTTACAGCACGTACCTGGGGATTGTGGTAGGCAGCATCCGCAATGCGATTGAAGTATTCCTTCTTCTGCTGGTATGACAGGATACCGTCCAGAGCCTCTTCAAACGCTTCCTGGGAGCCATATTCAATGTTTTCAATCTTTTCAATCTGAATAAGAACAGCTGGCTCCGTATTGGAACGAACAAGGGCTTTAAAGGTTCTTTCCCTGACCAGGTAGGAGGAAGAAAATAAAATGCCGTATCCGACGGCAAGTGTCAAGGCAATAAGGATCTGCCAGTGCAGCTGGATCTTTTTCATTGGGACTAGATGGTATTTGCCTCTAAAAGTAAAAAAATACTGCGGGGTGCAAAAATATGGCGACCAAAGGCTTCCAGGAAAAGGGTAGGGGGAAGGAATTACAAATGTAATTTACTTATGTCAGAATGTCACAAAAATGAATTACATTTCTACATAATCTGGAAATCACCATGAAGTCCAGTCAGGTATTGATATCTACCGACAAGCAGTTCCAAAAAACAATACATATTGCATTAAAAACCAGCAAATTATGCTAAACAATTGAATCAGTAAGTAAAACAATGTTTTACAAATGTAAACTATTATGGCATATCTGATGTTTTCACGACTTTAAATAACACTTAACCAATGTCTTATACAATTTACATTAAGCAAAACTTAATATTTTGCCTAATCCAGGGCACGGACAGGGGCCATCCCTTCCGTTACAATTCGATAATGGTTGAATAAAGGGAATAATAGGACAGCCACAAAATCTAAAACAGTAAAATACAGGGTATGAGAGGGGCATGGCAGGACGTAAAAAGGATCCTTCCGGTTGTTACAATTGTAAAATTACAGATCAACAATAAATTCACACATGTAACAAATAAATATATTACATTTGTGAATAGCCAATGCAGGACCAGATACAGGAAATATTACGAAGGGAGGATATAAGCTCCTCACAATTTGCAGACAAAATAGGGGTTCAGAGATCCAGTGTTTCCCATGTTCTGTCCGGCCGTAATAAGCCTGGCTTCGATTTTATTAATAAAATACTTGATGCTTTTCCCTCGATAAATGCGGATTGGCTTATAACAGGGGCCGGGGAGATGTACAAGCAGAGAAGGCCTTCCGAAGAACTTTTCGAGGGGCCTTTTTCAGAAACTTCCCCTGCCAAGGACGAAAAAAAGCTTTCTGCGCATGTGGAATCACCAGGATTGACGCAAAAGGGTGAAGAACAGAAGCTTTCCTCTGACCGTAAAGTTGAGAGGGTCATTGTGTTCTACACGGATAAGACCTTTCGTGAATACCGGACAGAATCACCGGAATAGATTCCCGGGGAAGGCTGCAAAGTTATCTGACTATTATAATTCCTTAAGCAATACCCTGTTGATCCTGCGGACCATTGCGGGTCCTTCATAGATAAATCCGGTATACACCTGAACGAGGCTTGCCCCGGCCTGTAGTTTTTCGAGGGCGTCCTGGGGACTAAAAATGCCGCCAACACCTATAATTGGCAGCTTACCACTGGTTTTCTGGTATATGTACCGGATGATTTCGGTAGATCGTTCACGCAGCGGCCTGCCACTGAGTCCGCCGTCACCAACCTTCTCAACTCTTCCAGTATCTGTGGTCAATCCCCTGCGGGTAACAGTTGTATTGGTTGCAATGATCCCATCCATTTGGTATTGCCCGATCAAATCAATTACATCATCTATCTGACCGGTATTCAAATCGGGTGAAATTTTTACCAGTATGGGCTTTCTGGGGACTTTCCCTGCACGAAGTGAGTCCAGGCGGACAAGGATGCCTTCCAGCTGCCTGCGGTCCTGTAAATGGCTGAGATCGCTTATATTCGGACAGCTGACGTTTACGACGAAATAATCGGCCACATCGTATAATTCATTGAATACGGCAGCATAGTCCTCAGCCGCTTTTTCATTGGGGGTAGCGGTATTTTTACCGAGGTTGCCACCGATAATGATCCCTGTTTGGCGTTTCCTGAGCCTCTCTGCAACCGCTTTTACCCCGTCGTTATTGAATCCCATGCGGTTGATCAGGGCCTGGTCGGCTTTCAGTCGGAAGGATCGGGGTTTAGGGTTCCCGGGCTGTCCGACAGGTGTAACCGTCCCGATTTCAATAAAAGAAAAACCGAATGCAGAAAAGGGCTTGTAGAAGCTTGCATTTTTATCAAATCCGGCTGCAAGTCCCACAGGATTCTCAAAATTCAATCCGAATACCTCTCTCCTGAGTTTGTCGTGCCTGACCCGGTATATGGACCTCAGAAGCGGTACAAGGCCCGGGATGATGATGAAAATCCTGATAAGTACTACAACAAGACGATGTACGGTTTCCGGCTGGAACAGAAAAAGAATGGGACGGATGAATCCTTTGTACATCTTGAAAATTTTGGCAAAGATAAGAAAAACTGAAATCCCCGGTGGTACGGAAACCGCTTCACATGCCCGTCGTCCGCCTGTTATTATTCCCTGATGACCAGGTGTGATTCCGAAAGTACCTCCAATGCACGCTCGTATGAATTCCCGGGCACCAGCAGATAATCCGTGTCGTATGTGGAAATCGCAAAGATAGGTATACCTGCCTGTTTAAGGGGGAGGCTGAGATCATAAAGAATACCTGCCTGGTCCAGGGCGAGCGGACCCACTACCTTCAGGCATTTCCAGCCGATGCTTTTTTTTACCGAGGCGATCTCAATTTCCTCCAGGCATACCAGGGAGGTCTCCTCATCACTCCTTGTCAGGGAATGGAATCCGTAGGGGATCTCAGGAGCTTTTTGCCCGGGGGCAAAGCGGTGGATGGCATACGAACCCGGTTGTGCCTGGATTTTTATCATTGGGCTTTAGACTCGGACAGTTTAAAATGTGAAAACTTATCGAAGCATTCCCAGCTGCCGGAGATCCTGTTCCCAGTGAAGCAGGATCTCCATCTCCTCCTTGCCGACCAGGTCCATGCCAATCAGCAGCTCGTAGCAGCGGGCCAGGTTATGGTGAATCTCCTGCGGCCTGGGCGACAGGTCCATGGACTCGAGCGCCTTTGCAATCCTTGAATTGTTGAGGTAGCCTGGTACTTCATCCTGGAAATCCTTAAGGAGGTTATGCAGGTTACGTTCCTGGTATACGGTTGGGGAGTAGAATGCTATCTTCCAGCCGTATTCCCAGGCGATGCGCTGTGCCACAAAACTCCTCCATATATCCGTCATCCTGAAACTGCATTTGGATGGAAGGTACAACAAAGGGAATGCTTCCCTGAACCACACCGTATTCTGGCTGTTGAAGGGGCACCAGCTTCCCTTTCCAAGGACAAAGGAGAGATCTTTCTGAAAGCTTACAGGCAACTTCCGGGTAAGCCTGTATACTGCGTCCACATCCGGATTTTCGTCGGCAAGCCCTTGTTGTATGGGACAATGATGCTGTTTGCTGTTTTCAGTTTTGTATTCTCCGGACATGCCAAGATCCTCCAGGGGGTATCCCCTGGGCCAGATATCCTCCCTGGTGAAAAGCCTGAACACATTGACCCATCCATGATCCAGCACAAGCTTTCCTTCAGCATCCTTATGTGCCGGTTTCCAGAAATCGGCATAGGGAAGATTATCGTCATCCGTTTCAAGGATGATTCCATGTCCTTTGGCCATGGCTGCAAGATATCCGATGTTTTTCCTGGCGTAGTGGTTCTCCGGGATCACTCCGGCCGATTTATATCCCGATTCCTTCTGCCGCTCTATGCTCCAGAAATCGGATCCGGGAAGGGAAAAGTCCTGCGGGCTCTTCCGGTCGCCCACGATTATGAAATCAATATTTTGACGCCTGCATTCCTCATCATACATGCGAAGGGCCTTGTTCGGCTCTGAAATCGTGGTTATTATCAGGCTTCGGGATGCATTCATTTGATGGATACTGCTTGACCTGTGATCCTTTTCCAGAAATAGTAAAGCAATGTTTTCAGGGAGTTCCGGATGGAGGAGGAGGGAATGTTGGGCGAGGGAACCCGGTAATGAATCGGTATTTCAGCAAAGCGCTTAAACCTTAATATATAACGCAATTCGGTTTGATAGAAATGCCCTGTAGACCTCATCGGGAAATCGATGAACTCCCTGACCACATTCAGGTGGAATCCCTGGTACCCCGAAGTCATATCGAAAAGACCCGTTCCCAGCAAGGTATTTGAAAGAATGGTGCCGAATTTGGAAAGAAAGGTCCTG
>CAZVLG010000008.1:0-2918 GCA_964627835.1 uncultured Bacteroides sp.
TATGAATAAGGTCTTCAGGATCAATGGAGGCTGGGGTTGGAGAGGAGAGCGTACCATTGCCCGCTGGTATACCATGTATGCAACCATTATTCAGTCCAGGGACTGGCTGCCGGACGAGATCGGCGGGGTGGTCTGGCTTGCTATGGACAATGTCGCTTCATCCATTTATATTCCGGTCTATTGTTCCGTAACGGACCTGCCTGCGCCCTACAAAACTCCTGGCCGGCCAAACGGGTATACACGGGAATCTGCATGGTGGGCTTTTAATCGGCTGGGGACCCTGGCAGCGCAACGCTGGGGTGATATGCGCCACGACGTTGATGCAGTGTGGAACCCCATGCAATCCGAACTCCTTGAGAAACAAAAGGAACTGGAGTCGGAAGCGCTTTCCATGTATAAGAAGGGCAAAGAGGAAGAGACCATCCGTTTCCTGACCGATTATACCAATGAATGGGGAAACCGTGTGGTTAATAAAGCCTGGGAGCTGGGAGACCTGCTCTGGACGAAATACGATGAACTGTTTTAGATGTAAACATTTATTGATAATTTCACCGGCAAAATCTTAGCTATGAATAAACGCGGATTTGCCAGTGATAATAATGCAGGGGTCCACCCGGAGATCATGAAAGTCCTCGGGCAGGTGAATGTGGGACATACCATCGCTTATGGTGACGACCCTTATACGGCATCAGCGGTAAATAAGATCAGAAAAGTATTCGGGGAAGACACGATCCCTTTCTTTGTTTTTATCGGAACGGCTGCGAATGTCCTGGGGCTGGATGCACTCACAAGACCGCATCATTCCATTATATGTGCGGAGACATCCCATATACATGAGGATGAATGCGGGGCACCCGAAAGATGGACCGGATGTAAGCTGCTTTCGGTCGATACAGCGGACGGAAAACTAAGGATCGAGGGCATTGCGAAGCATATCTATGGCATTGGATTTGAGCACCATTCGCAACCCCGTGTTGTTTCTATTACCCAGTCAACAGAGATGGGTACAGTCTACATGCTGGAGGAGATCCGGGAGATTGCCGAATATGTTCACAGTCAGAATCTCTACCTGCATATGGACGGTGCCCGCATCAGCAATGCAGCAGCATCCCTGGGTTTGGAATTTCGAGAGTTTACAAGAGATGCCGGGGTGGATGTCCTGTCATTTGGAGGCACCAAGAATGGCTTGATGTATGGTGAAGCTGTATTGTTTTTTAATTCCGATTTAGCGGAAGATTTCAAGTTTATCAGAAAGCAGGGGATGCAGCTCGCTTCCAAGATGCGATTTATTGCAGTCCAGTTCGAGCGATTTCTGGATAAGGATATATGGCTTGAGAATGCCCGTCATGCCAACCGGATGGCAGGACTCCTCGCAGCATCGGTAAAGGATATCGATGGGATTCAGATCACCCAGCCCGTTCAGTCAAATGCCGTCTTTGCCATTCTTCCCAAAGAGCTCATTCCACAATTGCAGGAAGAGTATTTCTTCTATGTCTGGAATGAGGCCACAGGGGAGGTTCGATGGATGTGCTCCTACGACACAACAAAAGAAGACGTGAAAGATTTTGCAGCTTTGATTCGCAGGGCACTTTAAACGAATATTATTTAGAATACCATAATATGAAAGTTACTTTTTCGCTTGGACTTCTTTTATTTACAGGGGTAATGTTCCACTGCAACGGACAGGTGATGGTTCCCGATGTCTACAGTAATTTGAAGGTGGACAGGAATGGACGGCTTTACCTGGAGTGGGTGGGGGGAAGGAAGGCATACCAGATGGATAAAACAGAACCCTATGATCTGGACGGGGCTATGGGAAGACCAACAGGTACGGAAACGGGAATAGGATTTGAATTTATCGATCCAGGTTTTACAGGATTACTCTATTATGGCTTCATCCACCACGACGACGGCAAATTCCCGTACCCGGTTTACTTCAGGGATTACGAGGTCGTAAACCAGGGAAAGGCACATGTGGATATCCTGAATAAGCTGTCCGGCAGGTACGACATGATCGGGTGGCAGGAGTCAGGAAAGGGCGTACTGGGATACAGACTTACCAACCTGCATGGCGAGATCATATACGACGGTAAGGTGGCATTTGAAGGCAGGGGGCCCTTTCAGGTTGCTACCACGGTGGTGGAAGGGCCCTTTGTAAACCTTGTGGGACCTGACCGTGTCACCATCGGTTTCAGGACGAATATTGAATGCAAAGCAGGTGTTGTCCTGGGAGGCAAAGTATATCAAGGCTTGGGGTCAGGGACCGGGCATGCCATTGAAATAAGAGGACTGGAACCCGATACAGAATATGAATATTTCCTGGATGGGGTAAGTGTTTCCAGCAGGTACAGCTTTCGCACCGCACCGGATCCGGGAAGTCGGACTTCCTTTACATTTGCCTACGCGAGTGATTCTCGTGATGGACAGGGAGGAGGCGAACGGAATGTTTACGGTGTCAATGCATATATCATGAAGAAGATCATGGCATTGAGCATTCAGCAGGATGCCCGATTCTTTCAGTTCACCGGTGACCTCATCACCGGGTATATGACGGATGAAAGATCCACCGATCTTCAGTATGCCAACTGGAAAAGGGCCGTTGAACCTTACTGGCATTATATTCCGGTATATGTAGGCATGGGAAACCATGAAGCGGTGGAAATCATGTTCCTTGACACCCTTGAGCAGGGACCGGCCAGGATGAAAATAGACCGTTTCCCCTTTGATACGGAATCTTCCGAAGCAAAATTCAGGCAGAACTTCAGTATGCCGGAGAACGGACCTGTAAGCGAGGATGGAGCCAGCTACGATCCGGATCCTTCGAAAACCGATTTTCCCCCCTATAAAGAATCCGTTTATTATTATACGTATGATAACATCGGCATGGTCGTGCTGAATTCGGATTATTGGTATAACTC
>CAZVLG010000009.1:0-4258 GCA_964627835.1 uncultured Bacteroides sp.
TTGTTTTCAATGCGAAACATTTTCTTCAGTACAAACATGTCTCCCTGAAACATCTCGAGATGGCCAATTCAACGGTGTTCAATCTCAACGGGATGGCTCTTAAGATCGGCAAGATCGGTTATCGATGCGTCTCCGGGATTACCGATCCGACGATTACCCCAACCGGGTTCATAGACCATTGCACCCTGGATTCACTGGGTGATATCCATGGCCATGTCCAGGTGGACGATCCTTACCATATTCTCAGGATCTCAAATTGCATCCTTTCCAACCAGCATCAGTACGACCAGCCCCCTATCTATTTCCAGGATCCCCATGCAGATACGGTTGTCATTATCCAGAATACTTGCTTCTGGAAATGCGCTGCCGCAAGCCCGGATGCCGCTGGAACGGAATGGCCGGGCTATGTCTTTGAAGATATCGTCATACTGAACCCGGAATACAGGAAAGGCTACGCGGGGGATTTTACATTGCCGGGGGATTCTCCCTTATTGACTTTCTCCACAGAGGGGAAGGCGATAGGGGACCCAAGGTGGGTGGCGAATGCCGTCGGCCTGCGGCACGATCAGGCTGCTTTTGATCCCCCCGGCCTGCTCTTGCACAACATCCCAAATCCCTTTTCCGGAGCAACAGACATATACTACAGCTTGAAGCATCCTGAAACGGTATCCATTGAGATCATGGACATGGGCGGCAGGCTGGTATCCACCCTGGTCAGGGAACATCAATCCGCAGGGGAGTATTCAATCACCTGGGAAGCAGGTAACGTGCAGGACGGGATATTCTTCTGCAGGATGCGGGCAGGATCATACATCTCTGTTATGAAAATGATCAGGATAAGGCAATAAAGGAGGGATGCCAGGGGCCCTATCTGGATTTACGGAAGGCCACGATAAAGTTGGAGCCCTTGCCGGGTTCGCTTTCACACCAGACTTTCCCGCCCATTACATCGACGTATTTTTTCACAATCGACAGTCCGAGTCCCGTAGAATCCTCGCCTGCGGTCGGCTTGGCACTCAGGCGCTGGTATTTACCGAAGAGTTTGTCCATTTCCTCTTCTTTGATGCCGGGTCCATTATCGATGAAATTCACCCTGATCTCATCATTTTGCTCCGTCACTTTTATCCAGACGTCGGAACTTTTCGGAGAAAACTTGATTGCGTTGGAGAGCAGGTTCTCAAATACCTGTGTGAGGTAATTGCGGTCGACCGTGCCGTAAATCTTTTTGTTAACCAGGTTCAGGCTGATGTTCTTCTGCTGGGCGGCTTCCTGCATATTCTGGAAGACATCCCGGACGATCTCTCCGAGATCCGTATTTTCACACTTCATATTGATCCTTTTCTGCTCAATCATCCGGATATCCAGGATCTTGGATACCATGTCATTCATTCGTTTCAGGGCATTCACCAGGAAGCTGAGGCCCTCCTGCTCATCTTTGCGGATGCCGGCATCGCTTAATCGAAGATTTTCGGCAATGGCCAGGCTGCTTGTCAGCGGATTACGCAGATCATGCGCGACAATTCCTATGAGGTGATTCTTTTCCTTGTCCAGGTCCAGGAGTTCCCTGTTGGTCTCTTCGATCTTCTGCTTTTGCCTGGATATGTCCTGGTTTGCTTTTTTCAGGTCCTCGGACTGGAGCTTGATCCTTTTATATGCAGAAGCATTCTCCAGGGCAATTTTGGTATACACCGCCAGGTTGCGAAGAATGTTCAGGTGGTATTCGGTGTATGCATTCTTTTCAAAACTTTGCACGGTTATTACACCGATGGTTTCCTTGTTGATGGTCAGGGGCAGGTAGAGAATGGAAGATGAATTCCCGGTGTTGTCCCTCGCAGGGGTGATGGCAGAAAGATACTTTTCATAATCCTTTTCAAAATCGTTGATAAAGACCTCTTTCCCGGTTTTGACACAATAAGAAGAAAGCCGGAGTTCATCATCGAGATCAAAACTTAGGAAGTCGAGTGTTTCTCCTTTTTCCTTTACCCCGGGGAAATCAATGGTATTATTCTCTTTATTTACGATTCCAATCCCGAATACCGTCGCGTCCATGAGTTTGTTGATGGACTCGTAAACCGTATCGATGATCTTCTCGACCGAGAGCTTTGAGGTAATGGTCTTGCCAATTTCGCCCAGGTTCTCCAGGTTGGTGTAGGAGGCCTGAAGGCGTTCCGCCTGGGCCATGATCTCCTCTTTCTGGTTCGCGAGCTGGCGGTTCTGGTCCAGGACCTCCCTGGTTTTCTCTTCGACGATCCTTTCCAGCTCCTTTCTTTTGGCTTCGATCATTTTTATCCTGAAACGGAAGGCCAGGGTGATGGCCGTAAGCACCAGGAGGGCAAGTATAATGAAGAAGGACCAGGTACCCCACCACGGGGGAGTGATGGCAAACGAAAAGGTGGCGGGTGAAGAGCTCCAGATGCCGTCATTATTCATTCCCCTGACCATGAAGGTATATTCCCCGGGAGGGATATTGGCATATACGGCTTCTGTTTTATCCGAGACCGGTGACCAGTCCTTGTCGAGTCCCTCAAGTTTCCACTGATACCTCACCTTTTCGGGAACCTGGAAGCTGAGTGCTTCAAATTCAAATGTAATATGGTTGCTGTCATGGGGAAAAACAAGGTCGGCAGGCAGATTGAACCAGGGATCGACACCGGCATGGAAAGGGGCATAAGACTCCTGCGTCCAGTCCACATCCCTGAAAAACAACCCGATATTCGTAATGTGCACCTGGGGCTCTGTGAGATTCGGCCGGGTCTCATGTGGATCGTACCGCATGGCTCCTTTTACGGTTCCGAACCAGAGGTTCTGGTTCCTGTCCATGAAGATGGATGTGCCATTGTTCTCAATCCCTGTAAAGCCATCGTAGACTCCATAATTGGTGATCTTCTCCACATTTCCGCTGCTGTCGATCTGGATACGGCTAACACCGTTGTTGGTTCCGGCCCACAGATCTCCCCTGGAATCGGTGATCAGGGAGTAGATGACATTGGAGTTCAAACCGTTGTCCCTGGTCAGATAACTGAATTTCTCACCGTCAAAAATATTCAGGCCGTCCATGTAGGTGCCGATCCAGATCCGGCCCAAACGGTCTTCGGTAATTTGCAGTGTTATGGGATAACTCAGTCCATCCTCAATGGTGAACCAGTCGAATTGACCCTTCCTGTACCTGCCGACCCCGTTATTTGAGCAGAACCAGATGTTTCCCTTGCTGTCCCTGTAAATAGCGTTAAAGTAGTTGCTCTGCAAATGTCCGGATTGGATGCTGAATACTTCCCCTTTTCCATCGACAATCCTTGCAAGGCCAATATTGAGGGTGCTCAGCCAGATGGTATCGCCGTATTTCTGGAGATCGGCATAAGCCATGTTCGATGGAAGGCCGTAAAGCCCGGATACGTCCCGGATCGTACGTCCGTCGAAATGATACAATCCGTTGATCGATGCAAGAAGGAACAGTCCGGGACGGATCTCGGCCATGCCCCTTACATTATGGATGCCGGGAAAATCACTTTTGGAAAAAGCTTTGAATGCAGATCCGTTGTATTTTACCATTCCCGCTGCGGCCAGGCCAAACCACAGGTTGCCTTTGCTGTCCTGGTAGATCTCGCGGACCATATTGCCGTCGATGTAATTTTCAAAGTTGAATGAGACAAAGTTATTGTGGCTGTATTTGATCAGCCCGCTGCCACGGGATCCCATCCAAATATTGCCTTCGTGATCTTCTATAAAGCCCTGAATGAAATCGCTCTTCAGCCCGTTTTCCTGGTGAAAATAATCATACCTATCACGTGCCGGGTCATACATGGCTATCCCGTAGCCAAAATTGCCAAACCAGCATCTTTCCTGGCTGTCTTTGAAAACAACATTCACTCCGTCGAACCAGGTTTTCTCGGGGACTTCCATGCTGGTCATGATCCCGTTCCTGTACAGGTGGAAGGATTGTCCTGCCCCGTCCGGATCAAAGGCGGAAATAATCAGTCCACCCGATGGTTCCTGTGAACGCAGTACGATTATTTTATCCCTGAGTTCCTCATAATTGTTGAGTATGGAAGGCCGGAGGGTATTCGGATCGGGCATTTCATAGAGGCCGTTCGCGGTCGATATGAAAATGTTACCCTGCCGGTTATAAAATACATTCAGGATATTCCCGGAGAGTTCGGGGAATTTATCCGAGACGGGCTGAATACTGTCGCCGCTGAGGATTACCAGCCGAAGAAAGGCCTGGTCGTCCAGGGATACTACCCATATCCTGTTTTGATTA
>CAZVLG010000010.1:0-10728 GCA_964627835.1 uncultured Bacteroides sp.
CCGGACCAGGCCTTTTTCCTTCAGCCCCATGACCCAGTGGATAAGGCCCCGCCTGGGCGGGCTCAGGTAATAGCCCAGGAACAGGATGTCTATATGTTCGAGCCCAAGTTTTTTCAAGCCCTTTAAAAAATGGGGATGGCCGACCAGGCGGCTGTGGGTATACTCGGCCATGCTAACCACGAGTTCGTCCCGTTTTCCTTTTGCCACTATGTTCCGGATGGCCTGGACCATTCCTTCCTTTCTCCCCTGGAGGAAACTTCCGATGGTAAAATAATTACATCCTTTTTCAAATGCTTCTTCATAGGCTTCGGCAGGGGCCCCGTAGCTGGATGCAATACCAAGCCGTCCAACCTTCAATGAGGTGCGGCCCAGTATGGTCTTTTCCTGAAAATCCATATTTATGCCTGTGAGGGTTTAAACCATGAATAAATATAGCATCTTTTAGCGGCCGGAGAAATCAATGAAGCAGGTTAAGGTCGACCTTTGTACCGGTGGAGGCGACAAAGTTCCCGGTGGCAAGGGGGACATCAACTTTCCCCGTACAGCCTGCCGTGAAGCGGAAAAATACGGTCCCCAGCACCAGGTCTTTAATCGATTCATCCCCGCTTGTTTCGAGGCTTACCTCGCGCAGCACGGCATGTCCCTCAACGGGTGCAAGGATGCAAGCCGGGCGGAGGGTGGCTTCGATCATGGCCATCTGTATGACAGAGGTATTGCTGTATGATTCCCCGGTAAGGACGGAAACGTCCTGTTCGCCTCCCGTGAGCGTATAGCTGTCGTCCCAGAATGCATCCCAGGTGCCTGCAGGATCAACATCGATGATCCATGCATTCTGTTCAATGGCTGCCTCCGTTGATTCAGGCCGTGGTTCTTCCAGCCGGTCCAGTTCGATCCGGATATTGCCCGGCCCCATTTGCACGTTCAGTTCCACGCTGTCTCGCACGTAAATATCCTGGCTGGCAAAAACGGCTTTGATCTTCCCGTCATCGGCCATTACCGGGATGGTATGAATCTCGATGATCTTATCCGGCGGGTCCATCAGGTTTCCGCAGATATAGAAAATGCTGATTATGGCGAGATCTTCATCTACCGGGAACCTAAGGATCAGGACCTCCCTGCAGGATTCATCCTGGTAAACCAGGGGGAAATTTTCCGAGGGTGTAAGGCGGATTACTGAAAAACCGCTGTCAAGGTTTATTTTTTCATAAGGGATGGGATATCCCATCTGGTCGGCCATTGCAACCATTGCAAAATGTCCCAGCGGTGCGGCGGTCCTTATTATTTCGGCAAGGGGTTCGACGGGAGCAGGACGAAGGAAATCATCCAGCTTGTCTCCCTGGTCACAAGCCCCGGCCAGGAGCAAAAGTGCAAGCGGCAGATATACAATTCGTCGTCTCATGTTACATTTAATGCCTGCAAGGCCTTATACGCGATGGCATCCAATTTTGTTCAAAGATTATAGGATTAGCGGGAAAAACATTTTAGTCGTCTTCATGTAATCGGCATATATTTTGCCGAACCTGTCGATCATTTCCCCTTCCTCAATCCTTGCAGTGAGGAAGAGGGCCAGCAGGTTTATCCCGGAAAGGATGACCTGGGCCGGACCGGGATCTTTCATCATGGCGCCGAAACCACCCAGTATCAGTGAAAGGTAAAGGGGATGCCGGATGTAACGGTAGAGTCCCGTATCAATCAGCCGGGTTGTTTCTTCCATCTGGTCGCTGGGTTTCCCGCGGCTGTAAAACTGGTAAAAACCGAAAAATGCGACCAGTATGGAGCCGGCGAGCAGCAGCCATGAAATAAGCTGGTACCATGCAAACGGATCCCTGAACCAGACAGGATAGTTCAAAAGCACAATCAGGAAAATGCACTCAAATGAAACGAAGCGATAGATGCCGTGAAAACGTTTCTTCCTGAGTGAAACCCACCAGGTGAGCCAGACGTTGGCAAGGGTCAGTACCGCAAGGATGATCCACTCGATGATATTCATTCCCCGGTTATATGGATTCTTGATGGGAGCAACTAATTGTGTATTTTTAGGGACGTTTGCATATCCAACTAAATTTACGAAGAATGAATCAATCCAAACTGCCGCGGCGGACTTTTCTTAAACATGCAGCGTTTTCAACAGCCGGAATGGTACTTACGCCCCTGCTGATTTCAGGCAAGGTGCAAGCAAAACAGCAGGATCCGGTCCTGAAAGACAAGAAAGTGCTGTTCGTTTATGGAGGATGGGAGGGACATGAGCCTGAAAAATGCCGGGACATATTCGTTCCCTGGATGGAGAGTGAAGGCGCATCCGTGATGCTCTCGCGCACCCTGGATGTTTATACCGAGAAAGAGATGATGAACGAATCGGACCTGATCGTGCAGATCTATACCATGTCGAGCATCACAGGAAACCAGGAAAAAGGATTGCTGGAGGCTGTCAAAGGCGGGGTTGGACTGGCCGGCTGGCACGGTGGATTGGGAGATGCCTTCAGACAAAATCCGGAGTACCAGTTTATGGTCGGCGGACAATGGGTTGCCCATCCGGGAGGGGTGATCGATTATGAGGTGAACATCACCAACAGGAAAGACGGTGTAACAAAAGGCCTGTCAGATTTCAGCATGCATTCAGAGCAATATTACATGCATGTGGATCCGAACGTAAAGGTCCTGGCAACCACCACCTTTAGCGCAGATCACGCGGAATGGATCGATGGTGCCACCATGCCCGTGGTATGGAAAAAAGCCTACGGCAGGGGAAGGGTGTTCTATTCATCCCTGGGACATACAGCCTCGGATTTTGATGTTCCCGAAGCCCTGGAGATCATGAAGCGGGGGATACGCTGGGCCAGCCAGAGCAAATACAAGCCACTGCCCAAATGGATCGAACCGGTTTATCCCGGCAAGACCTGAGAGGATTTTTTTTCAGGCCCTGATATTCCTGTCCGCAGCCATAGTATCAGTTCCCAAGGCCAATCCGGATGATTCACAATACTATGTAAAAAATACTTGACAAAATGTAAAATATATATTACATTTGTTGCGTTAAACTTTACATAGCATGAAATTGAACAACCATATTCGCCGCCTGCGTTTTGAACACGGGGATATTTCGCAGGAAACCCTGGCAAGGGAGCTGGGTGTTACACGGCAGACCATACATTCGATCGAGAAGAGCAAGTTCATTCCATCCACCATGCTGGCGTTTAAGCTGGCCAGGTATTTCAGGGTGAGGGTGGACGACGTATTCTATATTAGCGATTAATAATATCATAATTTTATCATGGGTACAATGAAAAAAAGAACCGTTTGGATACTGTCACTGATCACAGGTCTTCTGGGACTTCTATTCCTGTTCTGGCTCGTATTTGATTATGCCATGTACAACCGGCTGAAACCGCTTGTGCTTCGGCTGGAGGAACTTGGCCGTCTTGAAAAGCTGAGTGAATTTATCTGGCTCAGTTTTCTCGGGATGTTTTTTTTCCATCTGCTTGCAGCAGGCACCCTGGTGATACAAATGCGCTTTATCCGGAAAATACGGCCTCTGAGCATCCTCGCGGTGCTTGCAGGGATACTGTCCTTTCTCGGGCTCTTCAGTGACTGGGCCGTGCTCGGTGATATCGGGAAGGAGTATAAAATGGGATGGGACACCTCCGGTGAATGGATCATACTGTATATCCTGCTGGGTATTCATGCTGTCTTTATCCTGCTTGTGACGGGAATCTCTGCGGGTATTTTACGCTACCTCAGACAACTGGATACGGAAACGGAGATGGCCGGGAAAGATGAAATCGTATTTGTTATCGCCCAGTGTGTGGGCATTATCTGCGGCATGATCGGGCTCGGGTGGATTGCCCTGGGAATGGCTGTTAGTAAAAATGTGAACGTGACTGTCTATCACTCCCTTGCAACCGGCATTATCATCCTGGTCCCCTATGGTTTGATCGTAAGCTACTGGCTGATCCTGAAACTGAGGGAGAGGGTGGGGGAATGGTACGATGAAAAGCAGTGGCACGATGTAACCCGGGCGGGATTTACCACTTTATTACTGTTGATACCGGCACTGCTTTTCTACTTTATCGCGTTCAGCATCAGGGGGGATCAATTCCCTGCGCAGTACATGTGGTTCCCCTTTGCATTGTTCGTGATCCTGTTTTTCTTCTCCCTGTTCACCCTGCTGAATTACCGCCGGAATTAAGCCTTTCACAGAGCAGGCGGAAAGCTGTTTCAATGGGGCGACCGGGACCTGATCAAAATCCCCAAGCCCATCCACGGCAGGGCCAGTGGCCCTGGCCCTGATGGATGGATTCCGGCAAATTAAAGAAGATCCTTGAGCGCTGAGATTTTCATGACACGCTCAAGTGAATATGAACCCGAATTTTCCTGGATGTGTTCATAGATGACAATACATTTTTCCCTCAGGTCACGCGCAATATCCCCCTGGCCTGCCTGTTCATAAAGGTCCGCGGTTTCCCCCATGATCTCGGCCATCTTTTCACGGTGCTGATCGATAAAATTAAAACCTGAATTAAGTATCCCGACGATCTCCTCTTTGGGTGCCTGTAAAATGAGGTCAAGGCTCAGGTCCAATTCATCGCTGTATACGTTCTTTATCTCATCAATACTCAGTCCGGATGGCGGCAACTGCTTGATATTCAGCAAACGGGCAAGCATCCTGGCCAATGCCTGTCCCAATTGCTCGATCTGCCTCATCATGTAATCTCTTTGTTCCATATGTCTACCCCTGCAACTTAAGTGGGAAGTGTATTAAAGCAGAATTTCACCGTTTTTCGAACGGTGGGTGTTCAATCTGCATTGAGTGTTGAAATTGAAGATTTATTTGATACCGATGCCGGAATTTTTAGATGTTGATATTTAAATATACGGAAAATTGCCAGAACGATCCCTATATTTGAGAACCATAATCCATGCCACTCCAGAAATGAGCCTTATGCAAAAACAAGGGGGCATGAAACAGTCCGTATTTTATTAACGGGTCTTCCGTTCCTGGGATATGGATCTTACCTGATCCTTAAATTCCGGTAGGGTTCAATCTTAATTCCTGAAAAGCCAGATTGTTACAGATAGACGCGAATATTAGCAAAATTGTAATGATTTAGTAAATATTCATGCTTTTTTTGTAAAAACTGTTAAAAAAGACTGTTTTTAGCTTTTGATTTATAAGATAATAATAAATATATTTGCTGCAATGAGATTAATGATCCTCAGAAGGACAGGGTATACCCGGCTCACGGAACACCTGCACGGAAGGAAGGAAGAATGCTGAGGATGGTATGCCTGTAATCATATAAAAAAAAATAGGAAACCGTTCTCAGGACATACTGGGAGCGGTTTCTTTTTGGCTCCATAGCAGGAAGAAGGAAAAAGATTATCATGAGATCCAGACCAGGGAATTCGGGACTCTACAGGTCCGATTTTGAACACGATAATTGCGGGATCGGATTTGTTACGCATATTCGTGGCAAGAAGTCGCATGAGATCATTCAGATGGGACTCGAAGTCCTGGAAAACATGACCCATCGCGGAGCGGAAGGTGCGGACAGCAAAACGGGTGACGGTGCGGGGATCATGATCCAGGTGCCGAGGGACTTTTACCTTATACAGGGATTCAATGTCCCTCCTGAGGGACAGTTCGGTACAGGTATTCTGTTCCTTCCGCAGGAAAAAAAGCAGGAAGAAAAATGCCTGAAGATCTTTGAACGCGTGATTGCCGAGGAAGGGATCTCGATCATTGCTTACCGGGAAGTCCCCCGCGACAATTCCACCATTGGAGACCTTGCCCGGGCGGCCGAACCGGAAATGAAGCAGGTCCTGCTCGAAGCGGATATGGATCCCCTTGATTTCGAACGCAGGCTGTACGTTGCACGGAAGCGTGCGGAAAACGCTGTGATGGGCTCGGGTTTGTCTCAAAAGAAGCAGTTCTATATCCCCAGCCTGTCTACCAGGGTGCTTATTTACAAGGGGATGCTTACTTCAGAACAGCTTGGCGCCTATTACCTTGACCTGCAGGATGCAAGGCTTAAATCTGCCATTGCCCTGGTGCATTCAAGGTTTTCCACCAATACCTTTCCTTCCTGGGACCTGGCGCAGCCATTCCGGCTGCTTGCCCACAACGGGGAAATCAATACAATCAAGGGAAACCGTTGCTGGATGAAGGCGAGGGAGTCCGTACTTCAATCACACTACCTGGATGATGACCTAAACCGGATATACCCGATCGTTGAGCCTGATAAATCAGACTCCGCCAGTCTTGATAATGTGCTGGAATTCATGTACCTCACCGGAAAATCCCTTGCGCATGCCGTTTCCATACTTGTACCGGAGTCCTGGAATACGAAAAACCCGATCTCCGAGGATCTCCGGTCTTTTTATGAATATCATTCCACATTCCTGGAACCCTGGGACGGGCCGGCTTCCCTGATCTTCTCGGACGGGCGTTACATCGGGGGCACCCTTGACAGGAATGGATTAAGGCCATCGCGTTATGTGATCACGGATACCGACCTTGTGGTAATGGGTTCTGAAGTTGGGGTGAAATATTTCCCACCCCATGAGATCGTGGAAAAGGGCCGGCTTAAACCCGGCAAAATGATGCTTATCGACACCAGGGAGGGGAAGGTTTATTATGATCCCGAACTTAAGTCATCCCTTGCGACCCATAACCCCTATCGTGAATGGCTTTCCCGGAACCGTGTGAACCTGACCGACATTGAAGTGGGCAGGCGGGTTTCACCGGATATGGGGGAGGATTATAAATGTTACCTGAAGGCTTTCGGCTATTCCAAGGAAGATGTTGAGTTTATCATTTCGGGCATGGCTGAAAAAGGTCAGGAGCCTGTTGGCAGCATGGGAAACGATACCCCGCTGGCAGTGCTTTCGGACAAACCCCAGCGGCTGTTCAACTACTTCAGGCAGCTCTTTGCCCAGGTTACCAACCCGGCCATTGATCCCATCCGGGAAGAGATGGTTATGAGCCTGACAGGCTATGTTGGTTCCCTGCAGGACAACCTGCTGCATGAGGGTCCCCAGCACAGCAAAATGATCAAGCTGAACAGTCCCGTAGTAAGCAACACTTATTTCCAGGTGATAGCAAACCTCAGGTACAAGGGATTCTCGGCCGCCACCATTCCCCTTCATTTTCCTGCCGGCGGTGGACCTTCAGCACTGGCTGAGGCGCTGGAGGGGATACAGCATCAGGCTGAACAGGCCGTCGACGAGGGGAAGAACTATATCATTCTGACAGACCGGGGGATCAACGGAGACCTGGTCCCCATTCCCTCTCTGCTCGCCGTGTCCGCAGTGCATCACCACCTGATTGAACGGCGCAAGCGGATGCAGATCGATATCGTCCTGGAGACCGCCGAAGCCAGGGAGGTCCATCATTTTGCTCTGCTGTTCGGTTACGGGGCAAGCGTGATCAATCCTTATATGGCCTTTGCCGTCATTGAAAAACTCGTTGAGGAAAAGCTCATCCAGGTCGATTTTCAGCGTGCGGAGGAGAACTATATGAAGGCCATCGAAAAAGGATTGCTGAAGATCCTTTCCAAAATGGGCATTTCCACACTGAGGTCCTATCGCTCGGCGCAGATATTCGAGGCAGTGGGACTCAACCAGGAATTTGTTGACCGGTACTTCGAAGGAACCGTCAGCCGCATCGGTGGCATCGGCCTGGAAGAAATTGCCCGTGAGGCGACCATTCCGCACCGGGAAGCCTACCATGTTCCTTGCGATGAAAGCATCATAAAGACTGCGGGGACCTATCACTACCGGGTAAAGGGAGAACATCATGCATGGAACCCCGAAACGATCACGCATCTTCAATGGGCTGTAAAAACAAACGATTACAAGCGTTTCAAGGTCTTCTCAGCCCTGGTGAATGAGCAAAACCAGAAACCCACCTTTTTGAGGGGATTTTTAAGAATCAGGAAAAATCCGGTCAGCATTGATAAGGTCGAACCCCTTGAGGCCATTTTTAAACGTTTTGTCACCGGTGCCATGTCTTACGGGTCGATCTCGAGGGAGGCACATGAGGCCCTGGCCGTTGCCATGAACAGGATCGGCGGACGAAGCAACACCGGCGAAGGGGGCGAGGATCCCCAGCGCTTCCTTCCACGGCCGGACGGCAGCAGTGCCCGCAGCTCCATCAAACAGATTGCTTCGGGAAGGTTTGGTGTGACCAATTATTACCTGGTCAATGCAGACGAGATACAGATCAAAATTGCCCAGGGAGCGAAGCCGGGGGAAGGGGGACAGCTTCCCGGTCATAAGGTGGATAAGATCATTGCAAAAACCCGTTACTCGATACCTGGCATTACACTTATTTCACCGCCGCCCCATCATGATATTTATTCGATCGAAGACCTTGCCCAGCTAATCTTTGACCTGAAGAATGTGAATCCGAAAGCCAGGGTTAGCGTCAAGCTTGTTTCGGCTTCCGGGGTTGGGACCATCGCTGCCGGTGTTGCCAAGGCCGGTGCGGATATCATCACCATCAGCGGCTCCGAGGGAGGCACGGGTGCGAGTCCCTCGAGCTCCATCAAGCACGCGGGACTACCCCTTGAGATCGGCCTTTCCGAGACGCAACAAACCCTGGTACTGAATAATCTCAGGCGAAATGTCATCATACAAACCGATGGACAGATGAAGACAGGACTCGATGTGGTGCTGGCAGCCATGCTGGGAGCCGAGGAATTCGGATTTTCAACCGGGGCCCTGATATCACTGGGATGCATTATGATGCGAAAATGCCATCTCAATACCTGTCCCGTCGGGATCGCGACCCAGGATGAAAAACTCCGCCAGCGGTACACAGGCAAGGCAGATTACCTGGTAAATTATTTTACCTTCCTGGC
This sequence comes from uncultured Bacteroides sp., assembly GCA_964627835.1. Taxonomy (GTDB): domain Bacteria; phylum Bacteroidota; class Bacteroidia; order Bacteroidales; family SM23-62; genus SM23-62. The sequence continues at coordinate 8,862 of CAZVLG010000010.1, forward strand.
AACGGAGGTCCGGGAACTGCTTGCCGAACTCGGATTTGCAAAATTCGAGGACATCGTCGGGCGTGCCGACCTGCTCCGGGTTGCAAAACCGAAGGATCACTGGAAGGCATCCAGGGTTGATGTGTCGCCCATTATACATATCCCTGAAGAGGCAAAGAAATACGAAAGACGCTTCACAACTACCAAGCGTGAGATTCCCGGAAAGGTGCTCGACCTGGAGTTGATCGATCAATGTTCCCCTGCCCTTGAGAGCAAGGAAAAGGTCATCCTGAACTATAACATTAAGAATACGGACCGGGCTACCGGTGCCATGCTCTCCGGGAGGATCTCTTCCATCTACGGTCTCGAGGGATTGCCGGAAGATACCATCCATATTGGATTCAAAGGGTCTGCCGGACAGAGCTTCGGCGCTTTTCTTGCCAGGGGGGTGACCCTTCGCCTGGAGGGGGATGCCAACGATTACCTTGGAAAGGGATTATCCGGTGGAAAGATCATCGTGGTTACCCCGAAAGAATCCAGGTTCAAACCAGAGGAGAACGTCATCATCGGAAATACGGTCCTCTACGGGGCCACCAGCGGTGAGATTTATGTAAACGGGATTGCCGGGGAAAGGTTCTGTGTCAGGAATTCGGGTGCCATCGCCGTGGTAGAGGGTTCAGGTGATCATTGCTGTGAATACATGACCGGTGGAAGGGCGGTGGTACTGGGGACTACCGGCAGGAACTTTGCCGCAGGGATGAGCGGGGGGATCGCCTATGTGCTCGACCTTGAAGGCAATTTTGACTATTACTGCAACATGGGAATGGTCGAGATCTCGCTGGTTGAGGACCTGCATGATATACGAGAAATGAAGGAACTTATCCAGAAGCACCACCGGTATACCGGCAGCCAGCGGGCAAAGGATGTGCTGGATAACTGGGACACATACCTGCCCAGGTTCCTCAAGATCATACCCTATGAATACAAACGGGTTCTTGAAGAGGAGAAACTCGCAGCATTGAAAAGAAAGATCGAAGAGGTCGAGACAGATGTCGAAAACCAGGAAAGCGGAACCCTCGGTGTATTTTAGTAAAGATAAACTCAGGTAAATGGCTGATCCAAGAGGATTTTTGAAAATAGAACGGAAGGAGGCCGGGAACAGGCCGGTTCAGGACAGGGTCCATGATTTCGGAGAAGTGGAGCAGACCCTTAATTCGGAGGATCGCAAACTGCAGGCCGCGCGTTGCATGGATTGCGGGATACCTTTCTGCCACTGGGCCTGCCCGGTCATTAATATCATCCCCGAATTCAACGATCTGCTGTACAGGGGGGAATGGAAAAAAGCCAGCGATGTGCTCCACACGACCAATAATTTCCCCGAATTCACAGGCCGGATCTGTCCAGCCCCCTGCGAAGACGCATGTGTTCTGACCATTGACAAATCGCCGGTAACGATACGGGAAAACGAAGCCGCCATTACCGAAATGGCGTTCCGGGAAGGGTACATCAGACCCAATCCCCCGCTTAACCGGACGGGCAGGAAAGTGGCCATCATTGGTTCGGGTCCTGCGGGACTCGCATGTGCCGACCAGCTTAATAAGGAAGGGCACCTGGTAACAATCTATGAAAAAGAGGATGCAGCCGGGGGATTGCTCCGATACGGAATCCCGGATTTCAAGCTGAACAAGGACGTGGTGGACCGTAGGCTGAATGTGATGCTGGCTGAAGGAATCCAGATCCAGACCGGGCAGGAAGTCGGGAAAAACCTGGATATCAATGACCTGGTGAGATCATACGATGCAGTATGCATAGCCATCGGAGCCGAGGAGTCCCGTGATCTTAAGATTAAGGGCAGGGAACTTGACGGCATCCATTTTGCCATGGATTA
>CAZVLG010000011.1:0-2140 GCA_964627835.1 uncultured Bacteroides sp.
CGCATGTGCAGGATGCCCAGTATACAAACACCTTTCTTGGCAATATTAACTCGGTTGATGTTTCGGACCCCCTGCGGATACTTCTCTATTACAAAGACCATAACCAGGTGGTCTGGGTTGATAATTTCCTGTCAGAGATCCTTAGTCCAGTGTGGCTCGACGATCTTGGCATTGACCAGGCCGAACTGGTATGCTCTTCGAACCAGGGCGGGTTCTGGGTATTAAACGGCCTGAACAACCAGTTGCAGTATTACGATGTCAACCTGCAGCTTGTGCATGAGAGTCCCACATTAAACATACTCACCGGACCGGACATCCGCCCCACCTTCATGCTTGAAAAAAGCAGGTCGCTCTACCTGAATGTTCCGGGCACCGGGATCCTGGTTTTCGACCGGTTCGGCAATTATGCAAGAACCCTGCCCGTTGATGCTGTCGATGCCTTCCAGGTAACCGATCGATACATCTATTTTATGAAAGAAGGCAAGCTTTTCAGCTATGACCTTCGCACGGCAGATTTGGCCAGACTGCCATTGCCCGGTCCGGAGGGAAGCGGCATGGTTCCTGATGAAACAGACAGCCATGAATCAAATCAATCCTCTGAACCTGCATCCATCCCTCCCCACACCGGGAACAATACCCTAAGGGCTGAGCTCCAGCCCGGACTGCTTTTTATTTACACCCGGACAGGGTACAGGGTTTATAAAACAAATCCATAACCGGGTGTCTCCGACCCTTCCTTTTTCTTCAGATTTATTTTGTACATTCGTGATGTTTGCGACTTAAAACATCCTCAGTATGCACATTGCCATTGCAGGGAATATCGGGTCCGGAAAGACCACCCTTACCTCGTTATTAGCCAAACATTATAAGTGGGAGCCTCATTACGAGGACGTGGATGACAATCCCTACCTGAATGATTTTTACCAGGATATGCAACGGTGGTCCTTTAACCTTCAGATCTATTTCCTCAACAGCCGGTTCAACCAGATCCTCGATATCCGCAAATCCGGAAAGGACGTGATACAGGACCGGACCATTTACGAGGATGCCTACATTTTTGCGCCCAACCTGCATTCCATGGGTCTGATGACCACCCGTGATTTTGAAAATTATTTTACCCTGTTCAACCTGATCTCTTCCCTGATCGAACCCCCTGACCTGCTGATCTACCTGAGGGCTTCCATCCCGACTCTGGTCAACCAGATCCAGAAGCGCGGCAGGAAATACGAGAACAGCATCCGTCTGGATTACCTGAAGCGACTGAACGAACGATATGAAGCATGGGTTGAATCCTACAATCTCGGCAGGATGCTGATCGTCGACGCAGATAATTATAATTTCCCGGATAACACCGATGACCTGAGTATGGTGATCGACAAGATCAATGCCGAACTGCACGGGTTGTTCAAGTAGATTTTCTAATTGCCATTGACAAAATCCATTCCGGGAAACACGGATTGTTCAAGCAGGCCTTTCAGGAACTAATGAAGTTGCTTTCCCGGCGGCCCTGGGTATCGTTCAAGTCTCCCGGGATCTGGTAAACAGCTTACCGGGCAGGATCAATCAGAGCAGACTTCCCTGACCTTTTCCCTGACCGTTGTCCAGGATTCGGCATGCATTTTTGCCCCTATCACTTCGGTGATGTGGCCTCCCAGGATAGCACCAACCCTGCCGCATATGTTGAGGGATTGCTTCTTGCAAACCCCGTACAGGAATCCGGCAGCATACAGATCGCCTGCACCAGTTGAATCAATGCTTTTTACCCCTTCAATGCCGATTTTGTGCTCCTCCGAACCTTTTTTTACCAGAGATCCGTCCTTGCCCAGTTTAACTACTGCAATATCGGCCATGGCCGACATAAGGTCAAGGGCTTTTTCAGGTTTTTCTCCGGTAAGCGATTCCGATTCACTTTCATTGGCCAGGATGATATCGACATATTCCCTGATCAGGGTCTCAAAAAGGTCACGGTTATCCCTGACCACATTGTAACTGGCCATATCTATGGATACCTTGAGCCCATGTGATTTTGCAAGCCGCATGGCCTTCTGGATCAGTTCCCTGTTCTGCACAAGATAACCTTCAATATGGAAAAACTGGTACCCTTTGAACATGTCGGATGTAATGTCCTCCTCCTGGAGAT
>CAZVLG010000012.1:0-2737 GCA_964627835.1 uncultured Bacteroides sp.
GCCCAGCGCGAAAGACTTCGCCGTAATAAATTGGACGATGTGATCGAATACTGCCATACCTTTGACACGACCAGCAAAATTCCGGTGCTCATGAAGGACCATTTGAAAAACTTATAAACATGGCTTATAAATCTGCCAGAATTTTATGAAATTTACTTCAAAAATATAGACCATGAAAAAGCACAACTTTTATGCTGGACCCTCAATTCTTCCAGCCTATACGATAGAGAATACAGCAAAGGGAATTCTGGAACTTGACGGCATAGGATTGTCGGTCATGGAAATATCACACAGGAGCAGTGAATTCATTGCCATCATGGAAGAAGCCCGGTCGCTCATGAAGGAACTTCTGGATATCCCTGAGGGATACCATGTTCTTTTTCTGGGCGGGGGAGCCAGCCTGCAATTCTGCATGGTCCCCTACAACCTGCTTCAAAAAAAAGCAGCTTATCTGAATACCGGGTCCTGGGCAAGCAAGGCTGTGAAAGAAGCACAAATACTGGGTGAAGCTGTTGAGGTGGCATCTTCAAAAGACCGGAACTTCAACTACATTCCGCGCGGATATGACATTCCTGCCGATGCAGATTATTTTCATATTACCACTAATAACACCATATACGGCACCCAGATAAGGGAGGATATGGATGTACCCATGCCTCTGGTTGCCGATATGTCATCCGACATTCTCAGCCGTCCCGTGGATGTTTCCAGGTACGGGATTATTTACGGCGGGGCCCAGAAGAACCTGGCACCCGCAGGAGTGGCCTTTGTGATCGTCCGCGAGGATATCCTGGGTAAAACGGACCGGCCGATCCCCTCCATCCTGGATTACCGGACACATATTGAGAAGGAGTCCATGTTCCACACTCCTCCCGTTGTACCCATTTATGCCGCATTGCATACCCTGCGCTGGCTAAAGGAGAACGGCGGCCTGGCTGAAATGGCAAAAAAGAACGTGGAAAAAGCTTCTTTGCTTTATGATGAAATTCAGAGGAACAGATTATTCCGGCCTACGGTTGACAGGGCAGAGGACCGCTCCCTGATGAACATCTGCTTTGTTATGAATGAATCCTATAAAGAACTGGAAGGGGCCTTCCTGGAGTTTGCCAGTTCACGCGGGATGATCGGGATCAAGGGCCACCGTTCCGTGGGTGGATTCAGGGCTTCCACTTACAATGCCCTTCCGAGGGAAAGCGTTGAAGCACTGATCCTTACCATGCAGGAATTTGAAAAAAAAATTAATTGATAAAAATCTAGAGCCATGCCGAAAGTACTATTAGCAACGGTTAAGCCCTTTGCCCCTGAAGCGGTTAATAAGATCAGGGGGATCATTGAAAGGGCTGGATATGAATTTGCACTGTTGGAAAAATACCAGGTACAATCCGATCTTCAGAAGGCCGCTGCCGCTGCCGATGCCCTGATTGTCAGAAGTGACCAGGTGGATTCCGGGGTGATCGAGGCAGCAGGGAATCTGAAAATTGTGGTCCGTGCCGGCGCCGGATACGATAATATTGATCTGGAGGCAGCAAGCAAGCGGGATGTAGTGACCATGAACACACCTGGACAAAATTCCAATGCCGTGGCGGAACTTGCCCTGGGAATGATGGTGTATATGGCCAGGAACCAGTTTGACGGTTCGCCGGGCAGTGAACTTAAGTATAAGTCACTGGGGATCCATGCCTATGGTTATGTTGGCAAGATCGTTGCCAGGATCGCCAAGGGATTCGGGATGGAGGTCCATGCCTTCGATCCTTACCTGGATGATTCCTTATTTGAAGAAGACGAAGTAATACGTGTTAACAGCGTGGAGGAATTATACCGTTCATGCCAGTACCTGTCGATCCATATCCCGGCCAATGAAGAGACCAACAAATCGATCAATTATGGTCTGATGTCCCTTATGCCGGCTGATGCGGTTCTTGTAAATACGGCCAGGAAAGAAGTGATTGATGATGAGGCGCTTGCCAGGATCCTCGGGGAGCGAAGTGATTTCCGGTATGCCTCGGACATTGCTCCCGATAATGCAGACCGCCTGAAGGTAGATTATCCAGGCCGTTGCTTCTTCACCCCAAAGAAGATGGGGGCGCAGACCTCAGAGGCCAACATCAATGCAGGCGTGGCAGCCGCTGAGCAGATTGTTGCCTTCTTTGAGAAGGGCGATACAACGTTCCGGGTAAACTGACTGGGTACGGTTGGAAGAAAAATATCATGGCTAAATTAAAACCATTCAGAGGATTCAGACCAAAAAAAGAATTTGCACGGGACATTGCATCCCGTCCCTACGATGTGCTCAGCTCCGAGGAAGCCCGGGCTGAAGTGGAAGGGAATCCTTATTCTTTTCTGCATGTTGTGAAGCCGGAGGTGGATCTTCCACCGGATACAGATCTCCATTCCGATAAGGTATACCAGAAGGGGAAGGAAAACCTTGAGAAAATGATCCGGGATGGGATATTCTTCCAGGATGAAAGTCCCCGATTATATATCTATGCCCAGACCATGAACGGCGCAACCCAGTATGGACTGGTAGGTTGTGCCAGCATTCTCGATTACATGAACAATGCGATCCGGAAACACGAATTGACCAGGCCGGATAAGGAGGAGGACAGGAAGCAGCATATAAGGGTATCCGATTTTAATGCCGAACCTGTTTTTTTCGCTTACCCTCCTCACAGGGAGATTGACGAGATCGTGGCCAGAATCGTGAAATCCGAACCCGAGTATGATTTTGTTGCGGATG
>CAZVLG010000013.1:0-3921 GCA_964627835.1 uncultured Bacteroides sp.
GCGAGGAAACCGCCGACATGAGGAACGAATTTGCCAAGCTTCTCGCCGAGAATAGGCAGCGAAAGGGACTGACCCGCGATGAAGCCCTGGAACTTATGTACCAGCGTAATTATTTCGGGAACATGATGGTCGAAACAGGGCAGGCGGACGCCTTCCTGAGCGGGATGACCAGCAAATATTCCGATACCATCCGGCCAGCCCTGCAGATTGTCGGTTCAAGCCACCGTCGCGAACATATTGCGGGTATATATATTCTCATTACCAAGAAAGGTCCCATGTTCTTCGCCGACACCACCGTTAATATAGAACCCGATGCAATGACGCTCGTTTCAACAACGGTATTGGTGGCGAAGCAGATCCGGAAATTCAACATCGAGCCCCGCATCGCCATGCTCTCCTACTCCAACTTCGGGTCCATCCGCAGCGGAAGTCCACAGCGCGTCCACGAAGCCGTGGAGATCCTCCACCGGGACCACCCGGATCTGATCGTCGACGGGGAGATCCAGGCCAATTTTGCCATCAACCGTGAACTCCGGATGAAACGTTTCCCCTTTACCAAGCTGCAGGACAAGGAAGTGAACACCCTGATCTTCCCCAACCTGAGCTCCGGGAACATCGCCTACAAGCTCTTCCAGGAACTGGCAGGCATGGAGGTGATCGGTCCCATCCTGGTGGGGATCGGCAAGCCCATCCATGTGCTCCACCTCGACAGCTCCGTGCGCGAGATCCTGAACATGACAGCGATCGCCGTCGTCGACGCCCAGGGAGTGGCAAGCCGCAAATAGCGCTAAGAACAGCCCAGGAAGAGTCTATCCGCCGTTGTTATCCTGCCACTGTTTATCTTCAGCAAAGCCGGGAACGAAGCGTTGCGACCGGCATGCCCTTTATATGAGCAATACTGTTTGAGCGCCTGCCATGAACGAAAAGTTGCGAGCGGTTTGTTCTTCGTATGAGCGTTACTGTCTGAGTTCCTGCCATGAACGAAGATTTGCGAGCGGTATGCCCTTTGTATGAGCGTTACTGTCTGAGTTCCTGCCCCGAACGAAGAGTTACGGCCGGTTTGCTCTTCGTATGAGCAATACTGTCTGAGTTCCTGCCCCGAACGAAGCGTTACGGCCGGTTTGCCCTTTGTATGAGCGTTACTGTCTGAGTTCCTGCCCCGAACGAAGCGTTGCGACCGGCATGCCCTTTATATGAGCAATACTGTCTGAGCGCAGCGAGTTGTATTGCGAAAGAGAAGAGCAAACCGGTCGTAACCAGAGAGAAATTACTATTTTAGTGGAGATTACCTAATCCACCGACCATGTACGAATTCATTACCGGGGATATCGTTGAAAGAACCCCTACCTACATTGTGCTGGAAACAGGCAATGTAGGCTATTACATCAATATTTCCCTGCATACCTATACCCTGCTCCCCGGACAGAATCCCTGCCAGCTTTTCATCCACCAGATCGTCCGCGAGGACGCCCATATCCTGTTTGGTTTCATCAGCCGGGATGAGCGGGAAGTATTCCGCCAGCTGATTTCGGTTTCGGGCATCGGCGCCAATACGGCCAGGCTGATCCTGTCCTCACTTGGCCCCGCTGAAGTCCAGCAGGCCGTTAACGAAAGCAATGTTGCGCTCCTCCAGGGCATCAAGGGGATCGGGGCAAAATCCGCCCAGCGGATCATTGTTGACCTGAAAGGCAAAATCGGCACCCTGTCCGAAACGGACCATTTATTCCCGGAAAAGAGCAATACTCTTCGAGATGAAGCGTTATCTGCTTTAGTTAATCTTGGTTTTACAAGAAAGACAGTTGAGAAGGTTCTTGACCAGGTTCTCCGGGGGGATGAGGAGCATTCCGTGGAGGAATTGATCAAAGAAGCGCTGAAAAAACTGTAGTCAACTAACCACCATCAGCCTATTTTTGAAGAGGGGTATCAAATATATCGCTGTTCTTATGCTTTCCCTTGGATTGTCCCATGGCTTGGTATCCGCAGTAATGGGACAACGTGACAGCGTAGATCTCCGGTATCCCTTCAGGGAGGAACCGGGTGCGATTTCCTCGGATGTGGGCCGGGTCTCACCGCTTTACCTGAACAACCCCTCCAATGTTGAATCGGATATTGTCTACGATCCGGGAACCAACTCCTACGTGTTTTCGGAAAAAATCGGCCGCCTGGACTACCGTCCTTCCAGGGTCATGACCTTTGATGAATACCGGAACTATGAGATGGCAGAAGCCAAGCAGCGCTACTGGCAGCAACGCAGGGCAGGCGACAACCTGGAAACCCAGTCTTCCTTCATACCATCGATCAACGTCGGCGGTGAGGCCTTCGACCGGGTATTCGGAACCAATACCATCAACATTATCCCGCAGGGGTACGCGGAACTTATATTCGGCTTCAATATGTCCAGGATCGACAATCCCACCCTGACTGAGAAATTGCGCCGCACACCCTCCTTTACCTTCGAGGAAAAGATCCAGATGAACGTTACCGGCACCATCGGCGACAAGATGAAGCTCGGGTTTAATTACAATACGGAAGCAACCTTTGAATTTGAGAATAAAACCAAACTGGAATATACCGGCAAGGAAGACGAGATCATAAAGAAAATTGAAGCCGGCGACGTGACCCTGCCGCTTTCCGGATCGCTTATCCAGGGCAGCCAGAGCCTTTTTGGACTGAAAACCGAGATGCAGTTCGGGAAGCTGACCATGACCTCCGTCTTTTCCCAGCAAAAAGGCGAAACCTCCGTCATTGACGTGCAGGGTGGTGCACAGATCAGCGAATACGAGATCAGGGCCGATGAGTACGATGCCAACCGGCATTTTTTCCTCTCGCATTTCTTCAAGGATAATTACGACCGTGCCCTGGCCAACCTTCCGGTGATCAACACGGGCATCAACATTACCAAGATCGAGGTCTGGATTACAAACAAAACCAGCAACTTCGAGAATTCCAGGAATATCCTTGCCCTGATGGACCTGGCTGAATCGCAGGCAAATATATACGGAACAGCTTACTGGTCGCAGGTTCCGGGACAGGCGGGGGACTGGTCACGAAACGAGCTCAACACCCAGTATGCGCAGATGACCTCCACGTATTCGGGGGTCCGTGACATCAACCAGATCACCGCCGTGCTCGCTCCCCTGCTGCCGGGGTTTGCTCCGGGACAGGATTATGAAAAGATCGAGAACGCCCGCAAACTTTCTGAACGTGAATTTACCCTGAATCCCAAACTGGGGTACATCTCCCTGAACGCAGCCCTGAATTCCGACGAGGTGCTCGCGGTTGCCTACGAATACACGCTGAACGGCAAGACCTACAAGGTCGGTGAATTGTCATCCGACGGTGTTTCGGCCCCCACAACCCTCCTGCTGAAATTGCTGAAGGGGACCAACCTGACCCCGAGATTGCCGACCTGGAACCTGATGATGAAGAACATTTATTCGATCGGTGCATTTCAGGTCAACCCCGACGAATTCATCCTGGAGGTACTCTATAATGATGATAAAACCGGAACCACCATTAATTACCTTCCCGAAGGGGAGATCAAGAACCAGCTCCTGATCCGGGTAATGAACCTCGATAAGCTCAATGACCAGCTTGACCCGGTCCCCGACGGCCGGTTTGATTTCATCAGCGGGGTAACCATCAATCCGAGCAACGGCCGGGTGATTTTCCCCGTGCGTGAACCATTCGGGTCCTACCTGGAGCAAAAAATAAACGATCCGGTGGTTGCACAGAAATATGTGTTCAAGGAATTGTATGATTCCACCAAGACGGTTGCCTCGCAGATCGCCGAAAAGAACAAGTTTACCATCGCCGGTTCCTACAAATCCTCCAGCAGTTCCGAGATCATGCTCAATGCCATGAACATTCCCCAGGGATCCGTCGTGGTTACGGCCGGTGGAAGGCAGCTCACCGAGAATG
>CAZVLG010000014.1:0-20181 GCA_964627835.1 uncultured Bacteroides sp.
TCGAGGGTAAAATCCCAGGTCAACACCGGAAGAGAATTTATCCGTCGCACCGTTGTCAAAACCGTAACCGACTTCCGGGTCCATTCCGGAATATTGCGTAAAGGTATACAGGTTCTGAACAGAGGCATAAATCCTCAACTGACTAAGAAAGCCAACCCTGATCAGGCTTGACAGGTCGTATCCCAGGGTGACGTTACTGATGCGGAAGTAACTGCCGTCTTTTACAAATATATCCGAGAACTTGTAGTTGATGTTATTGTTCGTTACCCTGGGAATGGTGTTGGAGGTGCCGGAACCGGTCCAGTGGTCCAGGATCTCCGTGGTATAGTTTGCATACTTGTCCACATGGTTTCGGTAAGACTGCACAAGCTGGTTGCCGGTCACTCCGTTGGTGACCACCAGGAAGTCAATTCCTTTGTAATTGCATGAAAAATTGAGTCCAAAGACAAAGTCCGGGTTCGGATCCCCGAGATCGACCTTGTCCAGGTCATCCAGGATCCCGTCATCGTTCTGATCCACATACCTCATGTCGCCAGGCTTGGCTGAAGGCTGTATGAGGCTTCCCGCTGAACTGAGATGCTGGTCCACCTCGGCCGTGGTCTGGAAAATCCCGTCCGTTTCCCAGCCCCAGAAGAACCCGATCGGATGTCCGGTCTCTGCCCGGTAGAATTCGGAGGAGTTATTGTACAGGGTATTGGTGGCCCCGTGGATGATGCCGTCTTCGGTGGGTATGTCGGTAACCTTATTTTTAAGGTAGGCCCCGTTTGCATTGATCCGGTACTGGAAGCTTCCGCTGCCTGCGCTCAGGGTCAGGGCGAGTTCGACGCCGGTATTTATGACATTTCCCCCGTTGATGTAGGGAGCGTCCGTTCCGGCCGTAGCATAGATGGGTGCCTTGATCAGCCAGTCTTTCGTGACCTTCCTGAACCAGTCGAAGTTGACCATAAAAAAGTTGTTGAACAGGCGGGAGTCGAAACCCAGGTTCAGCTGCTCCGATGTTTCCCATTTCAGGCTTTCGTTGGAGAGACGGTTCGGATAGGCACCGTTGGTGCTGACTCCTTCAAGGCTTCCGAAAGCGTAGGTTGCCTGGGTGAATTTAATGGGGGCCAGGTAATTGAATGCATCCGCATTGGAGGATCCGTTCCGTCCCCAACTGGCGCGCAGTTTCATGAAGGGCATGAAACCGGAGGTCATATCCATGAACGGCTCGTTTGAGATGACCCATCCCGCCGAGAACGAGGGGAAATATCCCCAGCGGTTGCCTTTTGCAAATTTTGAAGATCCGTCCGCACGGAAGGTGGCATTGAACAAATACGTCTCCTTAAAATAATACTGGACACGGCCGAAATAGGACAGCAGTTTGTTCTCATCATGCGGGGCGCCTTCGATCTTCATCCTTGCCGTATTATCGGCATTGGTGGCATTGTTCATATAGGCATGCTCCAGGTCGTCAAAGGCCAGGTCGGTGTTTTCGCTGTACATCCAGGAACCGCTGTATTGCTGCACCGACATCCCTGCCATGAGGATCAGGCGGTGTTCCCGGGTCATAAAGGAATAAGTCAGCAGATTATCAAAATTCAGCCCCAATCCCTTTTCCAGGTTCTGCGAGGCTTTGGTCCAGTTCGAGAAGGAATAGACCGAAAGCTGGTAAATGGGGGTAAAGCTCCTGGATTCCTTGCTGTAGTAATCGATACCCAGCAGGGAACGGAACTTCAGGTTCTTGAAAATATCAACCTCGGCATAGACATTACCAAGGAGTTTCTGGGTATTCCTGTCGTTCTGGTTGTTGTAATGCATGCTCGCATAGGGGTTTGCCTCCTGGTCATACCAGTAGGTATCCCCGTAATGATCCAGGATTGTCTTGTCGGCGGTATTGAAAAATTCGCCCTCATCGTTGTAGACGGGCAGCAGGGGACTGCTATTGAACGCTCCCCTGAGGGTGTTGCTGTACTGGTTGCCCACCGCGATCCCGTTGCTTTTGATATAGGCAAAAGACAGATTTTCCCCTATTTTGACACGCTCGTCAAAAATACTTCGGTCTGAATTGAACCGTCCGCTATACCGGCTATAATTGGAAAGGGAATGACCACCCACGATCCCCTCCTGTCCGGTATAGGAAACAGACATCGAAAAGCTTGAATTTTCACTTCCACCGGTGGCTCCCAGGACATAATTTTGGGTTACCGCGTTGCTGATGAACATTTCATCGAGCCAGTCCGTGCTGGCTGGTCCGTCAGTCGTATAGGCCGGCAGGTCATTAAGATCGAAGGGAAGGTTGGATGTGCTGCCTCCGGAGTTAAGATGCTGCTCGTTCATGATCCCGGCATATTCCCTGGTATTAAGCATCTGTATTTTTTTCGGCCGGTTCTGCAGACCGTAGTAAGCATCAAATGTAACCTGTGACTGCCCTGCCTTTCCTTTCCGTGTCGTGATAAGTATCACACCGTTGGCACCGCGATTACCATATATGGCTGCAGATGCGGCATCCTTCAGGACATCAATGCTTTCTATGTCTGCAGGATTCAGGTAATCAATATCACCGGTTGGCACTCCGTCAACAATGTACAGGGGTGAAGCATCGCCGATGGTGCCCAGGCCGCGAATGGTTACCTTCATACCCGCGCCGGGCTGCCCGGATGTGGAGGTTATGTTGACACCGGGTGTTTGTCCCTGCAGGGCCTGGAGGGCACTGGTCGTGTTTCGTTGTTCAAGCTCCTCTCCTTTTACCTGCACCGTGGCCCCTGTGACCAGTTTTTTCCGCTGGGTGCCGTATCCGATGACGATAATCTCATCCAGTTCGGAAATTTCCACGATCAGGTTAATGTTTATTTCCGACTGATTGCCGACCAGTATTTCCTGGGGTTCAAAACCGATAAAAGAGATGACAAGTACGTCTACCGGCGTAGCCTTTATTTCAAAAAAACCCTCATTGTTTGTCACCGTCCCGATGGTGGTTCCCTTGATTATGATATTTACCCCCGGTAACGGGATCTGGCTTGAAGCGCTCAGGATCTTACCCGTAATATCCCTCTCCTGCGCATACAGACTTGTATGGAGGAGCAGGCAGGAAACAAAAGCCAGGAAACCAATCCGCCACGGTCTCGGAATGGTTTCTTGTGCTGCAATCCTTAACTTTTCATGGTATGGTTTAAATAGGCTCATGGTTGAATCAATAAGTTTCACCTGTTAACAATAACTAAATTTACGAAGGTATCTTGGTGAAACAGTGGAGAAATGTTATTAATCTGTCGGTTGTATGTAAAGCGACCGTAACAAATGTGAAACGAAAGGTATGGCATTTGTTAACACCGCACAAAATATGTGAGATCCAATCCGCTGATTATCTTATTTTTAAATGAGGTAATCGACTGGGCAATTAATCTGGGAAATCCGGTGGAATATCCATGTAAAGTCCGCCGGGCAATTACTTGAATTTCAGTTTGCCCGCCGCAAACAGGCTCATCTTGATAAGCAGCCATCCATGCCTGAACCGGCTGATCTGGGTGGATCCGTATTCCCGGTCCCGGTACCTGACGATGATCTCTGTGATCTTCAGGTTCAGTTTGGCGGCACCAAAAAGGAGATCAAAATCGCCAAAGGGATCAAACTCACCGAAATAATCCCGGTTGGCCTGTATCTTGTCGTAATCCTCCCTGAAAAGGACCTTCGTTCCGCAGAGCGTGTCTTTGAGCCGTTGTCCGAGCAGATAACTGAAGAACCAGCCGAAGAATTTATTGCCCAGGTAATTGAGAAAGCGCATGGCCTGTTTTTCCATGGGGTAAACGAGCCTGCACCCATTGATGAACTCTCCCTTCCCCCCGGCTATGGCTTCGTAAAACTTGGGCATGTCCTCCGGCGGAGTGGTGAGGTCGGCATCCAGGATCATCAGGACATCGCCGCTGGCCTTGTCAAACCCCTCCCGGACAGCATTTCCCTTCCCTTTCCCGCTCTGACGGAAAACAAGGATATCGTGATCCTTGTATTTCTCCTGCATCCTGAGCATTTCCTCGAAGGTCTGGTCACCGGAATTACCTTCAACAAAGATGAACTGCTGATGCGTGCCAAAGCGGGGGGTGCGCAGGATGGCATTTTCGATGTTCCCCTTTTCGTTCCTTGCAGGCACCACGATCGAAACGGAATATTCCTTACGTTCATCACTCATCGGTTTTGCCGTCAGAAAATGGATCAGGTCCAGGTGATTGATCAGGGGGAGATTTCCGAAGATCCGGTTAAAAATATAACCCAGGATGGGTACATATTTCGGCAGCAGTAATTTTCTTTCGAGTTTGATGCTTTCATACCCTTCAAGGTACAGGAGATTATCAATATCCGTAACCGTAAGCCAGTTATGGTAAGGCTGTTTTTGGCGGATCCGGATAAACTCCCCAAATTTAAGGACAGGTTCCCAGAAGTAGTTGAAGCTTGAAAACACCAGCCTTGTTTTCTCATGGCACATCCTGCGGATATTCCTGAGTGCCATCTGGATATCGATCAGGCTGCTGAGGAGGTCCGAAACAATGATGTAATCGAACTTTCCCCCGATATCCATTTCTTCGGCATCGGCCAGCCTGAATTCCAGTTCCGGGTATTTCTCCCTGGCTATTCTGATCATTTCCTCAGAGAAATCAATTCCGAGTCCCCGTTCCGGTTTCACATCGTGCAGGAGGTCACCGGTGCCACAGCCAATCTCCGCAACGGAACTGTTCTCCGGAATGGTGAACCGGTAATACTTTCGTATGGTCCTATGGTACAGACGGTTCCGGCGTTTCCATTTATCCCGGCTGCTGGCTGTTCTGTTGTAATACTCGATTAGTTTTTCTTTCATCTGTACCAATTTGGAAGGCTGGGGGCTAAAGGTAAAGAAATATTTTTTTTTGATATTAACTTGGTAATCGTAAAATTTGTCCCATTAAATACCACCTGAATCATGTCCAAAAAACGGCAGGCAGCAAAACAGAATATAACATTGTTTCAGAGAATGGACGGTTTCTTTGAGAAACGGCTGTCCCTGTTTTTTTCCCTGAGCCTCATCATTACTGCCATTCTGGGATTTTACCTGTTTGATGTACGCATCAGCGAAGGCGGTGACGATTCCGGCTATATCGAGAACGCCAAGCGATTCATGGACGGGCTTGCATACCCCGGGTTCCATGGTGCATTTTATTCAATTTTTCTTAGCTGGGTCATGAGGATATTCGGTTTTAAGGTGCTTCTGTTCAAGTTCACATCCTACCTGTTCTTACTTGGACATCTGGTATTTTTCTACTATACTTTCCGCGGAAGGGTTTCGGCCACCGTCCTGGTCATGGCCATGCTGCTGAGTTCGGTCAGCGCAGAATTGCTCTATTTCGGGAGCCAGACCTATACCGAAGC
This sequence comes from uncultured Bacteroides sp., assembly GCA_964627835.1. Lineage (GTDB taxonomy): Bacteria > Bacteroidota > Bacteroidia > Bacteroidales > SM23-62 > SM23-62. The sequence continues at coordinate 5,374 of CAZVLG010000014.1, forward strand.
GATGTATCTTTTTCTCCAGTCCGCCCTGTTTTTCCTGGTCATACAATACTTTGACAAAATTGAAAACAGCATCAGGCTCGTCATCCGGTACTGGTGGGTTGCCCTGCTGACCGGGCTTATCCTGTTCATGATGTCCATCACCAGGAATGTCGGTATTGCTGTGCTGGGAGTGGTCCTGCTGTTCCTGCTCACGGAAAAGAAATTTTACCTCGCCGGCTATACCCTTATCGGTTTCATGCTTTTCCGCATCCCGTTCAATATTTACAAATCTTTGCGCTGGAACGTTCTGGGGGAGGACCTGAGTACCCAGCTGAACGGACTTTTACAGAAGAACTATTACAACGCCGCGCTGGGCAGGGAAGATTTCGGGGGAATGGTGGACCGGTTCCTGGAAAACTCCCAGATCTACCTTTCCCGCCTTCTGATGATTGGCGGGGGAATCAGGAACCCGTCCTATAGCGACACCAGTGCCTTCGTAACGATCCTTATTTATATTCTTTTCGGGATCGCTTTGTTCTACGCGATTAAAAAGAGCCCGGTCATGCGCTTTGTGGGTTATTACATCGGCATCATCCTCTTTGTCACCTTTGTGATCCTTCAGACGCATTGGGGGCAGATGCGCCTGGTGATTATTTATGTCCCCCTCATTTATTTATTCCTTCCCTGGGGAATGCTGGAACTGGCGCAGATAAAAAAGATCAGATGGCTCCAGCCGGTTATTGTGCTTCTGCTGTTCGTCATATTTTTCAATTTATTCGGCCATGCTGTAAGCAAGGCCAAAACCAATAATGAGATCCTGATGAAACACCTCAGGGGTAATAAATATTACGGGTACACGCCTGACTGGGTGAACTTCCTGAAAATGAGTGAATGGGCAGCTAAAAATGTACCTGAAGAATCCATGATCGCATCCCGAAAGCCATCCATGTCTTTTATCTATGGCGATGGCAGGAGTTTTTACGGCATTTACAGGTTCCCTACCCTGCCTGCTGATACGGCCCTCGAGCGTATGAAACTCAATCCGGCGGATCCGGTTATCCTCAAGGAACAGGAACTCAGATCCAGGGGATTGCCGGTACAACTGGAATACGGTATGAAGCGGGAGGTTGAAGCATTCATTTCCATCTGGGATACCATGTATTCGGTATTTTACTTCTCTGATCTTACAAAGCGGGCATACCTGGATATCCTGCGGCAATATAACCTGGATTATGAGACCGATCTCAATATGCTCGTAGAAAAGATGAATGCCAGCGGCAAACCAGGCATTGCAATCGTACCGGACAGCCTGGTCAACCTGCTTTTGAGGAGTAATGTGGATTATATCATCCGGGGAAGCCTGCGCCTTAACCCGGCACAGAAAACCGACCGGGTGATCAATACCGTGCATCGGTATTTATATTACATGGAACAGAAATACCCGGGAATTTTCAGCCAGGTATCCCAGATCGGGGACAATCAGGATGAACCGGCCCATTTGTTCATGATCCACTGGGAAAGGTACGGTCTGGATCAGGAGGGGAATAATTAACAAGACCCATAAAGGCCCTGTTGCCTGGTTCCACATGCATGGAAGCCTTTTCAGCAGGATCCGGGGAGTTTCCCGGGACCGGGTCCGGCCCCGGCGGGTTATTCATGGTTCACACCGGTTTACCTCTGCTTCACCTTAAATCTGCCGGGTGTATTTAACCTGCTCAATATCGATCACATCGTAAAGACTCTTCATCAGGTCGCGGTCCATCCGGCCACTGATCCTGACCATTACGTTTTCATCTCCGCCCACCACAATATATAATTCCGAGATGCGCTGGTCTTTTTCCCGGGCCAGTATCAGGACATCTTCATCCCCGTCATGGACTTCTAGCAGGGCAATCATCCCGGGTTCCGGTTCCGCCCTTGAAATCGTCCTGGCAAGGTTGACCTGCCGGTTGATTTCAGGGTTCTCAATTACCAGCACCCTTACGGATTTAATGGATCTCAGCAATTCCCGTTCCTCGGGATCAATATCTGGGATATTGCTTGCCAGCTTGCAGAGGAAGCCGGGGACATACACATGCATGACACCCTCTTCTCCACGGAAGCTTGCATACAGTTTATTAAATTCGTTTGACTGGGCCTGCAGTTCCGCTCCGAAAACGAACAGGCAAAGAATCAGGATGGCATTTTTCATCTTTTTTATGATTTACTCTATGGGTAAGACGAAAAAAAACAGGATTCGTTACAGGACCTAACGGGATATTATTTTCCCGGGGGACAATCCATCCCTGATCCTTCGCTGAAAAGCCGGGGAACTGTTCCTGATTATCCGGCCTCTGCAACTTACTGTGAAAGGAAGCGAATAAATGAACGAAGCGGAGCCTAAACCTTCTTGATCATCCTGGGAGTAGCCAGGATTGTTTCCTCGCCTATCTTGACGCTTGCAGTACGGGTACCAATCTCCTCAATGATGCCCTGGGCTGACCAGTTGCTCTTTTCAATCTTAACCGTATCACCCACCTGGAATTTCTGGAAGCCGTTTTTCTTAGCACGCATTAATGCGAGCTTGACTTGTTTGTCCAGTTCTTTCAATTCCCTGGCAGAAAGCTGGTGCAATTCCTTTCCATCTACCTTTATTTCCATAACAAAAACACAAAAACAATTAACCAATTAATCGGACATCAAAGGAACGAAGAATTATCGAAGTAATTGCCTCCGTACGAAAGAAAATAACAGTTCCCGTAAAAACCGCCAGGTTTTACCGATGCCTCCGGCAACTTTACCGATTAAGCCCTGTCTTTCATGCATGAGCCCTCTACCTTTGCTTAAGAAATATTTCAGAAAGGAATCGCCGGAATGCGAGTCCAAAAAATTAATAGCGTAAAACCTTATGTCAGATGAACCACGAACAAAAATACCTGGACAACTTTCAGGATAACCTGAATTATTTTTTTCACCATGCAGTCGATATGAACCTGACCAATCTCAGGCAGTGCGGGTTCTGGATCAAGACCCTGAATCACCAGATCCATGCAGGAGATATCCGCCGCAGAAGGATGGAAAAAGGCCTGCCGGCACCCCCCGTCATTATATGCAGCATCACCGGCCGGTGCAATCTCAGGTGCAGCGGATGTTATGCGCTTGCCCAGCATCGGAAAAACGGCATGGAGATCTCTGCCAAGCGGTTTGAATCCCTGACAGGCGAAGCAGCGGAGATGGGGATCAGCATCATCATACTTGCCGGTGGAGAGCCCCTGCTCCGGAAAGAAATACTGGAGGCTGCCTGCAGTGCAAAACATACCATTTTCCCTGTTTTTACGAACGGGACCCTGATGGATGCTGAATACATCCGCTTCTTTTCAAAACATAAAAACCTGATCCCCGTTCTGAGCATTGAGGGGGATATGCACCGTACCGATGAGCGAAGAGGCAACGGGATCTATGCCAGGGTTATTTCCGTTGCAGAGGTTCTGCGGCGAAGCAAGAAATTCTTCGGACTGTCCATGACCCTTACCAGGGATAACTTCGATGAATTAACCCAAACCGCCTACCTGGACCAGTATCATAAACTGGGATGCCGCCTGTTTTTTTTCGTGGAATATGTCCCGGTCAACGAGGAGGACATGCATCGTTGCCTCACGGAAGAGCAGAAAAAAAGGCTGCCCGGATTTATGAAACAACTACGTGCAGATCTCCCGGGCCTGTATGTCTGCCTGCCGGGAGACGAAGAACAGTATGGAGGATGCCTGGCTGCCGGCAGGGGATTCATCCATATCAGTTCCAGGGGCGATGTCGAACCCTGCCCCTTTGCTCCCTATTCTGATTCCAATATCATGAATATGCCTTTAGAAGATGCGCTTAATTCACTTCTGCTGAGACGGATACGCAAAAGCCACCACCTGCTGAAGGAATCAACGGGTGGTTGTACGCTCTGGGAGAACAGGGAATGGGTTAGGAAGCAGCTGGAGGAACCCGAAACTCTCAGCGCATAGGATCCGCAAAGTATGGCTGAAAAGCGCGGGTGTCACCCCGGGATTGCTCTTCGTTCAATTCCGGGGTTTATTTTTTCACTGGACGGCCAGGGGCCAGAGGTTCTTCTCAATGTTCCCTGATCATGAAATTTTCCTGTCGATGTGTATGGGGGACCGGATTCAGATCCTGTTCAACTTTTTGATATCCTCGTAATGGAAGTCAAAGTTGATCTCAAAGCAGTCGATGAACCGGTCCTTCATGGAAGAGATCAAATGGCCGGGATCCTCGCAGTAAAAAATAAATGCGCCTCCACCACCGGCACCTGCAATCTTGCCCCCATAGGCTCCGTGGTCGAGCGCGAAAGCATACATCTTGCTGAGGTATTCATTGGTGGTTGCAGAGGCAAGCTGGATCTGTGCTTTGAAGTTTTTCTCCATGATCTCTGCGCAATGAATGAATTCCTTTTTCTGGAGGGAGGCTGCAAATTCCCTGCCGTAGGAGGCCAGCCTGTCCAGTGCATCCTGCCCCTTTTTCGTTTTGTGATTCTGGTAAACTTCTTCGACGGCGGACTGGGCATTCCTCGAAGCTCCGGTGTGAATCAGTACCAGCTTCTTTTTGAACTCCTCAAGCACACTGACCGGTATTTCAATGGTTAAAGGGCTTGCGTAATCCTTCCCAAATTCCCAGCAATTGAATCCGCCTCCTACGATGGAGTACTGGTCCTGCCTCCCGATGGCCCAGTTCAGCTCCTTGTTTTCCAGGTTGAAAAGATCCTCGCTGATCTGCGATATTGTTTTTGAGTCTGCGTTGTAGTTTTTCGAACTGATCATTTCAAGGAGCTTCGCAGCGGTTGAAGTGCTCAGGCCGCTTCCCCTGGGATACCCTGCAAAATTGAAAGCACCGTTTTTCAGTTCGATCAGTGGACTTATTGTCATGTTTGACACATAACCGGTTTTGTCGCCCATGATGTAGGGGACATCGGTCCACCCGCCTGCAAAATCAATACGCAAGGGGGCCCTGTAGGCAAACTGGATCTTGTCAATAATGCGTGTTGTAGAGGTCGGTTCAAGCACAGCAGGAACCTCACGGTTGACAAATACCATTTCCGTTCCAAGCGAACTGCAGAGGGATTTCTTTTCCTCAATCCCCGAATCATCCTTGTTCAGCACAAATACATCCGGCCTCAGCCTGGTCATTACCTCGCCAAAATCAATCTTCCCGGGAGATATACGAGGGTCATTCAGGGTGGTGTAATCGACATCCTGAAAAGCGGCAACAAGGTACAGGCGATTGTTCTCCGGATTTACGGGACGACCGGGACCCTTGAGCTCCGTCACAACCTGGTCGCGTCCGACACCAACCACCAGGATGTCACCGTATTGCCGGCACTGGTTGAAGAAAACAGCATGCCCGCTCTGCAGAATATCGTAGCATCCCGTGCAGAATACGATCTTTTTGTCCGGATGCCTCTCCCTTATCATGGTAAGCTGATCGCCGGTCAGTACTTTTTTCGCGATGGTTTTGAAAAGCATGCTGGCTGGATTTACCTGTAAATATACAAAGCTGAAATGATTTATCTTTGTTTTCATGAAAGCATCGAACGTAGCCGTTGTGCAGGCGCAACCCTTCCTTTTTGATACCGGGAAGACCATGGAGAAGATGTGGGATCTGGTCGAAAGTATGAAGACCGAATCCCCGGGACTTGTATTGTTCCCCGAGGCCTTCCTGCCCGGATACCCCAGGGGATTAAGCTTCGGTGCGGTTGTGGGCAGCCGTTCCGCGGAAGGCCGGCAGCAATTTGCCAGGTACTATGAGCAATCCATCGAGGAAAACGATCCAACCTTCAGGGAATTGCAGAAGATGGCCCGCAGCCTGAAGGCGGATTTCATTGTAGGTGTGGCCGAAAAGGAAAGAAAAAGCGGGACCCTTTATTGCAGCCTGCTCTATTTTGGGCCGGAGGGCCAGTACCTCGGCAAACACAGGAAACTAAAGCCAACCGGTTCAGAACGGGTGATCTGGGGGGAAGGCGACGGAAGTACCATGCCCGTATTCGATTCCGGGTTGGGGGTTTATGGCGGACTCATATGCTGGGAGAATTATATGCCACTTGCCCGGATGGCAATGTACCAGCAAGGTGTGCAGATCTACCTGGCACCCACGGCAGATTGCCGGGAAAGCTGGCAGACCACGCTTAAACATATTGCCCTGGAAGGACGCTGTTATGTGCTGGGCTGCAACCAGCTGATTAGCGTGGATGCCTACCCGGAAGACCTGCAGCCGCTGGTCCGGGATATGCCCATGTGCGGCGGCGGATCTGTAATCATCGCCCCGGACGGAAGGGTGATCGCCGGTCCCCTGTACAACGAAGAGGGGATCCTCTATGCCGTTATCGACCTTGAGGAGGTGGTCAGGGGAAAATATGAACTCGATGTGGCCGGCCATTACAACCGCCCCGATGTTTTCAGCTTTAAATTGAACCTGCCGGGCTAGGCATAGCCTGCATGTCAGACCGATGGCATTCTTAAACAAGGCGCCTTTAAAATATCGGTACCTTCGGAATGTCAAAACGGCACTACATAGCTTCGCGATGTCAGGTGCCTTTTTTGACAATTCCTCAGGTGCTGCACCGATATTTTGCAGCGCCGGTTTAAGAAATGCCGGAGGTTGGCAGGTTATGCCTAGCCCGGCAGATGTCATATGGATTCAGCCTGCAGGGCACTGCTTTCCATCCGGTTCCCGGCGGCATCAACCGCAACCAGCCTGTAACTGTGGGCGGAATGGTTCCCGGGCAGGTCTACGAAGCGGAATGGGCTGGCACCGGTCTGAGGCTGATGCGGGATCTCGGCAAGCTTTTCTCCATCGCGCAGGATCTCGTATTTCTCAATGGGGTCCCTGCCGGCCACCGCGGTATCCCAGGCCAGGGTCACCGTACGGCTGTCAGCCCTCATTTCCTGTTGCAGGGAAGGATTCCCCGGTGGAGTGAGCCCCATGTAATCCATCTGAAAGTAATTGGTCCTTCCCTCTTTTACGGCTGCAGTCATTTTCTCTATTTCTTCACGGTCCGTTATTCCCAGTCCCCCCGGCTCAATCTGGGCCGAAAGGAAATTCTGGTGAAGCTGGCAACGGGCAGGATCGTCATCGATATGCCCGATCCCTATGATGGCTGTATGAATGCCAGGCGTCGTCAGTGAGTACTGCACCAGTGGCTGGCTGGGAAGCGATTCACTGCCAACGGTCCGGACCACATGTTCCGAGGTATTTGACCAGTGATTTCCCTTGCTGTACATGGTTCCGTCCGAGAAGACCTTCATGGCAATGATGCCCATGTTCCGTGCGGCGGCAACCGGGATCACATTATGCTGCATATTCAGGTAGAGCTTATCGTTGGCATTAATGGCAACGAGCATGCCGTCAAGCAGGCCGTATGAATCGCGCCGGATCATTTCCATCATGGCCGGGGCATTCCGGTGCCCGGAAAACCCTATGTGCCGGATCAGTTTTTCCTCCTTCGGATTCAATCCCGTAAGGTTCGTCCCGTCCCTGAGATCCCTCAGTCCCGCCAGGGTTCCGATGTGCTCGAGGTCCGGATTTGTATTTTCGATGCCTTCGTAAAGTGCGGTTAACTCGTTCGAGTTGTTCAGGCTGTGCACCAGGACCATGTCAAGGTAGGCACCCTCGGGGTAGTTCCCCGTTCCGTCGCCGAATACCTGTGAGAGGGTCCTTTTTACATCGTCGATGGCGTGGCTTTCCCGGGGACCGTTGGTGCCTCCGTACACCCCTTCGATCTCGTAGCCGCCTTTGGCCCATTTAAGGTTTGTTTTCGAGGTAAGGAATATGGATTTCCTGAGGGACTCCCTGTACCCCGGCCTGCCCGGGACCAGTCCCAGTTCCCGGAATGCACGGCCGTAGTTTGACTGGCTGGGGCCGTAATAATTCGAGGTGTCGAAATAATTAACTCCCAGCCTGAATGCTTTCAGGATGATCTCCAGCGGGTCAACCGTCGGGGGCGTCCACTGCAGGGATGCCTGTCCCCCAAGCCCCAGCGTACTTACCTCAAATCCCAGTTTCCCGAAAGTCCGGGTACTGGCTGCGGGAAGGGAATTCCCCGAACACGAAGCCAGGTACGGGAACATGGATGCGCCTGCGGCAGCGGCAGCGGAGGTCCGGATGAAGTCCCTCCGGTTATATTGATTTGTCCTTTCATTCATAATATGTATGATTTGGTGTGCATGGATTCCTCAGCAATAAATTTAAAGAATTGCACCCAATAAGCAATCCATAGTTTTATTAACTTTGTGAGTTCTCAGTAATCTGATTCTATGGGAAAACAAGCGAAAAGATCAATGGGTAACCGCCTTCGGGATAAGTTCAGGTTGATCATTTATAACGACAACACCTTTGAAGAAGTCTGGTACCTGAGACTTACGCGCCTGAACATCTTTGCCCTCGGCAGTACGATCTTCATTCTTATCGTTGTGGGTGTGTTTGCGCTGGTGGCATACACCAGGATCCGTGAACTGATCCCGGGCTATCCCGACGGGAACCTGAGAAGGACCATCCTCATGAACGCGGTGAGGCTGGATTCCCTGGAGAACGAAATCCGTATGCGGGATCAGTATTTCCAGAATATCCGGGCACTCGTGTCAGGGGAAGAACCGGACAACCTGGTTAACCTTTCCGATACATCCATAGAAATCAGCAATGTGGATTTCACAAAATCCATTGAAGACTCCATCCTGAGAATGCAGATCGAGGCAGAGGAGCAATATAATTTATCCGTTCTCCCCCAGCATACTTCCCCCAGAGACCTGGCAAGCATACATTTTTTTACTCCTGTTCGGGGACTGGTAACCCGGCCTTTTAACTCGAGCGAAAACCATTTTGGGACAGACATCGGGGCCGAACCGAACGAGGTAGTCAAGGCTACCCTTGACGGGACGGTAACCATGGACGGGTGGACCGTGGAAACCGGATATGTCATCTATATCCAGCACGAAAACAATCTTATCTCCGTTTATAAACACAATTCCGTCCTTCTGAAAAAAACCGGGAATGTAGTGAAAGCCGGCGATGCCATCGCCATCATAGGAAATTCAGGTGAGCTGACGACGGGACCCCACCTGCACTTTGAATTGTGGCATAATGGCAGGGCAGTCGACCCGCAATCCTATATTGTTTTCTAAATGCAGAAGCACATTGCCATTCTCGGGTCAACAGGTTCGATCGGTACCCAGACACTGGAAGTCCTGCAGCAGCATCCCGGGCATTTCGAACTGGAAGTGCTTACCGGCGGAAGAAATGCAGGTGAACTGATCCGGCAATCCAGGAATTTCCTGCCCAACCACGTGGTCATTGCCGACACTCAGCAGTATGCCCTGGTTCGGGACGCCCTGGCCGACCTGCCCATAAAAGTCTATGCAGGAAGTGAATCGCTCGAACAAATTGTGCAAATGGACTCCATCGACGTGGTACTGAGCGCCCTGGTCGGCTTCTCAGGCCTTCGTCCAACGCTCAGTGCCATTGAAGCAGGTAAGGACATTGCCCTGGCAAACAAGGAAACCCTCGTGGTCGGTGGCGCACTGGTTGTAAGCAGGGCAATTGAGCGCGGGGTGAACATCATACCGGTCGATTCAGAGCACTCCGCAATTTTCCAGTGCCTGGTTGGAGAAGAACAGAACCCGGTCGAAAAGATCATCCTGACGGCCAGCGGGGGACCCTTCCTGGGATTCAGCAGGGAACAGCTGAAAATGGTTACCCGTACAGAGGCATTAAAGCATCCCAACTGGTGCATGGGGAACAAAGTCACCATCGATTCGGCCACGCTGATGAACAAGGGACTGGAAGTGATCGAGGCCCACTGGTTGTTCGGACTTAAACCGGCTCAGATCGAGGTGGTTATTCACCCGCAATCCATTATTCATTCCCTTGTCCAGTTCGAGGACGGTTCCATTAAAGCCCAGCTCGGCATCCCGGATATGAAACTTCCCATTCAATATGCCCTGGGATTCCCAAAACGCCTCAAATCAACGTTTGAAAGATTCAACTTCAGAGACTATCCATCCCTTACATTCCAGTCGCCCGATACAGGCATCTTCCGCAACCTGGTACTGGCCTATGAAGCCCTGGAAAAAGGCGGGAATATGCCCTGTATCCTGAATGCCGCCAACGAGGTCGTGGTGAACGCATTCCTTGAAGGAAAACTGGGCTTCCTGGATATGCCTGAAATCATTGAAAAGACAATGCTAAGCGCAGATTTTATCGAAAAGCCCGACCTGGAAGATTATACAAATTCAGACGATATGGCAAGAAAAATTGCCGAAACTCATGTTTTTGAATAATTTTGCCAGGCAATAAAAAATATGATAATGACTGTTTTTGTTCAAATAGCCCAATTCCTGCTCAGCCTGTCGATCCTGGTTTTCCTGCATGAAATGGGCCACTTTCTGTTCGCGAAATTATTTCACACACGGGTTGAAAAATTCTATATTTTCTTCAATCCCTGGTTTTCATTGTTCAAAAAGAAAATCGGGGATACCGAATACGGAGTGGGCTGGCTGCCCCTCGGCGGGTATGTCAAGATCTCGGGGATGATCGATGAGTCAATGGATAAGGAGCAGATGAAGCTACCCCCGCAACCCTATGAATTCAGATCAAAACCGGCCTACCAGCGATTGCTGATCATGATCGGCGGTGTACTGGTGAATTTTCTGCTGGCCCTGGTCATTTACTCCCTTATTCTGTATACGTGGGGGGAGCAATATCTTCCCACGAAAAATGCCAAGTACGGGATCATGTGTGACCCCGTCGCACAGGATATCGGACTTCGGAACGGGGATAAGATCCTTTCGGTCGATAACCGGGAAGTTCTTAGATTCAACAGCATCTTTCATGATATCGTGGTCGATAATGCGCGGTCCATCCAGGTTGATCGGGACGGGCAGAAACTGGATATACCCATCGGCGAAGAATTCATTGCACCCCTGCTGAAAAGCACCTATTTCATTACCCCGAGGTTCCCGTTCTTCATTGATGATTACCTTAAGGAATCGCCCGCAAAGGAAGCCGGGATACTTCCGGGTGATCAGATCGTTGGCATCAACGGGAAAGAAGTCCGATTTTTCGATGAGTTCCGGGATGAATTATCGGGAATGGCAAACCAGGAAATTACCATCAGCGTGCTGAGGGACAATGAAGAACTGGATTATACCCTGACCACCACGGCAGATGCCACCATCGGGGTCAGTGCGGTCGTCGATGCGGAACGGTTCTTTGGATTGGAAAAAATACAGTACAGCTTTCTTGAGGCCATACCCGCCGGAATAAGCAAAGGATTCAGCCGGGCCATCAGCTACGTGAAACAGCTTAAACTGATCTTCACTCCCAAGACCAGGGCATACGAATCCCTGGGCGGGTTTATCAAAATCGGCAGTTTCTTCCCGAAGGTGTGGGACTGGGAACTGTTCTGGGAAATGACCGCCCTGCTTTCCATCATCCTGGCCATCATGAACCTGCTGCCCATACCGGCACTTGACGGGGGACATGTAATGTTCCTGCTGTACGAGATCGTAAGCGGCAGAAAACCGGGGGATAAATTCATGGAATATGCCCAGATTGCCGGAATGGTCATTCTGCTTATGTTATTGCTTTATGCAAACGGGAACGATGTGGTACAATTGTTCCGCAAATGACCTTCTCATAAAGAAATTTTATGTAGGTTTGTACTCGGATTTAAAAAGGAAGAAATGGAGCTTTTAATTATTCTCGGAATCCCGGGACCCTGGCAGATAATTCTGATTGTCCTTGTCGTGCTCCTGCTTTTTGGAGGAAGGAAGATCCCCGAACTGATGAAAGGTCTCGGACAGGGTATGAAGGAATTCAAAAAAGCCACAAAAGACGAGGCAAAAAAGGAGGACGAAGAAGAAGAGGAAATCAAAAAGGAATAATCATATTTGATTTTATCAAGTACCTGTCATTCAATTTTTCAGAACTGAAACTGGCAGGTTTTTTTATGCAATAAAATGAAACCATTCAGGTCCCTCAACCAGGTCCGTCAATCCATCGCCTCCGATGAACTTGATCTGCCGGGGCTGGTCAGCTACTACATCGGACGAATAAACCAGAATAAACAACTGAATGCCTTCATCGAGGTGTTTGAGGATGAAGCCCTTGCCAGGGCAGCGGAAATCCAGGACAAGATCGACCGGGGAACGGAGGGAAAGCTGGCCGGGATGGTTCTCGGGCTGAAGGACAATATCTGTTTCAAGGGACATATCACCTCCGCATCATCCCGCTCCCTGGAAAATTACCGCTCCATTTATAATGCGACCGCGGTGGAGCGGCTCCTGAATGAGGATGCCATTATCCTGGGCAGGACAGGCTGTGATGAATTCGCAATGGGAGGCACCAACGAGACCTCCTTTTACGGTCCCGTGCTGAATCCGCTCGATCCGTCACGGGTTCCGGGCGGCTCATCCGGCGGATCCGCTGCCGCGGTAGCCGCAGACCTGTGCCTTGCAGCCATCGGCTCGGATACCGGCGGCTCGATCCGCCAGCCCGCTTCATTCTGTGGTTTGACGGGACTTAAGCCGGGATATGGCAGGGTCAGCCGCTACGGCCTTATCGCATACGGAAGTTCATTCGACCAGATAGGCCCGATCACCCATACCATACAGGATGCCGCTCTCCTGCTGGAAGTCATCGCCGGTCCGGACGAATTCGACAGCACCGCTTCCGATGCCAAGGTTCCCGAGTACTCCAAACTGCTTGGCAGCAAAGCCTTCCCCAAAAAGATCGCCTATCTGAGTGAACCGCTGGATCACCCGGGACTCGATCCTGCCATCCGGGAAAGAACGCTGGAGATCATCAAAGACCTGCATGCCGAAGGATTCCAGGCAGACCCGGTCTCCTTCCCCTACCTGGACTACCTGGTGCCCACCTATTATGTGATGGCCACGGCAGAAGCCTCTTCCAACCTGGCAAGGTATGACGGGATCCATTTCGGACACCGCAGCAGGGCATCGGATGACCCGAAAAACACCTACATCAGATCCCGGAGCGAGGGTTTCGGCACCGAGGTGAAACGGAGGATCATGACGGGAACCTTCGTGCTGAGTGCCGGCTATTATGAGGCCTACTATGGCAAAGCTCAAAAAGCAAGAAGGCTGATCCATGATAAAACCATCGGGATCCTGGAAGAATACCCGTTCATCCTCCTGCCGACCACCCCCAGGCCCGCCTTTTTGCGTGGCAGCATGGGCGAGGACCCGGTGGCCCTTTACCTCGAAGATATTTTCACCATCCATGCGAACCTGGTCGGGATCCCCGCTATCTCCCTTCCGCTTGGCAAACATCCCGACGGAATGCCATTCGGCCTGCAGCTGATGAGTTCCCCATTAAACGAACCGGAGCTCCTGGCAGTATCGGATTTTATGATGAAAAGTTTCCTATCTTTGGCTTAATTTTTTGCATTTAATCCCTGATTATCAAACAAGTTCTGTCATGATGCCGAATAAGACCCCCCGCATTCTGGTTCTTCTGATAACCCTCCTGGCCCTATCCTCCTGTATTAACAAGGATAGACAGGGAATAAAGCCCATGGTTACGGGCAAACCCGGAGAAGTGCTTCTGGTCATCGACCCCTATCTCTGGGAATCAGCCCTTGGTGATTTTTTCATAGATCTCTGCTCGGAACCTTTTGATGCCCTGCCTGTTGACGAGCCCAAATACGATCTGGTCCATATCCCCGCAAGCGGGTTCACCAAATTATTCAAGTCACACCGGAACATTTTTCTGGCCAAAATATCCAGTCAGTATACCGAGCCAAAAATCATTGTACAGCGTGACCTCTGGGCCTACCCGCAATTGGTTGTGAACCTCATTGGACCCACTGATACAAGCATGATCACCTATCTCGGGCAGAACCGGGAAAAACTTCTCAACCTGCTGGAAGTGGATGAACGCAACCGTACCATCCTGAACTACCGGAAGAACCGCGCAAAGGGCATCGATGAAATCCTTAAAAAGGGCCATGGCGTTTCGATCTCCGTGCCGGCAGGTTACGAACTGGGCCTTGACACCACCGACTTTGTCTGGCTTGCCCATGAGGTGGCCGACATGAGCCAGGGGGTGCTAATCTATCATTACCCCTATACGGATACCAATACCTTTACCGCCGATTACCTGATCAGGAAACGGAATGAATTCACCCGCAAATATGTCCCAGGTCCCACCCGGGGCTCCTACATGAAGGTTGAATCCGATTACCCCGTGATCTTTCAGGAGATGGCAAAGAACGGAAGCTATGTCGTTGAATTGAGGGGACTCTGGAGGCTGGAAAAAGCATTCATGGGAGGACCGTTTATCAGCCATACCATGCTCGACGAGAAGAATAACCGGATTGTTACGGTCGAGGGATTCGTTTATGCACCCAGCCGTGATAAACGCAATTATATCAGGGAACTGGAAGCCATCCTTCAGACCTTCGAGGTGGTGGATTAGCAGGTTAAATCCTTATCTTTGATGCATGAAAATAGCCAAAACCGATAAGATCGCATCAAAGGAAAGTGTCATTCTTGTCGCCAGGAAAAGCAGCTCGTTTGCTTCGTGGATATCAGCCCGGGAGGATAAGGACTATCTTAAATTCTGCCTCGATCAGAATAAGAAACAATTCTTCTTCAATCATTATCCCAGATGGATATTTGTCCACCTGATCGACGAGGAAAAACCGTTGGTCGAGTCCCTCGAAGAAACCCGCAAGGGAGGGAAGAAGATCGCCGACATGGCCAACGGCCGGAAACTCGGGTCCCTGACCATAACGGGACTGGAACCGGCTCAGGATCATGTTCTGGCGCTGGCCGAGGG
>CAZVLG010000015.1:0-3039 GCA_964627835.1 uncultured Bacteroides sp.
AAAGATTAATAATCAACTATATACTATTAAGATCTTAAAATCTGATATTAGGCAAAAGTGAACGGTTTTGAGACAGGGATGTTCGATAATGAACATATGAGCATGGATGGGACATGGGTGTAAATGTGCCAGGAAAGGGAAACTCTGGAAAGGGAAATTCCGGGGGGGATGGACTTGATAGGATCGGGTGGAATGAAAAAAACTGCAGGCCCCGCTCAGGGGACCTGCAGGCAGAGGGTAATATCCTTATGATTTATTACGGTCGTTTTCCCGCTTCCAGGCACTGGTCCTTCCAATAAATCTCATGCCCATTACAAATCCCTTGATCCGCAGTACGGAATCGTCTTCTTCGAACCACATGTAACAATCGTAGGTTTTTCCGCTTTTTGGGTCATAGATCGTGCCATCCGCCCATTCATTGTCTTTTTTATCGTATATAAAACCCTGCAGCAATGTCAATCCCATAATGGGGCGTTTCTGTAACTTGGGATCCGGATTCTCATCGTCAATCTTGGGTTTGCCGTCTTCATTGGGTTCTTCAAGCCAGGTGATCTTGCCATAGTATTTTCCATCGGTTCCTTTATAGATCTCGACCTGGGATGTGCCTTCTTCGGTGAGCCAGAATCCCACCACCTTATCGGCCTGTGCGAAAAGAAAGGCAGATGCGAGGAACAGGAAGGCCAGAAAGAAAATTAATTTTTTCATAATCTGTGATTTGGTTAATAACTTGGTGACCTAAATTATGATTTTTTTCTTAAAAACAAGATTTGCATGCGGGTAATTAATGTTGAGATCAAGGCCTTCTGCAGTGACCACCAGCGGATACGGGATATTCTTTCCGCCCGGAATGCCGAGTTCAGGGGAACGGACAGGCAGATTGATACATATTTCAAGAGTCCGGCCGGAAGGTTGAAATTGAGGGAGGGGGACATCGAGAACAATCTCATTTATTACGAGCGGCCGGACCGGGGGGGACCCAAAACCAGCCGGTGTATATTATACAGTACCGGGAAGGATACTGCTCTGAAGGAAATCCTGGCAAAGTCAATGGGTGTGCAGGTTGTGGTTGACAAGCAAAGGGAAATCTATTTCCTGGATAATATCAAGGTCCATCTGGATCGCGTCGCCGGATTGGGGACATTCATTGAGATTGAAGCCCAGAGTGAAGAAGGCAGTCTGACGGAGGATTATCTGGAAGGACAGTGCTCGCAGTTGATGAACGAACTTGGGATCGCAGCAGCCGACCTTATCAGCGATTCTTACGCTGATTTATTGATGAAAGGATGAACCTGCCGGGTAAAATCATATCGGGGGGACAGACAGGCGTGGATCAGGGCGCACTGGATTTTGCGCTTGGCATGGGACTCGAATGTGGTGGATGGTGTCCACCAGGCCGCCAGTGTGAAACCGGCCGGATCCCCGAAAAATATCCCCTGAAAGAAGTTGAGACAGTGGATTATAATGAGAGGACCCGGAGGAATGTCCTGGAAGCCGATGCTACACTGGTCATAACATCGGGGGGCAGGATGGAACCGGGAACCCGCCTGACACTGGAATGGGCCAGATCCCACAATCGGCCCTGCTTCCACCTGGACCTGAAAGATCCGGATGAACCGGAAAGGGCGCTTCTCTCGGAAGCAAAGATCTGGCTTGAATCAATCGCGATAAAGGTCCTCAACGTAGCCGGAAACCGGGAAAGTACCGTACCCGGCATTGGCAGGATTACTGTGCTGATACTTGAGACGCTTTTCGGCGGACCGGACACCGGTGACTGACCGGGCTTCTTGATTGCTTCACAGGAAGTGCATGGACTGGAGTGTCCCCGGGCCGGGCTCTCTATTTTCTGCGGACGTAGATTGAAAAAGTATAGCTGAAATCAAGTCCCTCATCCTCTTCCTCGACGCGCTCGGTTTCCTCCCAGACCTCCGGGTCAATTTCAGGGTAGAAGGTATCGGCTTCAAATTCCTTGTGCACCCATGTAATGTAAAGTTTGTCTGCCAGAGGCATGAATTGCCGGTATATCATTCCTCCGCCGATAACGAAGCATTCTTCCTGGGGCAGGCAATGATCCAGGGCTTCCTCAATGGAATCGGCCATTATGCAGCCTTCGTAGGTATCCCCTGGAATATCTGAGATAACGATGTTCGTCCGGTTTTTCAACG
The DNA here is from genome assembly GCA_964627835.1 of uncultured Bacteroides sp. Lineage (GTDB taxonomy): Bacteria > Bacteroidota > Bacteroidia > Bacteroidales > SM23-62 > SM23-62. The sequence goes on from CAZVLG010000015.1 coordinate 2,163, forward strand.
GACGGTTGGGAAGGGATTCATAGGTACGCTTTCCCATGATGATCTTATGTCCGTTGGTGATCCGTTTGAAGCGCCTCATATCCTCCGGGATATGCCAGAGAAGTTCGTTGTTCCTGCCGATTGCGTGGTTCTCTGCGATTGCGACAATAATGGAGATCATGGTCAGACGGATATCTCTCCCCGGATATGGGGATGTGGGTTGTAATTGAGTAACTCAAAATCCTCGAACCGGAAACCGAACAGATCCCTGACATCGGGGTTAAGCTTCATTTCGGGCAGGGGCCTGGGATCTCTGCTGAGCTGAAGTTTGACCTGTTCCAGGTGGTTCATGTAAATATGGGCATCCCCGAGGGTATGGACAAACTCTCCAGCTTTCAGCCCGGTCACCTGGGCCATCATCATCAGCAGAAGGGAGTAGGATGCAATATTGAAAGGCACCCCGAGAAAAATATCCGCGCTTCTCTGGTAAAGCTGGCAGGAAAGCCTGCCCTCGTTCACATAGAACTGGAAAAGCACATGGCAGGGAGGAAGGGCCATCTGATCGAGCGCCCCGACATTCCATGCACTCACGATGTGCCTCCTTGAATCCGGATTCTCCCGGATACTTTTCAGGACCTGGCTGATCTGGTCGATCTGTTTGTCATTCCCGTTTGCCCATCTCCTCCACTGGTAGCCATAAATGGGTCCCAGATTGCCTTCCTGGTCTGCCCACTCATCCCATATGCTGACCTTGTTCTGGTTCAGGTATTCAATGTTTGTCTCGCCTTTCAGGAACCAGAGCAGCTCGTGAATGATGGAACGGAGGTGGAGTTTCTTGGTGGTGAGGACCGGAAATCCGTCATCCAGATTGAAGCGCATCTGGTACCCGAAGACCGAG
>CAZVLG010000016.1:0-4279 GCA_964627835.1 uncultured Bacteroides sp.
TTCACAACCGGCAATTATTCGGTTTTTATCAAGATCTATGCCCGTGACAACGAGCATTTGAAAACGGTCCTGACCGATAAGATCCAGGTGATTCCAGGAATTGCCCGGACCGAAACCTTCATTTCACTTGAAGTGGGTTTCAACCGTTCCATTCCAATTGACTGACACGGGTTGGTTCAAGCCAAAGGTTACTGTACCTGCCTGCCAGCTGATTCAGGAGAAACCCGCTTCACCGGTTTAAAACGCGTATACTCAGCTGTTTCGCTGCCTCAGCGCTTCATACATCAACAGGGAAGCCGCCACCGATACATTCAGGGAAGCTATCTGCCCGTAAACGGGAATGGCGACTTCTTCGTCGCAGAGAGCCAGGATGGATGGGTGGATGCCCTTTTCTTCCGATCCCACGACAATGGCCAGCGGGTCCTTCAGGTCCGCCTTAACAAAATCCAGGGGAGCCTTTTCCGTGGCTGCTACGATCCGGATGCCGCTGTTCCTGAGGTATCTGAGCGCATCATCGAGCCTGTGAACACGGCAAACGGGTACCGTGAGCAGGGCCCCTGCCGAAGTTTTGACAGCATCCTCGTGGATGCGGGCCGATCCGCCGTGTGGTATGACCAGTCCATGCACCCCGGCACATTCCGCGCTCCTTGCAATGGCACCGAAGTTCCGGACATCGGTGATGCCGTCGAGGACCAGGATAAGGGGTACTGCACCGGATTCGAAGAGACCGGGGACAAGCTGCTCCAGGTCATGGTAGAGAATGGGGGAGATCAGTGCCACGACACCCTGGTGGTTCTTGCGGGTAAACCGGTTGAGTTTTTCCACCGGAACAAACTGGATGGGCACGCCTGATTTGCGGGCGTGGGACAATAATTCCGCGGCTAAATCGCCCTGCAGTCCCTTGCGGAAAAAGACATGCTCCAGTTCCTGCCCGGACTGGATGGCCTCGGTCACTGCCCGGATGCCGAAAATAATATCTTTTTGTTTTGACATTCTGTTTTGATGAGCCCGCCGGGCATAGCTTGACCGCAGCGTTTAGTTACTCTCCGTATTAAATATCTTACCGCTCCTCCAATCCCTTACCGCCATGGTCCACAATGAATTAACGAAATTCCTCTCCAGCAGGTAATCGTTCTGGGTGAAGGGATTCTCATGCCTTGAAAACGTAAACTGCAGGGGTTCCCGGCTTTTCTTGCGGTAATAGACCCAGATCTCTGAATCTCCCCGTTTGGTCAGGATGTTCGGGGGACCATAAACGATAAACATCATGCCCCTGTCAGTCTTCCAGCCCTCCTTGTAGGAAGTAAAGAAATAATTGGCAAAAAAGACCCGGTTATAATAGACCCGGATCAATTCCCTGGATGTATGAACACTTCCGCCGGCCTGCAACCAGAAATTATCGAGGGCAAGCTTTAAATTGGTCTGGGTGACCAGTTCATTGTATTCCTGGGAGCTGGTAAGGTATGCCAGGGGACCGACCATATCCATTGTGCTGGCCACCCGTGGATAATTATCTCCGAAATTAAACAGGGTCAGTCCCCCTTCCTGCCCGGGATCCACCTGGATGTGGTACATGCCCTCCTCGGGAAGTATGTATTTCACGGAATCACTGTAAGGATAAGCAAATATGCTGTCGGGCCTGTATTCCGGTCTGGGTGAGCTGAGGTTGGTTACCGGGGGACGGGGCAATGGAAAATTATTCCGGTAATATTTAATAAATACCGTATCCACACCCAGGCGGTTGTATTTTACGTAAAATATCTCCCCGGAATGAAAAACCCTGTCAAACGAAGGATACCCGTTGGCCGCCGATATGACCAGGTAATTTTGTGCCGTATTTGGGGTACTTCGGTCAACATGAATGAAACTGCTGGTCCCTTTCCCCCTCAGCAGGTCGGTGGTGTTTACCTTGAGCATGTACTGGTGGCCCTCCCTGGTCCGGATCGGCAGGTTCGCCACGAAGATGTTTTTTACCTCTTCTTTCCGCAGGCTGAAATCAGCCGTTGTACTGTCCTCCACAAACTCGCTCTCACGGCCTTCAACCAGTTCCCTTAATTCATAGTGGATCCTCAGCCGGCTCTGGTAAGTTCCCTGCGGATTCGCCTGGTTGAACAGGAGTTCAACGGGAAAAAGCTTGATATACAAATTTGACCGGGTCGCATTTTCGTTGTAAACGATAAACTCCGGGTGCAGTGGCGTACTCGATGGATTGTAAAGGAAGGCAAGGTTCTTACGGGCTGCTTCCTTCTGCTGTGGCTGCGACACACAGCTGAAGGTGAACATTAAAATCACAAACAATATTGCCTTATAAATCCTTCTCACGGATCCCTTTTTTCGGTTTAAAATTACTTATTTTCTTTCTCAAGGTGTTTTTCGAGTTCCAGGTGTACCTGCTCCCAGCGGGTCATTTCCCTGAAAAGTTCCGATTTCAGTTTTTCATACTGCGTAAAGACGGCCTGGTCCTCAATCTTACCGGGGTCCTGCATGATTTCGTCGAGCCTGGCGATCTCTGCCTCCAGCCTGGAAATGGTTTCCTCCGAGGCTGTGACCTTCTTCTCCAGGGACCTTCTTTCCCGGTCGAATGCCTTCCGCTTTTCGTATTCCTGTTTATTGCCTGAAGGTTTGCGCTCCTGGACCGGTTCCGCGGCGGACTGCTTTTTTTCAATATCCTGCAGGCTGGAGATCCTTTTCCTGGCCAGGAATTCGTAGACCCCCCCGATGTGCTCCCTGATTTTTCTTCCCCCGAATTCATACACTTTATCTACCAATCCGTCGAGAAACTCTCTGTCGTGGGAAACCACAATTAAAGTGCCATCGTACTGCAGCAATGCATGTTTTAGGATATCCTTGGAACGCATGTCCAGGTGGTTGGTGGGCTCGTCCAGGATCAAGAGGTTATAGGGCCTGAGCAGGAGCTGTGCCAGGGCCAGGCGCGAGCGTTCGCCACCGGAGAGGACCTTCACCTTTTTATAGATATCATCACCGTGGAACAGAAAGGCTCCCAATATGTTCCTGATCTGTGAGCGGATCTCCCCTACCGCCGCATCGTCGATGGTTGAAAAAACCGTCTTGTTCTCATTCATGATCTCATCCTGGTTCTGGGCAAAATAGCCTATGCTGACCTTATGGCCGGTCCGGGCGGTTCCTTCGCATTCGAGTTCCCCCACCAGGATCCTTGAAAAGGTGGTCTTCCCTTCCCCGTTCTTTCCCACGAAGGCTACTTTTTCCCCCCGCTCGATCACGAGGTCCACGTTCTCAAGCACGCAATGATCCCCGAAATTTTTTGTCATCCGGCGGGTTTCCGCCACGATGGTGCCGGAGCGCGGGGCCGGCGGGAACTTGATATTGAAGCTGCGGACATCTTCGAGCTCGATCTCGATCCGGTCCATCTTCTCAAGGGCCTTTATGCGGCTCTGGACCTGCACCGCCTTGGTATTCTTGTAACGGAAGCGCTCGATGAAGCGTTCGGTGTCCTCGATCTTTTTCTGCTGGTTCCGGTAGGTGGCCAGTTGCTGCTCCCGCCGTTCGGCCCTGAGCGTCCTGAATTTCGAGAATGGGACATTGTAATCGTACAGCTTGCCCAGGGAGATCTCAACGGTACGGCTGGTAACGGTGTCGAGGAATTTTCGGTCATGGGAGATCATCACCAGCGCACCCTCAAAGGTCGAGAGGTATTTTTCAAGCCATTCAATGGATTCGATGTCAAGATGGTTGGTCGGTTCGTCCAACAGGAGGATGGCAGGCCTGCCCAGCAGGATCCTGGCAAGCTCTATCCGCATCCTCCACCCACCGCTGAATTCCGAGGTCTTCCTGTGAAAATCGCTTCGCAGGAAACCGAGTCCCATAAGCGTCTGTTCCACCCCGGCTTCGTAGGATTGTCCCCCGAACACCTCGAAGCGGTGCATCAGCTCGCTGAAGCGGTCGAGCAGTTCGGGCCTGGAATCGTCCGGGCCCTGTTCGGCGATCCTGGCTTCCAGCATGCGAATCTCCTCCTCCATTGACCGGACCTGTTCAAAGGCCCGCATGACCTCTTCCCACAGGGTATGCCTGTCCCTGTATTTCATCTGCTGGGGAAGGTACCCCACTTCGGCGCCATCGGGGATGACCACCTTTCCTTCCGAGGGTTCCTGCAGTCCCGCGAGGATCCTGAGCAGTGTGGTCTTGCCTGCGCCGTTCCGGCCAACGAGACCGATTCGATCCTTCTGGTTCACGATCAGCGTAACATCCCGGAAAATCTCCTGGGATCCGAAGCGCATCGATATATTATCCAGTGCAAACA
>CAZVLG010000017.1:0-10038 GCA_964627835.1 uncultured Bacteroides sp.
CCATGGTTCCCAACGCTGCCGGCACGAGCCTGATCCGGGCATGGAATCCGGGTGATACCGAAAACGTGCCGTTGAGCTGGACCATCAGCGACATTATCCTGAACGAGGAAATGGTCAATGTGGTGGTCTTCGTGCAGGGAGCCGATAACCGCTCGGTTTACCAGGCGGCCAGCAACGACCCGGACCTGAACAGCAACCCGGTAATCTCGTCCATCGGGGATTACCTGAAGGCGAAAAACCTGTCCATGCTGATCTGGCCGAATCCGGCTTCCAACCGGGTTTACATGGCGTTCTCCGGAACTATTAGCCGACCGGTGCAGATACAACTATTCACCCATACCGGAAGCCTGGTAAGGAACAACCTGCTGCAGCCGGGCACCGAAACATACGAGATGGATATCAGCGGGCTCGCCAAAGGTGTCTACTTTATACGAGCCATCCAGGATGGGAAGATCATCGGCACCCAAAAGCTGCTGATAATGCATTAAAGGGAGCGGCAGTATCATTCGTGAAGGCCTTCTGCCAATGGCGTAAAGAATTTATTTTCAATAGCGTAGCGAATACGGCTGTTTGACCCCGGGTACTCCCGGGGGAGTTGCCGTAAGGAGCAGCGGTTGAAAATAAATTTAGCCGGATTGGCAGCAGCCTGACTGGATGATGCTGTCGTTCCTATTCCTCTATCTGGTTTTCCAGGAATTTCAATCCGAAGGTCCTTCCGAATTCAAGAAGCTGGGCGGTCTGCTCTTCACTGGGGAAGAACTTCGTGGCAAGGCCGTCCTGTACGACCTCCAGTTTCAGGTTTCTCAGGTGGTCCTCGATAAGAGGCACGGCTTCACCACTCCATCCATAAGACCCGAACGCGGTCGCAAGTTTTCCTTTGTCCCGGATCGGATTGATCACCGAGAACAGTTTATATACAGGCAGGAGGGTGTTCCGGTTTATGGTTGGCGAGCCGACCAGTAAAGCTCCGGAACGGACAATGTTTTCCTCGAGTTCACCAAGGGGTACATGTTCGATGTCAAGGACCTCTACTTCGATATCACCGGCCTCCCGGATCCCTTTTGCAATGGACTTTGCCATTTCACCGGTATAGCCGTAAGCCGAGACATAGGTGATCAGGATCCTGTTATGAAGTCCTTCCTGGGTGGCAAGATACTGTTCCGAGTATTTGCGTGAAAGCTGTACTTTATCCTTCCAGGATGATCTCAGGATCGGACCATGACCGGGGCAGATGACCGATATATCCAGTGGCTCGATCTTTTCGATGGCTTTCAGCATGAACTTGCTGAAGGGCCTCAGGATAACATCGAAATAATACTTGAAGGCATCCGTATAGTCCCCGAGCAGGTCATCGAACATCCGTTCGTCACTGAAATGTGCACCGAAGGAATCGCAGGTGAAAAGGATACGGTCCTCCTCAAGGTATGTATAGATGCTGTCTGGCCAGTGAAGGTTTGCAGCCCCGATGAAACGGAGTGTCCTGTTCCCCAGGTCCAGGGTGTCGCCGTCCTTGATCTTCATCGACTGAAAAGGCCTGTCGATCATCTCGGAAAGATAATTCAGTGCCTGCCCGCTTCCCACGACCGTGGCATTGGGAGCCATTTCGAGAAGGCCCCGGAGGCTGCCCGAATGATCCGGCTCGGTGTGGTTGCAGACAATGTAGTCTATGTCTTCGGGATTGCATAGATATTCGATCTTTCCCAGGAATTCATCCTGGAAGTTTTTCTTGACCGTATCGACGACGACCTTTTTCCCGGCATCGATGAAATAGGAATTATAGGTTGTGCCGTACTGGGTTTCCATGACAATGTCAAAACTGACCAGGTCTCTGTCGAGCGACCCGATCCAGGAAACACCTTCGGCAACAGGGAGAATATCGGTTCGGTACATCGGGGTTAATTTTCCCCTAAAATAATCAAACAAAGTTGAATTTAAGCTCCGGGGCCCCGGAATCCGGTCATTATCCCACTGAGCCGCATCAGGGAAGGGGCAATAAAAAAAGGCTGTTCCTTCCATTGGATGGGAACAGCCTTTAGAGCTTTGAAAAGTGGTCCCGGGACTATTTCTTTTCCGGGTCTTTCTTTTCTTTTTTATCGTCACAGGTTGACTTGCAGGGTTCTGATTTTTTACTGCAATCAGCCTTATCGCTTTTCTTCTCTTCTTTTTTATCGTCTTTCTTATCATCCTTCGGATCACCCTTTACTGCTTCAACTGCAACAGGGGTCGGAGCTGCCATAGCCGGAGCGGCCATTACACCGAGAAATGCAACCAGAGCTATCAATACAACAAGTTTCTTCATGATTTGCGATTTTAGAGATTTAAAATTCAATATTGATTTATCCAAATATAATGGTATTGACAGGCAGGACCTGTTAAGGGGATGTTAAAAGAGAAAAAAATCCGAAATTATTATTTTAAAAGGGCCAGCGGGGTTAGCAGTCCCCTGACTTCCTGCCCGGGACTTACCAGTATTTTGCTGTCAGGGGGGAGGAATACATCTACCCTTGATCCGAACCGGATGAATCCCAGTTGATCGCCGGCATTGACCTTTTTCCCTTTCCCTGCATAGCTGATGATCCGCCTGGCCAATGCACCCGCGATCTGCCTGACCAGGATCTCTTTTCCTTCGTCTGTCCGGATCACGACGGTATTCCTTTCGTTGAGGACAGAGGACTTCGGGTGCCTGGCGACCAGGTATTTCCCGGGGTGGTAGCGGTAATAGACTATGGAGCCGCCGGCCGGATACCAGTTGATGTGTACGTTCCAAACGGACATGAAGATGGATACCTGTATCCTCCTGTCACCGAAATATTCCCCTTCCGATGTTTCCTCGACCACGACGATTCTGCCGTCTGCCGGGGCATAGATACTGCCGGAATCGAATGAAGCCCTTCTCCCGGGGTCCCTGAAAAAACGCAGCAGGAATGCCAGAAGTCCCACGGACACCCCCAGGACCACCCAGGCGGCAGATGTGGGACCAGAAACCAGGAACAGCAAGAGGTTCACTGCAAGCAGGACCGAAGAAGCAAGGAGCAATATTTTAATGCCCTCCCGGTGGATCATAGTACAAGTTTAAGGTAGACTGCGACGAACGGTATGCTGAGAAGAAAGGAGTCCAGCCGGTCAAGGATACCCCCGTGCCCGGGGAGCAGCCTGCCGCTGTCCTTGACCCCTGCCTTTCGTTTAAGCATGGATTCGTAAAAATCGCCCAGGCTGCCGAAAACAATGATGATGATGGCAAAACCACCCCATTCCCAGGCCGATAATTGAGGGTAATAACGGCTGAACAATAATGCAAGGCCGATTGTGAACAGGGCCCCTCCGAGGCTTCCTTCCCAGGTTTTACCGGGACTCACGGAGGGCCAGACGGGATGCCTCCCTGCAAGGCGGCCGCAGACATAGGCCATGGTATCGTTCATCCATAATAAATAAAAAGTAAAAAGGATCCAGCGGGGGGAATAGCCTGAATCCGTTCCCGATGGGTAGACCAGGAAATGCATCAGTGAGAATCCTGCCAGCAGCCAGATCGCTGCGCTCATAACATATGGAAGGCTTTCCGGCGATGCAGGCCGTCCGAACATATACAGCATGAACAGGAGCACTATTGTCAGAACCGGAGGAAGAAGCATCCAGATGGAGGGCAGGTACCGGCCTGCTATAAAATACACCAGAACAAAGCTGCCGCAGAGCATGAAGGCAATGAGGACTTTCAGCACCGCTGATATCACATCGGGGAACATACGGGCAATTTCAAACCAGGCCCCGGCACAGGCCAGGCCGAATAACACCAGGTAGGCGGCAGGATGCAGCACCAGCGAAAGAATGATCAGGGCAATGAAGACAATTCCGGTCAATGATCTGGTTAGGGTTTCTTTCACGGGATATCACTTATTTTTTATCCTCAAATTCCCTGGCCAGCATCTTTGCTTTCAGGATATGCGTATCCCGAACGTACACCTCGATCTCACCAAACGTGCGGTAGGTACTGTCCATCTTATTGATTACCTGCACCTCGATGCCGTGGTCTTTCAGGACTTCCTTCAAGATCTCAGCCTGGTACAACTGGTTGGTGGTATAGGCAATGACCCAGCCTTTTTCCATAGCGTACTTGTGGGTTGGTCCTGCGAAAACTTATGCCGTTTTGCTTCTGGGGGTATCTTCCTTCTGTTCTTGCTTTTCGAGTTTGGGACCCGCCTCTTTTGCTCGCTTATCAATGGGCTTATTAAGCGGTTTCTGGCCTGCCGCGGTACTTCTTTTTTTCGGTTTGGGCTTTGGCTTTTCTCCGGCCAGTTCTTTTTTCGCCCAGGGGCGGGGACCAAAAATCTTTTCGAGGTCCTCGCTGAAGATCACCTCCTTTTCAAGCAGCTGGCCGGCCAGTTTGGCAAGACCGTCCAGGTTCGCCCGGAGTATTTTTTTAGCCCGTTCGTACTGCTGTTCGATGAACCGGTTAACTTCCTCATCTATGAGTTCAGCGGTCTTTTCCGAATAGGGTTTGTTGAAGTTGAAATCTGCCTGGCCTGTGGAATCATAGAAGCTCTTGTTCCCGACCTTGTCGCTCATGCCGAAATAGGATACCATGGCATAAGCCTGTTTTGTAACGCGTTCCAGGTCATTCAATGCGCCGGTTGATATCTTCTCGAAGTTGATCTCCTCGGAGGCCCTGCCGCCGAGTGACGAACACATCTCATCAAGCATTTGTTCGGTGGTGGTGATCTGTCGCTCTTCGGGAAGGTACCACGCGGCCCCGAGGGCTTTCCCCCTGGGTATGATGGTGACCTTGACCAGGGGATTTGCATGTTCCAGCAGCCAGCTCACCGTGGCATGCCCGGCTTCATGATAGGCGATGGTCTTCTTCTCCTCCAGGGTGATGATCTTGTTTTTCTTTTCAAGTCCCCCGATAATCCTGTCAACAGCATCAAGGAAATCCTGCTTCTCCACTGCTTTCTTATTCTTCCTCGCGGCAATCAGGGCCGCTTCGTTGCAGACATTGGCAATATCCGCACCGGAGAAGCCCGGCGTCTGCTTGGCAAGGAAATCGATGTCAAGGTTCTTCTGGAGTTTAAGGGGGCGGAGATGCACCAGGAAGATCTCCCTCCGTTCTTTCAGGTCGGGAAGCTCCACATGGATCTGGCGGTCAAACCTTCCGGCCCGGAGCAATGCACGGTCAAGGATGTCTGCACGGTTGGTGGCGGCCAGGATGATCACACCCGTATTGGTATCAAATCCGTCCATTTCCGTGAGCAACTGGTTCAGGGTATTTTCTCTTTCATCGTTGGCCCCGAAGTTAGGATTCTTTCCACGGGACCTTCCCACGGCATCGATTTCATCAATAAATACGATGCAGGGGGCCTTTTCCTTGGCCTGCTTGAACAGGTCCCTCACCCTGGAGGCCCCGACACCGACAAACATTTCAACAAAATCAGACCCGGAAATAGAGAAGAATGGCACGTTTGCTTCTCCTGCAACGGCCTTGGCCAGAAGGGTTTTCCCGGTGCCTGGCGGCCCTACAAGAAGGGCTCCCTTTGGGATTTTCCCTCCCAGTTCAGTATATTTTTTCGGATTCTTAAGAAAATCAACAATCTCCTTTATTTCCAGTTTGGCTTCCTCGAGTCCCGCAACATCCTTAAAATCAATCTTTACATGGGAATCTTTATCAAAAATCCTGGCTTTGGATTTCCCGACGCTGAAGATGTTGCCTGCACCGCTGCTTCCCTGTCCCCCGCTCATCCTGCGGAATATAAACAGCCAGACGGCTACCAGCAGGAAAATGGGCAGGAGCCAGCCGATCATCTCCCCGAAAACATTCCTTCGGGTTTCATAGGTTACGGAAATTATATCGGATTCCGGGAATCCCTCCATTGCCTGCTGGAGCTGCTGTTCAAAAACATCCACGGAACCGATAGTGAAATAATACTGCGGGCCCTGACCTGACATTGGCGAAAAGCCCTTGCGCTTGGCATCCTTGTATTTCCCCGATGCCAGCCGGTCTTCCTTAATATATACTTCAACCTTCTCCTTGTTGACGATGATGATCTTTTCCACATCATGCGCTGCAAGCATTTCTGTTTCAAACTGCCTGCGCGTGATCTCCTCGGCACCATTGCCCATACGCATAAAATAAGTGCCGATTATGGCAAGTCCTATGATGCCGTAAATCCAGTATACATTGAACTTGGGCCTGGGATTGTTTCCCTTGCCCGGTCGATCATCCGGCTTCTGGGTATTATTCGGTTGTTTGTTCTGTTCTGCCATCTTGCTAGTTAAAAGTCTGCTTCTGGTTCAGGGATCATTTCAATCTCTGCATCAGCCCAAAGTTCTTCCAGTTTGTAATATTCTCTGATGTGATCCAGGAAGACATGCACCACGATGCTGTTGTAATCAAGCAGGATCCATTGTGCATTGTCGTACCCTTCTGCATGAAGGGCCTTTATACCATGCCGGGCTTTAGTGCTTTCTTCGATGTGCTTTGCAATTGCCCTTACCTGCGTGCTTGAATCCGCCTGGGTTATGATAAAGAACTCGCAGACCGAATTGTCTGTTTTCGAGAGGTCAATGTGGACAATGTTCTGGCCCTTTTTTTCCTGAATGCAATTAATAATCGTCTTCCCCAGCAATTCAGGGCCCGGCTCCTGCTTATTCTTCATCCCTTGATTTATCGCAAAAATAGTGAATTTAAATGACTCATCCTGATCGCAGGCATCAAAAGATATGCCAATGGGAACGATGCATCTTTTTAATAAATAACGTATTTTAAGGGATTTTGTTCAGGTTTTCCCCGATACGGGGATAAAAAGAATCATTTGGATGATCAGGAAATTAAGCCGGAATACCAGGGAATACGGGGAAACCGATTCGACCAACCGGGAAATGCAGCGTCTCCTGGAGCAGGAAAACCTTGAGGAAGGAACCGTTCTCCGTGCCGAATACCAGACCCGGGGGAAGGGACACCAGGGGAATACCTGGGTAAGTGACCGTGGAGCGAATCTTCTGTTCAGCATTCTGTTAAAACCCGAATTTCTTGCCGTGGAAACTGCTTTTCACCTCTCACGCATAGCATCGCTCTCGCTTGTTGATATCCTTGATAAACAAGATATTAGAGCCTTAATTAAATGGCCCAACGACATTCTGGTCGGAGAGCGGAAGATTTGCGGGATACTGATCGAGAACAGCATAAGCGGGAGTAAGATCATGCATTCTGTGATCGGGATCGGGCTGAATGTGAACCAGAAGCAGTTTAAGGCAGGAATTCCTGACCCGACTTCCCTTTCCATTGAAAAAGGGTGCCATTTTGACAGGAATAACTTGCTTGAGGACTTCAGGTCTGCCATGGAATCATGGTACCAGGCTTTGTTCACGGGGAATGCACCCCGGATCATGGATGCATACCTGGGCAATCTCTACCGCCTGGGAGAGGAAACCCGATTTTCTGATGGGAAGGGCATTTTTAAAGGAGTTATCTGCGGGGTTTTACCGGGAGGCGAACTTGAAGTTCGCCCGGCAGATGGGGGAATACGGACTTTTGGTTTCAAGGAAATCGAATATTTGAGACAACCAGCCGGGGAAGAGTAAATTTCTTGTGGAATACGGTGATTGCTGAAGGTCCGGAATCAGGCAGGAGGCTTTTCAGCCTTGTCAGGATCAAGCTTTTCAGCCTGCTCGACCAGGGTATCCACGAATTTCTTCAGGGGACCCTTAACCATGCTGGCCATAAGCGGATTCAGGTTGACTTCGGCCGTAATCCTGATCCTTGAATCAGCAGGATTGACTTCCTTGATCTGAATCCACAGCAGGAAATCAAAGGAGGTCTGTTCGTCGCTGCTTATCTTGATCAGTTTGGGCGGCTCCTTTTCCACAATTTTCAATCCGGCCTGCCCGAGCCCTTCTACCGTAAACCTGCAGGAATCTCCGGACGATTCAAAATCCTTTACCTTGTCCTCCGGCATGAGCGACCGGAAGTTGTCAAAGTTGGAGATGTAGTCGTAGATCTTCTCGGCGGGATGCTTTATGACACCTGTTTTGCTTTCGATTCTCAACATGTTACGGGCTTTTTGTTCTCCATGCGGCCGGATTCTGCCTCCATTGTTCAAGTGCGTCCAGTTCTCCGGGTTTCACATAACCTGTTTCTGCCGCCTCCTTGATCAGGTCCTGGTAATTGCCCAGTGTATGCAGGGGGACCCCGGCTTTCCTGAAGTTCTCCGTGGCAATGCTGAAACCGTAGGTAAAGATGGCCGTCATGCCCAGTACCTCGAGGCCGGCTTCCTGGAGGACTGAAACGGCGTTGAGACTGCTGCCCCCGGTCGAAATAAGATCCTCAACGACAACTGCTTTTGTACCCATGCGAATGTCTCCTTCGATCTGGTTCCCGAGGCCGTGGGATTTCTCGGAGGATCGCACGTAGAGCAGGGGAAGCCCCATTCCTTCGGCAACGAGAGCTGCATGGGCAATGGCCCCGGTGGCAACGCCTGCAATTATGTCCGTGGTCCTGAAATGCTCGCGGATCATATGGATAAAAGCCTCCCTTATAAAGCTCCTTATCTCTGGGTGTGAGAGGGTTTTGCGGTTATCACAATAAATGGGTGAAAGCCATCCGGATGCCCATTGGAAAGGGCTTGCAGGATCTATGATAATTGCTTTACTTTGTAATAAATACGAGGCTAATCTCCTGGAAGTCTCCATATAGCAAATGTATAAAGTTTTTTTCAACGACCGTACCATCTTTCTCGACGACTCCCTTCCTGATATGACCAGAGTCGGGAAGGATTATGTTTGTGCATTTGAGAACATTACGGATCTTAAGCCGCAGGTCAGGCAATTCCTTGAACCGGACAAGGAAGGCAACCTTTACATTTTCCACGACAACCAGGAAGCCCTTCTACGTACATTCAGCCAGTGCTTTAAGGTTATTAACGCTGGCGGGGGACTGGTAAGGAACCCGGGAGGTGAGATCCTGGTGATTTTCAGACGCGGGAAGTGGGACCTGCCGAAGGGCAAAGCAGAAGAGGGAGAGACCATTGAACAGACTGCCATCAGGGAGGTGGAGGAGGAATGCGGTCTCAAGGGAATTAAAATCCGGGATTTTATTACATCGACCTACCATATCTATGGTGAACCGGGAACTTACATCCTGAAGAAGACCGACTGGTTCTCCATGCTGTATGCCGGCAAATCCAAGCCCGTTCCACTCGTAAAGGAAGACATCAGCGAGGTTCGCTGGGTAAGGCCTTCCGGGCTGGATGAGGTTCTCGGCAACACATATCTCTCCATTCTAGAAGTCATCAAGGAGGCAATTTAGCATTTACCGGGGATCTTGCCGGCAAAGGATCACTGATTCGAGTAGATCCGCAGAAATGTCGATTCAAAGTTTTCGACGGGGGAGGGTGCAGGTGACAGGATCAGCTTGCCCTCGGGCCCGATCAGGAAATAAGCCGGATAAGCACGGATATCGTAATCATCCAGGATATCAGGCTGGTTTGAGAAGTGCAGGAATGTCCAGGGGTAGTTATTGCTTTCAACCAGCTCTATCATGTTCTTGAAACTATCGTCCACCAGGATGGTCACAATCCTGATTTTGTCCTGCATCCTCTGGTGAAGGATGCGCAGGTATTCGTATTCACGCACGCAGTAATAGCCGAATGAGTTACAGAAATTCAGGTAGACATACTCGCCCCGGAAATCGGTAAGGTGCACAAGGGTGCTGTCTGACCTGTACAGCACAAAGTCCGGCGGCTGATACCCCGGCAGTAAGCGGGTGAATTCAAGCATGATATCCTCCACGGCCTGTTTGTGGATGTCCAGGGAGCTGTGATATCTCAGAGAATCCAGAAGTTGTATCATGGAGGAGGGGATGTTTTTACCGTCGTAAAAGCCATCATAGAGTCCCTTGACCATAACAAGCTCCCTGAGGGAGTCGTTATCCAGGGAAGCTTCCCTCCTTAATATCTGGCTGGCACCTGAATAATCTTTTTCTCGGTTCAGGACCAGGGGCAGCTTCGGACCCGGATGTGCTTCGGCAAAGGCGATGAAATAGTCCTTGAATAC
>CAZVLG010000018.1:0-10128 GCA_964627835.1 uncultured Bacteroides sp.
CTCATACGTTTCAGCAGCTTTCTGAAGATGGTCATGTTCGGGGTTCTTTAAATCACATTACTAAGGTAACAATTCAGCCAGATCCTTCCCCAGAGGATGCGGCTATAATCACCTGTCCCGCCCGCCTGGCGTCCCGGCGACTTCCATTTCGATCTCCTCCAGGGTCCGGCCCTTCGTTTCCGGAAGTCTCAGCAGGATGAAGAGGAACCCGGCCGCGCAGATCCCCGAATAGAGCCAGAAGGTCCCGTAGGTATTCAGGGAATGGTTCAAGTAAGGGAAGGTAATCACCAGGATTGAACTGGCCAGCCAGAGCATGGTCGTCGCCAGGGCCATGGCAGTGCCCCGGACCCGGTTGGGGAATATTTCAGACAGCACGACCCAGGTTACGGGTGCAAGCGACATGGCATACACGGCAATGGCCACCAGGACGATGATGAGAACCGCTGCTCCCTTGAGGCCGAAATAGTATCCGGCCCCGAGCGCCAGGTAAGTGCCGGCGAGTCCCCCGGCCCCAAGCATCATGAGCTTTTTCCTTCCCCACCTGTCGACCGTCCGCATGGCAACCAGGGTAAACACAAGGTTTATGGCCCCGGTGACGATGATGTTGAACAGAATATCGCTCACGCCGAATCCGGCTGCCGAAAAGACCTCCTCGGCATAATTGAATACAATGTTGATCCCGCACCATTGCTGGAACATGGCCAGGACGATCCCGGTAATCAGAATGGGGCGGAGCCGGGGGGAACGGAGTGCCCTGAATTCCATCCTGCCTGAAGTCCCTTCCAGGGTAGAGACGATCTCTTTCCTCTCCCGAAGGGCATATGCCTCTCCTCCGATCCTTTTTAAGACCCGGAAGGACCGGTCCGTCCTGGAGGTCTTTGCGAGCCAGCGGGGACTTTCGGGTACCAGGAATGCAAGAATGAAAAACAGGCCGGCAGGGGCGGCTCCCGCCCAGAACATCCAGCGCCAGCCTATCTGCCCGTTCCAGGAATAGCGGATCATCTCATCCGATGCCCCTTCGGGCACCGCCTGGGCGATCAGGTAATTGACCACCTGGGCCGCGAGTATGCCCATCACGATATTGAGCTGGTTCAGGGAGACCAGGCGTCCCCTGTAAAGGGCCGGGGCCACTTCCGAGATGTACATGGGGGAGACGGCAGCTGCAATGCCGATCCCCATGCCGCCGATGATCCGGAAAACCATGAAGGCCTCGAATGTCCGGGAAAAGCCGACGCCAAGGGCGGTCAGCGTAAAAAGAAAGGCAGCCAGCAGGAGGCTGTTCTTCCTGCCGTAGCGGTTGCTGATCCACCCGGAAACCAGGGCCCCGGGTATGCAGCCGATCAGGGCCGAGCTCATTGCCAGTCCCTGAAGGCCGGGGATCTGCGTGATTTCGAAATACCGCTCATAGAAAAGCTTGGCCCCTCCGATCACCACCCAGTCGTACCCGAAAAGAAATCCCCCCAGCGCCGAGATCAGGGAGATCCCGAGCACGTACTTCATGTTGAACCCAGCCATGGCATGAGGGTTAGTTCCCGGTAACCGTCCGGTCAAGCGGCATTCCGAGGCTCTTATAAAGATTCAGCCTTTTTTCCTTATCCGCGGAGAGTATCTCACGGGCATACCCGGCTACCTGCCTGGCATGTTCGCGTGGAACCACCACCACGCCGTCCCCGTCGGCTACGACGACATCCCCGGCACGGACCAGTACTCCCCCGACGCTGACGGGCTGGTTGAAGGATTCGATCTCGTTCCGGCCGGGCCGTATTCTCCGCCCCCGGTTCCGGTAATCCAGATATACCGGGATCCCTTCCTTGATGATTTCATCCGTATCCCGGATACCGCCGTCGGAAACGATCCCACGGGCCCCCTTGCTTTTCCAGTAGAGAGAATTCAGGGATCCCACCGATCCTACATCGGCCCCAGCTTCCACATCGAGGACCACGATGGATCCTTCCCTGAGATGGTCCACGAAGGGCTCGCTGGATATGCCTGCGTACCATTCCGTTTCCATGGCCCTGAATTCATCCGGTGACATGGGATTTTTAATAATCCGGTTGGTCGGCACATACCTGGCGGTCACAGCAATCCCGCAGATGATATGGCTGAATTTCTCCAGGTCTCTCCAGAGGGGTTCTATATCGGGAGCCATGAGTCCCACATCAGGAAGCCCCGCCATATCCATCGCATCGCAGACATCCGAAAGCCGGAGTCCCTCGTAAAGAACAAGGATCTCATCATCCGTGATGGTGTCCTGGGCCCATACGGGGAAGTACGTAATGCAAAGCGACATAAGAAAGGCAAGTTTAAGCAGGTATTTCAGGAACCCGGGTTTGTTTTGCTTCAATCTTTTGATTCTCATTTTTACGGTATGTATTAAATGGATCCTCTAAAATGCACATCCGGTTCTAAGGATTCGGGGTGACCTGAAGATCGAACCCGTTGCCTTCCTTTTTAACGATGAGCCAGTGGGTTTCTGCGTCATAATACCAGGCATCGGCGCCCCGGACATCTTCCGGCCTGCTTTGGAGCAGGGCAAAGAATTCCCAGTAATGGGTCCGTTCGCCCGAAATCGAGAACCCTCGTCCCGACCCCTCCATGGAGATGTTTACCGGGGTGATGTAAAATCCGTCCCCCATCGGTTCGAAAAACCTGAAAGCCGTATCCTCTCCGGGGATGAGTATCACCCGGATGGTATCGGAATACAGGGTGTCCCCGCTGAGGATGATGTTGTTTCTCCCGTCCAGTGCCGTAATGACTGCTGTCTGGCCACCGGATCCCAGGCTGTCGAGCAGGGTCCTGAGTTCCCCGGTCCTGGCTGCCGGCGTATTACTGGTTTCCGGCATGGCGGCATATTCGGGGACTTCAACATTCACACAGTTCGTAAGCTCAATCTGCCCGTTATCCGGAACAGAAAGGCTGACATTCTGCATGGTCCAGTCCCTCGCATGATTAATAAAACCCGCCTCCTCCGCCGAAATGCTGACATTCTTCCATGCCACGTTCCGGATCGGGATTTCCTCATAGGCATTCACATGGAATGCCCTCCTGGCGTTCTTCACAGTCACATCGCTGATGATCAGGTCGTGAAAATCAGGGATGCCCTTTTCGGGAGGCATTACCGGGGTGGTCATGACGATCCAGTGTTCAGGTATGGAATCACGGGGAATGCTTTCGGGGATAACCGGGTAGCTGTAGGCCGGGTACCAGTTCAGTTCGAAATGGAAGGGGAAATTTACCTTGTCCATTTCAATGTTGTGGAACCAGATGTTCTCAATAACCCCGCCCCTTACCTTGGCGGATTTGAAACGGATCCCGATGTTCGTCCCGATGGCTTTCAGTCCGTACACTTCGATGTTGCGCATCCCTCCCGAGGTTTCGCTGCCCAGGGTAAACAGTCCGTGCCCGGAGCGGGTGACCGAGTTCCTGTACACGATGTTCTCGGCCGGCCGGTTGACCCTGAGGCCGTCGGCATCCCTTCCGGATTTAATGCAGAGATTGTCGTCGTTGCAGTCGATGTCACAGTTCTCAACCAGGATATCACTCGAGGAATCCGTATTGATCCCGTCCGAACTGGGACCAAAACCTCCGATGTTGTTCCGGATCACCACCCCGTCCACATGCACCCGGCTGCAATAGGTCATGGTGATCGTCCAGAATCCCGAGCGCCTGACGGTGAAATCCTTCAGCAATACATCTTCCGATCCGTAGGCCACGACCGCACGGACCCGTTTGCAGTCGTAATCAACGGCCCAGCGGATGCCGCGGGCGTTGTAATCGGTCCACATCCCCCCGCTGCGGGGCGGATCGCCCCAGAACTTGTCCCACCAGTATTTTCCGTTGCCGTCGATCACCCCCTTGCCGGTGATCCGAACGTTTTTCTGTTCGTAGATATTGATCAGGGCGGCGGGCCAGTACATTTCGATCCCGGCAATGCGGGTCCACACATCGGGATAGGCTGCGTCATCCTGGACTGCCCGGATCACCACCCCCTCATCGATGCGCAGCTCCACATTCGATTTGACGAAAAGGGCACCGGAAAGGTAAACACCTTCAGGGAAGGTGACCACGCCCCCGCCGGCCTCCGATGCCGCATCGATGGCCTGCTGTATGGATCTGGTGTTGAGGGTGATGCCGTCCCCGGCCGCGCCGTAGTCCGATACAGTGAATGTACGGTCCGGTATCTTCGCAAAGGAAGGATCGTAGAAAATGGATTCCAGCCTTTTGACCAGGTCGCTTTTCCCAGTATCCGCACATGCGGCAAGGACCAGGGATAAAATAATGCCTGTCAGGACCCGGAATGCAGGTCCCCTTCTGTTCTGTTTCATCCGAATGAGTATTTAGGTTATCAGGTTTTAAAGGTAATCAATCTGGCGTATCCGATTATGCAACATAATTCGTATTTTGTTTCCTGATTTAGCGAAACTGAAAATCCTGACCCATGAACCGCATTGCCAACGCAGTGATCCTGGCAGTCCTGCTGCTAACCCTAACCGTTTCCTGCATGAACCCTCAAAAGAAAAATGACCCCTGGCCTGAAATCACGAGCGAGACCAAACCATGGACACGGTGGTGGTGGATGGGATCTGCGGTTGACCGCGAAAACCTCGTTGCCCTGCTTGCAGAATACGGGGGAACCGGCATCGGAGGCGTGGAGATCACCCCGATATACGGGGCGAAAGGGTACGAAGACCGTTACCTGGAATTTCTGTCCGCCGGATGGATGGAAATGCTGAAAACAACCGTCTCAGAGGCGGACCGGCTGGGAATGGGAGTGGATATGAACCTGGGAACGGGATGGCCTTTCGGCGGGCCCCAGATCACTCCGGAATATGCTGCAAGCATGCTGATCGTCCAGAAATATGACCTTACAGGCAATAAACCGCTTATCGAGAAGATCCGGCCCCGGGATCCCAGCCAGCAGGAATTGGGGGCCAGCCTGGAAGCTTTGATGGCCTTCTCGGAAAGCGGGGAGATCCTGGACCTGACGGAGCGGGTCGGACCGGACGGAACGCTGGACTGGGTGCCCGAAAATGGAACATGGGAGCTTTGGGCAGCATTTTGCGGCAAGACACGTCAACAGGTAAAGAGGGCTGCACCCGGGGGACGGGGGTTTACCATGAACCATTTCTCCGAGCCTGCACTGGACGCTTACCTGAAAAGGTTTGACGAGGCCTTCGAGGGATACCAGGGAGTACGCTGCTTCTTTAATGACAGCTACGAGGTATACCGTGCAAGCTGGTCACCGGGGTTTTTCGATGAGTTCCTTGCCAGAAGGGGATATGACCTAAGGGAATACCTCAGGGAACTTATCACGGGCTCGGAAGACGAAATGACGGCACGCCTGAAGTGCGATTACCGGCAGACCATGTCCGGGCTGCTGCTGGAAAATTTCACCCTGCCATGGACCCGCTGGAGCCATGAGATGGGGGGAATGACCCGCAACCAGGCGCACGGTTCCCCGGGCAACCTGATCGACCTGTATGCTGCGGTGGATATACCGGAATGCGAGATATTCGGCCACCGGAACTTCGATATACCCGGACTGCCCGTAAATGAGGACGACACACGGAACGTGGAACCGAATCCCATGATGCTGAAACTGGCCACCTCCGCAGCACATGTCACCGGCAAGCCAAGGATCTCAAACGAGACCTTCACATGGCTCGGGGAGCATTTCAATGTGGCCCTTTCCCAGTGCAAGCCGGAGGTTGAGGAAGCATTCCTGGCCGGCATCAACCATGTTTTCTACCATGGAACCACCTACTCCCCGGACGATGCCCCCTGGCCCGGATGGTTGTTCTACGCCTCGGTACATTTTGGTCCCACCAACAGTTTCTGGCCCCACCTCGAGGGATTGAACCGCTATATCACCCGCTGCCAGTCCGTCCTCCAAAGCGGGAAGCCGGACAACGAAATCCTGGTCTACTGGCCGGTTTTTGATATCTGGCATGATGGCGAGGGACTCGAAAAACAGCTGACCGTTCATGGCATAAGGGAATGGCTGCATTACCCGGGCATTGAACGGATGGCCGGAGCCGGGTATTCCTACGATTTCATTTCGGATGCCCTGCTGCAGGAAGCCGGGGCAGAAAAGGGATGCCTGCTTACCGCCAGCGGAAGCATGGCCTACGAAGTCCTCGTGATACCTGCCTGCAGGTTCATGCCCCTTTCAAGCCTGGAGAAAGCTATCGCACTTGCCGAAGCCGGCTGCACGGTGGTATTCCAGGAACTGCCGGGTGACATTCCCGGAATGAATGATCTCGAAATACGAAGGAATAAACTCAATGAGATCCTGGAAAATCTTCGATTCGAGGATGCCGGCGGGGGCATACGGGAATGCAGGACCGGCAAAGGCAGCATCCTGTTGTGCGGGGAGATTGAAAAGGCACTGGCCTATTCCGGGGTTCAGGGAGAACAGATCCGGGAGTACGGGCTGAATTTCACCCGACGGGCCATGGATGACGGTACGTTTTATTACCTGGTCAACCATGATTCCACGGCCGTAGACGCCATGATCCCCCTTCGGTCCCCGGCTCAAACCGTTCTGATCCTGGATCCGCAGGATGGCCGTTTCGGAAAGGCTGCCATGGAAACGGGGAACGACGGGGTGAGGGTGAGGGTACAGCTGCAGCCCGGGGAATCTGTTTTCCTGAGGACCTTCACTTCCGGGAAATCCGGAGCCGGAGCATGGGCCTACGAGGAACAGAGGCACGCCCCCGTCGAACTTACGGGAACATGGGATCTGAAATTCACCGGAGGTGGACCCTCTTTGCCCCGGGCAATGGAACTGGAGGAATTGCTGCCGTGGACCGCACTGGGTGATTCAGCCATGCTTGATTTTTCCGGCACGGCCGAATATGCACTTAAATTCAACATGCCGGAGCTTTCGGCCGATGAATATCTTCTTGACCTGGGACAGGTCCATTCAAGCGCGCGGGTATGGCTGAACGGGAGCGACCTGGGTATTTTGTGGAGCGTACCCTTCGAAATAAAGGCCGGGAAATACCTGAAGGAAGGGGAAAACACCCTGAAGATCGAGGTGGCGAACCTGATGGCCAACCGGATCCGGTACATGGACCGGCAGGAAATCCCATGGAGGATTTTCCACGAGATCAATTTCGTCAATATCCTCTACAGGCCCTTTGATGCATCCGGCTGGGAGGTCAGCATGTCGGGGCTGGAAGGGCCGGTCCGGCTTATTCCCGTGGATACAGTCAACACGGAGAATTAAACTTAGAACATCCTAATCTATCGACAGTTTATGAAAAGACTTATTTTCCTGATCGTTCCGGTACTGCTGCAGGCAGGTACGACAAACAGCCAGTCCAATGACTGGGAGAATCCCAGGATCACCCAGATCAATAAAATGCCGGCCCGCGCGACCAGTTATTCATTTATGGACCTTCCATCCGCACTGAGCTGTGCACCGGAAAAAAGTGAGCGGGTCCTTTCGCTGAACGGTACCTGGAAATTCCATTATGTGCCGGTCCCATCCGAAGCGCCGGAGGATTTCTGGACCCGGGACATGAAGGAATGGGACGATATCCAGGTACCCTCGAATTGGGAAATGCAGGGATTCGGGATACCCATTTATGCGAATGTCCAGTACCCCTTCCTGCCGGTGAACCCTCCATTCCTTCCCCCTGACAACAACCCGGTGGGGTCCTACCAGCGCAGCTTTATGCTTCCTGCCCAATGGGAGGACATGAACATCATTCTTCACTTCGGGGGGGTCAGCTCGGCCTTCTATCTCTGGATCAATGGCCAGAAAGTGGGATACAGCCAGGGAAGCCGCCTTCCGGCAGAATTCGATATTACGCCCTATGTAAAGCCGGGGGAAAACCGGATCTCGCTCAGGGTCTACCGCTGGTGCGACGGATCGTACCTGGAAGACCAGGATCACTGGAGGATGAGTGGGATCCACCGCGATGTTTTGCTGCTGGCCGAGCCGCGCAGCAGGATCAATGACTTTTTTGCACAAACCATCCTTGACCAGGAGTACCGGGATGCCACCCTGCGCATTCGGCCCGAGATCGTAAACACCTCGGGTGAGAACATCGACGACCATACCGTCGAGGCCATGCTTTACGATCCGGATGGAAAGGCGGTCCTGGATGGCCCGGTGTCCATCCCTGCAGGGGCCATCATCCATGAGCGCTACCCGCGACTTGACAATGTGCGTTTCGGCCTGCTGGAAGCCAGGATTGAAAATCCCCTTAAATGGACAGCGGAAACCCCGGTGCTGTATACCCTTGTTCTAAGCCTGAAATCACCACGGGGAGAGACCGTCGATATGCGGAGCACCAGGATCGGATTCCGTTCCGTTGAAAGCAGCAAGGATGGAGAGATCCTTATCAACGGGGTGCCCGTAACCCTTTACGGGGTCAACAGGCACGATCATTCCCCGACGGGAGGAAAGACCGTGACCCGTGAAGAAATGCTGGCCGATGTGATGCTGATGAAAACCCATAACTTCAACGCGGTCCGCACCTCCCATTATCCCAACCACCCATACTTCTGCGAGCTCTGCGATCGATACGGACTTTACGTAATCGATGAGGCCAACCTGGAAACCCATGCACTGGGGGGATGGTTCTCCAACCAGCCCGAATGGTCCTATGCCATGCTGGAGAGGGGGATCCGTATGGTGGAGCGGGACAAGAACCATCCATCCGTCATCATCTGGTCGCTGGGGAACGAAGCCGGCAGGGGTCCCAACCATGCCGCCATGGCCCTCTGGATACAGGATTTCGACATTACACGACTGCTCCATTACGAATGCGCTCAGGGGGACCATACCCACCCGGACTACATCCAGCCCGGAGACCCGGAAGCCCTTGACCGGGGCTCCCAGAGGGGACTGGCCAATCCACAGGATGCCGTGTATGTCGACCTGGTAAGCCGCATGTACCCGACCCCGGACATGCTGGAAAGCCTGGTCCACGCCGAACCCACCAGCCGGCCGGTCATGATGTGCGAGTACGCACATGCCATGGGTAATTCCCTGGGAAATTTCAGGGAGTACTGGGACCTGATCCGCAGGGAAAAAAGGATCGCAGGCGGATTTATCTGGGATTTCATAGATCAGGGCATTTATAAAACCGATGACCAGGGACGGAAATATTTCGCCTACGGGGGTGATTTCGGGGATGTGATCAACGACGGGAACTTCTGCATCAACGGAATCGTGTCCGCTGACCGCCGGGCCAAACCTGCCATCCTGGAAGCAAAAAGGGTCATGCAGCCGGTCCGCATCGAATTCCTCGGGAAACCCGATAACCGGGTCCGCCTGACCAACCTCCACGATTTTACAAACCTGGATAAATACACCCTGGAGTGGAAGGTCCGGGAGGACGGCATCCTTCTGTCAGAGGGAAGCCTTGCCTCCCTGAATGCCGCACCCGGTGAAAGCTGGGAAGCCGGACTGCCCCTGGAGGACATCCATCCGGAACTGCCCGGTGGGGAGGTATTCCTGAATGTAAAGCTCTGCCTGAAATCGGATGAGACCTGGGCCCCGAAAGGACATGCGGTTGCAGAAGCCCAGTTCAGGGCCGTGGGACCAAAGGGACAGGTCGTAATGCAGGAACCGGGCGGATCCCCCCTCCGGCTGGAAGACAATGGTGAGGGATACCTGGTGACCGGCGAGCGGTTCCGGGCAAGGATCGCTCCCACAGGCTTTCTTGCCCAACTCACGGTGGATGACAAAGAACTGATCTCTTCCGAGCTGAAACCGAACTTCTGGCGGCCCCAGACCGACAACGACTGGAGGGGATGGAAAACACAGGATAAGCTCGCTTACTGGAGGACTGCCGCCGGGGGACTGACCATGGGGGAAGTCCGGATCGAGGACCATGCGTCCGGGGGACTTAGTTTCATCAGCCGCGGAGAGCTGCCGGATGGGAAAGGATCGATCAGCCTCAGGCAGGATTTCTACCCGAACGGCTGGATCCATATTATGATGGTCCTGGACCCGGATACTGACCTTCCGGTGATCCCCCGGGTGGGAATGCAGACCAGGATCCCGGAACGGTTTGAACAGGTGACCTACCTGGGAAGGGGTCCCCACGATAATTATATCGATCGCCTGGAAAGCGCGGATCTGGGATTGTATCAAACCACCGTGAAAAA
>CAZVLG010000019.1:0-1623 GCA_964627835.1 uncultured Bacteroides sp.
TGCGCCTGCCCTGAGCAACACGGACGGCAGCTATGTCTTCACCGAAGCAGACGAGGACGAAACATTCCTCACTTTTGCGTGGTCGAAGGCCGATTTCGGTTTCCTGGCCGCAACCAGCTACACGGTGGAATTCGACGAAGCCGGCAATTCGTTTGCCGATCCCAAGATCGCTGGCATCAGGACCAACCTGGCCCTGCCTGTTACGGTCGGAGAAATGAACAACAAGCTCATGACCGCAGGGGCCATTGCCGATATCGCCGCGGACTATGAATTCAGGGTGAGTGCGGCGGTGCACAAGGACGTGGATACGCTTCACTCCTCTGCCATAACTTTGACCATCACTCCCTTCGAGAAGATCATTATCTATCCATCCCTCTACGTCCCCGGCTCCTACCAGGATGTCTGGGATGCTTCCCTGGGATGGGGCGAATGGGATGCAGCCAATGAATTCACCAAGATCTATTCGCTCAAGGATGACGGCAAATACGAGGGTTACCTGTATTTCAATGAAGATACGACATGGTTGAAATTCACGCAGGTGCCCGCGTGGGAAGAGGATAACACCATCGGCGACCCGGATGCCAGCGGTGAGTCCGGAACCCTGCAGATAGGCAACTGGGGCGGAAATAACATCAAGGTTATGACCGGACCCGGGTACCCCGTATACTATCAGGTGAAAGCCGACCTGAATGACCTGGTCTCGTCCTTTACTGCTACCGACTGGGGACTGATAGGATCAGCCACTGCAGGAGGCTGGGATACGGACGAGAACATGACCTATGACCCGGTCAGCGACACCTGGTCCATCACCACCGACCTGGTGGCCGGTGACATTAAGTTCCGTGCCAACGACGCCTGGGACATCAATTACGGTGACGAGTTCGGAAACGGCAGGCTTGCGCAGGAAAAGGCGAACATTCCCATCGCCGAAGCCGGGAATTACACCATTACCATGGACCTGAGCGAGGCGATTTATACATATACCATAGTTAAGAATTAGGTTGAGCTATAGGTTAAAAGAGGTTATCACCGGAACGCCGGAGGTAACCTCTTTTTTTTCCGGTTTAGCGGCTGATATCTCAGCATGAAATCCGCCAGGAGACCTGGCGATCCGCGATCGCCCAACTGGCATTAAATTATAAGAACATGAAGCAGACCCTGTTGCTATGCACCCTTATTGTATTCGTTTATTTCAACCCGTTGCCCGCCCAGGTCGACCGGGTGGAGCCGCCTTTCTGGTGGACAGGCATGAAGAATCCCTCACTCCAGCTTATGATCCATGGAGCGGATATCGGCTGCTCGAACGTGATGGTCGATCATCCGGGAATTAAGGTAATGGCAATCCATACGCCCCAGAACCCCAATTATCTTTTCGTCGATCTTAAACTCCAGCCGGATGTTGAACCGGGCACATTCGAGATCAGCCTGGCAGAGGGAAATAAAACCCTGCACACCATTGAATACGAACTGAAAAAAAGGGAAGCCGGGACCGCAAGCCGGGAAGGATTCAATCCTTCCGATGTCATCTACCTGGTTATGCCGGACCGTTTTGCCAACGGTGATCCCGGTAACGATGAAATTCCCGGAATGAAGGAAGGGCCGGATCGAGGTTATAATCTCGGC
>CAZVLG010000020.1:0-3177 GCA_964627835.1 uncultured Bacteroides sp.
AAGATCCTGGCGGATGTGGGACTCGTGGGCTTTCCCAATGCGGGGAAATCAACCCTTCTTTCAAGCGTTTCGGCAGCCAGGCCCAGGATCGCCGATTATCGCTTTACTACCCTGGTGCCGAACCTTGGCATTGTTGAATACCGCGATCATAAATCCTTTGTCATGGCTGATATTCCGGGAATCATTGAAGGGGCCAGCGAAGGGAAAGGCCTCGGGATCCGCTTCCTGAGGCATATCGAGCGCAATTCCATCCTGCTTTTTATGGTGCCTGCCGACAGCGATGACATAAACCGGGAGTACAATGTTCTCCTGAGTGAATTAAAGAAGTATAACCCGGAACTGCTTGACAAACAACGGATACTGGCGATATCAAAAGCCGATCTGCTCGACGATGAACTGAAGGAGGAGATCCGCGGGGACCTGCCCGGAGTACCCTGGCAATTCATTTCATCGGTCAGCGGCGAAGGGATACTGTCGCTAAAGGACAGGATCTGGAAAGCACTTAACGAATAATCATGCTGGAAACACTCAATAACTGGGATATGCAGCTTTTCCTGTTTTTCAACGGGATGCATTCCCAGTTCTGGGATTCCGTCATGTGGTGGGTCAGCGGGAAAGCCAACTGGATCCCGCTGTATGTTCTCATCCTGGGATACCTTGGCTATTTGTACCGGTGGAAAGCCCTCTGGATCCTGCTGGGGTCCATCCTGCTGGTGGCGATGAGCGACCAGGCGTGCGTACACCTTTTCAAGGAAGTATTCGAAAGGCTCCGGCCCTGCCACCAGCCGCATCTTGCGGGAATGGTCCATCTGGTGAACGATTATTGCGGCGGACAATACGGCTTTGTTTCAAACCATGCATCCAATCATTTCGCGGTCGCATTTTTCACCGCCTTGTGGGTCCGGAAGCGATGGTACTGGATCGGCATCCTCCTCTGGGCGGGAGTCATATCCTACAGCCGGATTTACCTCGGAGTGCATTTCCCGGGCGATATACTGGGCGGGGCGATACTCGGGATCCTCCTGGCATGGGGCGTTTACCAGATCATGATCCATATACGGGTCCTCAATCTAAGCGAATGAATATGCTGATCCTGGATTCTCCCTCGGAAGATCCCCGCTTTAATATTGCAGCAGAGGAGTACCTGCTAAAGGAGACGGACCACGATTATGCATTCTTCTATATAGACGGGCCTTCCATCATTATCGGCAAACATCAGAACGCATGGGCAGAGATTAACCTTCCGTGGACCAGGCGGAACAACATACCGGTGATACGGAGGATATCCGGTGGCGGAACTGTATGGCATGACAGGGGGAACCTGAACTTTTCCTTCATCCTGAACGGGGAGAAAGGAAAACTTGTGAATTTCAGGCAGTACGCCACTCCGATCCTGGAATTCCTTAAAGAACTTGGAATTCCGGCTGCTTTCGGCGAGCGGAACGAGATATTGGCCGGGGGGATGAAAATCTCCGGGAACGCGGAACATGTCCACCGCCAGCGGGTGCTCCACCACGGCACCCTTCTGTTTTCATCAGACCTGGAGGGTTTAAGGCAGGCACTGGATGCGAGCCCGGACCTTTACCAGGACAAAGCCGTGCAGAGCGTGCGCAGCCGAACCGCCAACATCCGGGATTTTCTTGATCGGGAAATGGATATATCGGCATTTCGCAGACAGTTGCTCGGGTTTATTCAAAGGGCTTTTCCAGGTTCTGAAAGGGTTGAGTTCAGGCAGGCGGAAATACACTGGATCGAAACCCTGGCCAGGGAAAAATACAGCCTCTGGAAATGGAACATCGGATATTCTCCCCGGTACCGCCTGGAACGGGAATTCATTCTTGGACAATTGAAACTCAGGGCTGAGCTGGAGGTTGAAAAGGGCCGGATAAAAACCATCAGCCTGAGCCCGGCAGGCCAGGGTTCTGGGGACCTGGATGACATCCTTCAAACCCCTGCAGGCAGCCTGGAAAACCTTGCGGGACTTCTCGCGGGGAAAGACCACGATCCGGATTCCCTGCGGGCGATAATTGCTGCTGATAATCTTGTGAAACCGCAGTGGATTGATAATTTTGTGGAGGGACTTTTCTAGGAAAATGCAAGCCCCATGAGAAAAGCCGGCCTGATCATATACTCCTCCCTGCTCTGGACCTTCTTCCTAATAAGTTCTATAATTCTTTTCTCCATTGCAGCCCTGCTCTGGCTGATCACACGATGGTTTGACAGGCGCCTGGTTGTGCTGCACCTATGGTCCTGCTTCTGGGGATCCTGGTACATCTGGTTCAATCCCCTATGGAGGGTCCGCGTATCGGGCCGCCGGAAAATCCCATGGAGGAAACCCTGCATACTGGTCTCCAACCACCAGTCCATGGTCGACATCCCTGTCCTTTACCTCCTGTTTGTCCCCTTTAAATGGGTGTCCAAGAAAGAAAATTTCCGCCTCCCCATCATCGGTTGGCTGATGCGGCTGAACGACTACCTGGAGATTGACCGGGGACAAAAAGACAGCCTCGTTAAATTGATGGACAAGGCCCGGAAATTTATCGAAGAGGGAAACTCGATCATGATCTTCCCCGAAGGCACACGCTACCCGGGGGGATCCCTTGGTCCTTTTAAGGAAGGAGCCTTCCGGATGGCCCTGGATAACCGGGCAGACATTATCCCCATCCTGCTTGAAGGTACGGCAAAGGCCCTTCCCAAAAAGGGAGCCATCCTGACCGGGTTTACCAGGATCCGTGTCAGGGTCCTGGACCCAATCCCTTACAGCAGCTTCGAGGGAAAACCGGTCAGGGAACTGCTTGCCGGGGTGAGAAACCTGATGTCGGAAGAGTACGAAAAATTACGCTTCCCCGGAAAACCTGGGACCGCTCCGAAATCCGGGGCCAACCCGAATGACGGGGCAATACTGAATGACGGGACCAAACCGGGTGCCGGTACTGACCCGAAATCCGGAGCCGCCCCGAAATCCTTTACCTGATGAATCGGGCGGCGGCAGCATTCTGGATATTGCCTGCCGGTCTACGATGGCAGGCATAACGGCGGATTATGTGGTTTCCCTGAATATCCTCAATCAGCTCGACATGCTGCTGGTCGATTATATTAAACGGTTCATGGATGTCCCACACAAAGAAATGGAAACCTTCCGTGGGCGGATCCAGCAACAGTACCTTGATTTGCTGA
>CAZVLG010000021.1:0-1704 GCA_964627835.1 uncultured Bacteroides sp.
GGAAATAAGGGACAGAGCCGGATAGAGTCCGGAAAGCGATGCCAGGAAGAGAATGACAAACAGGCTGATCAGGATCCTTGAAGGAGTAAACAAGTCCTCCCGGGCGAATTTTCTGCCGACAAGGGATTCAATGGATGGTAAAAGCAGCTCAAACAGGCAGCAGGCAAGGACATAAGCAAGCAGGAAAAGAAGGATGGAATCCAGGATAAAGAAAACCAGTTCCTGCCGGGATCTAGCACCGTGAACATATTTCACCCAGATCTCCTTTTTCCTGCCCAGTGACTGGCTGGTGTGGAGATTTACAAAATTTATGACGGAAATTATAAGAATAAAAAGGGCCAGGGCCGGGAAAAACCGAACGCTGAAATAATTGCCCTCAGGGGTTTCATAGCCGGCAGCATAAACTTTTGAATTCAGATGAATATCATTCAGGGGCTGCAACAGGTATTTACTCCTGCTGTAACTGTAATATTCCGGACCATAAAATGATTCCATGAATGAGGGCAGTATTTCCTCGACCTCTGATCTTTGGTTAAACTCATCCAGTAAAACATAGGTAGTTAAAAAGTGATTATAATGGCTGGGATTTTGCAAAAACCGATAGGATGAAGATGAAAGCATTATTCCGGGGCGAAAATGACTCTTTACCGGGAAATCTTCGTAAACACCTGTAATTTCAAATATCTTCCCATCGATTCCAAGGTCACTGCTTTCAATCTTAAAATTCATACCGAGCACAACTTCCCTGTTGAACAGTAACCTGGCTGTCGACAGGCTTATAACGGCATTGTTGGGCTCTGCCAGGCAGGTTTCCTTGTCGCCGGACAATAAATCATAACCGAATACCCTGAAGAACAGGGAATCCACCACCACCACAAGGTCTGCCCGCAAGACTTCAGCATCCTTTATGATGATATTGTTATGGCTCTCGTACATCCTTGTGGTGGCTACTACATCCGGTATCCCGGACTTGAGGGATGCAGCCAGCGGGGCCGGTACATCTGTACTGAATTTCTCGCTTTCCTGCCAGTTCCGGATGACCCTGTAGACCCTGTCCCTGTTTTCAAAGGAACGATCATAGCTCAGTTCATGTGATACGAATGCCCATACGATGAATGCCACTAAAATCCCTGCCAACAATCCGAAGATATTGATGAATGTAAGCAGCCTGTTGTTTATCAGCGTTTTAATAAAAACCTGGAAATGAAACCTGTACATTTCATTAACTTTGATGATTGCAGATACGTAATCCTGGTAATGCCTACTATGTTCTTAGGGATGATCGTTACTGCTTTTCTACTCTAATACCATCAAATATACAAAAAAATCAAGCTGAAATCAACATTTGATGATACCGCGTGTATGTGCGTAGTCAGGCAGTTTTACCACGGGCTGGCATGCACGAGGACGTGGTCCCGTCCATCCTGGAAACCCTTCCCGGGAGGATCGTTTACGTAAGCTGCAACCCGGCCACCCAAGCAAGGGCCCTTCAGATGCTCAGCGAAAAATACCGCATCCGGGAAGTCCAGCCGGTGGACATGTTCCCGCACACCTTCCACGTGGAGAACATCGTACTGCAGGAAAGAATGTGATTTTATTCCGGCAGTTTCACCCCCGGCCATTCCCTGCGGAAATCGACCCAGTACTTTTTGATGGTGCGTTTTATCTCGGGACTCAAAATCAGGATGCCCACCAGGTTGGGAA
>CAZVLG010000022.1:0-5721 GCA_964627835.1 uncultured Bacteroides sp.
TCCAAGATTGCCAATGGCAAAAAAGTTTTATAACTAAAGCGATTTCATTTAAGCGAGACATTGTACCATTTTATATTTATGGCCGTAACTCAAGTCTTTTTTATTGTATAAGTTTAGTGAGGAGATTACTAGGAATCAAAACCAATATTGAGTTAATCCTTTTGCCCCGTGAGATGTTCAGAAAAAGAAATAAAACCATAAAGGTTAAAATAGGTAAACTCATACCCTATCAAAAATTTGACAAGACTATTTCACATTGGAATTGGGCGGATAAAGTACGAAGGTATGTATACGACTTGGAACATAATCCGGCAAATAATCTTTTCTGATCAAAAATGAAAATGAAGAGTAATTTTCGAGATTGGTTGTTCAGAGTTTGGTATTGGTACGTAAATAAAATAGACAAAAATGCGAATATTTTATTTATGAATTTTGGATATGCCGATACAAATCCTACAATTATGTTAAAAACACAAGATGAATGTAATCGTTATTCTATTCAGTTATATCACAGATTGGTGAGTGCTATCGATTTGGAAAATAAAGATATTACTGAGATAGGTTGTGGAAGAGGAGGAGGATTGGAATATATCAATAAGTATTACTCGCCTAATTCTGCTATTGGGATAGATCTGGATAAACACGCCATAGTTTTTTGTAACCGGCATTATGCAATAAATGGATTATCATTTTTACAAGGTGATGCTCAAAAAATACCATTGGGTAATAATACTTGTGATGTAGTAATAAATTTAGAATCTTCTCACCGATATCCCGATATGAATATATTTTTAAGGGAAATTTACCGCATATTACGTCTTGATGGATATTTTTTGTTTGCAGATTTTCGGTACGATTCTGAAATCCCCTTTTTACAAAAAGAATTGCAATCGTCTGGAATGTTACTGTTAAAAGAAGAATTCATTACCCAACAAATTGTTGCTGCATTAGAATTAGATGATGGGCGAAAAAGAAAATTAGTGGAAAATTTAACTCCCCGATTCTTGCATAAAACTGCACTGAATTTTGCAGGAACCATCGGTTCTGAAACTTACAACCAATTTGTTTCCCGTAAATATGTTTATTTCAATTATGTTTTTCAAAAAAATAAACAGCCACAATAAGCTCAGCATTTGTTATGGATTTGAAGAGTTCCTGGAGATCATGAATGACAAATCACATCCTGAGCGAGACTCATATATCGAATGGTATGGATCTGAGTTTGATCCCAATCAAGTAGATCTGGATCAGATCAATAAAGATCTAGCAAATCTCGAACAATACATCATCGAAGTAGAGAATCCACAAGATTAGTCCAGCTAACTGATCATCAACGCTCTGCCGATTTTCAAAACCGTCACCAAAATCGTCAACCAAACGCAAAAAGCCCCTGCAGATCGTCAATCGACAGGGGCTTTAAGCAATGTGGAGTGGCTTCAACCGCAATGTTTACTTCTTCCCTTCTTTTTTCTCTCCTTCCTCTTCCTTCTTCGTTTTCATTTCCGCCATTTTCTCCACCAGGTCGGGCACTTTTTCAAAGAGGGTTGAAAGGGCTGTTTTTTTGTCAACCGGGATAAATGAGATCTCATTCCCCCTCGAGGTAAGAAATCCCAGGGGAACGATCCCTATGCCAGCGCCTGCTCCTCCACCCGTGCCTTTACACTTAGCCTTGGGGTCATCACCCGTACCTGCACCGCTGCCAAATCCGGTTCCCAGCTTAATGACAGGCTTGCATGTAAATTCCCCGATTTTAAATTCTTCTCCCACCACGGTTTCCGTATTTGCCATACTTTTCACATGTTCGGAGATTTTGTCCAGTAATTCGTCAATTTTTAATTCCATTTCTATAAAATTTAAAGGTTAAAGAAAGATTTATATTTGTTTCTGATAAAAATCCACAGCAGGGAACCCAACCTGGTTCTCAGGTCAAGGACCATGGATACGTTCCCTTCAAAATTCACCCCCAACCGGATGTTGCCTGTGTTAACCACAGAAAAAACAGGGACCAGCCAGGCATTCAGAATGAAATCATCCGTATCAAGATCCAGGTGCAATTTCCTGATCCGGAATGAGCGGATCGCTTCCATTAACACCTGGATGTTGTTCGACCTTCGCTTCAGCCCCTTTCTCCCTTCCGGCCGCTCATCTTTTATCCTGTTTTTTCGCCTTCCAATTGCAAAAGGATTGAATGCAAAGGGGATGAAAAAAATCCAGACCCGGATACGAAAGAGTCCCTCTGCCGGAACCACGGCTGCTTTGAATATTCCCGGAAGGAACAGGTGATAACGGTTGGTTTCGGTATCCAGAAAGAGGATTACCGGCCCAAATAATATCCAGATCAGCAGGCCGATGAAAAAAGCTATGATAACGATCCAAATCATGCTGTGAAAATATCCCGCCTATGCACATTTTACCACGGGTAATCGGTCAAACCTCAGTTTTTGTCGGCGACTATTGGATCCTGAGGGCCGGGATAAATTACAGCCGGTGCTTCCCCGGTCTAAAATCAGCCGGCCAGCACGAGTTCAGCGGCGGACTTTTAAAAGAATATAAAAACCCGGGAAGATTTTTGCACCCTCTCCGGGCTTGCCAGGTTAAACGGATCTGAATACGGGGAAAATCCTGGTCACCCGGACACAGGTATCCCGTATTCCATATTATACCGCGATTTATTAATGGTCATGAAGCGTACGGGTTATACGTAGCGCTGGAAACATTCAAGCATCGGTTCTCCCGGAACTGTGTCTTTCACTCTTGAGGATCAGGAAGTCGGGCCTTGTCAGAATTAAAAATCCCAGAAAAACCATGATAACAAGGCTGGAGGCATGGTAGTAATCCAGGATTCTCACCAGATGATTCCCGATAATATCCCTGCCATTGAGCGCCATAAATAACATGAAAATTGAAGATAGGATGGCGATGATCATGCTTCCGGGATCAATATTACGTTTTAATCTGGAGGCCAACAGTACAAATAAAATCATGTATGAACCTGCCGGCACAAAATAAAGCAGGGTGTATTTTTGCTGATGAGGAAAGATCAGAATCGAAACCAGGGCCAGATAGGCAAATTCCCATAAGAAATAAATGGAATCCCTTTCTCTTCTCCTGTAGCGGTAAAAGATCAGGTACAGGCCTGATAAAAGGAGTAGAAGCCTCATGGCTTGCATAATGATGACCAGGGCGTCATATGGAACTGCAAGGATCTGTCGTTTCAGATTTGCAGGTCCTTCCCTGCCGTCGTTAAAATCATAAAAATAGGCCGGAAGCACGGCGTTCAGGGATTGGGTGCCGTCATTATTCTCAAAGACATAGTTACTGCCTGAGGGATTAATTTTTTCAAACCAGTTGTGCAGCATCGTCGTGTTGTAATCATGGCCAATGATAACCGATGGTAAAAACAGGCTAAGGATGACCATCGCCGCGCAGATCACCAGGGCCTTGTACCTGCCTTTGAAGAACAAATAAAAGATCCCTATCAACGGAATGATCTTGATATTTATTCCGAGAGCGAGCAGAAGGGCTCCCAGAACAGGTTTATTATGATGCATGATCTGGTACAGCCCTTCAAAGGTCAACCAGAGAATAAGCACCGTTACCTGTCCTAAAATAAGATTATGGTTCAGGAAACCTGCGGAAATAACTGCAACTCCTATGGACCACCAGATTTCATGCTTCCTTTCAAGGTTTATGCTATGGCTTATAAGGCTGCCGATGATCTTCCATAACCTGAGGGCCAAAATAAGATTGAGTAGTCCCCAGATAATACGGGCAGCGGGATAATCAAATATGGAGAGCGGCCGAAGCAGCAGGGCGAACAGCGGGCTGTACAAATATTCATTATAAGGATTGGCTGCATATATATTTTCCCCCTTGAACAATTGTTTGGAGGCATATAAGAACACATTGATATCGTTCCCGCCTTGAAGTGCTTTCAGTAGTACATAAGCCAGGACCAGGATCAAAAGAATATGGGATACCCTGATCTTACGTATGAGAGAAGTCAGATTCAAGGAGGTTTCGGATGGCAACCGCCACCAGGGACGCTTTGCCGGGTGGTTACCTGCTGGTTTGTGCTCAGAGCTCATTTCCGATGTCAGGCTAGTCGGATTAAATGTACAAATTAGTTATGAAACGATTTCCAGGCTATCAGCCAGACCGGTCATGGAAGGAGCAGGATCTTTTTAACATATGCGCCCCGGTCTGAAAGAACCTGCACAATGTATACCCCTGTCCGCCTTTCCGTTGGCCAGGAGCAACTGCCCCCTTCCCCGACGACCTGGCTGAAAACCAGTACCCCTCCCAGGTCATAGATCCTCACACTACGAATGCCGGACGAAGGGGAGAAACAAAGATGAAGCAGCCCTCCCTGCTGGAAGAAGCCGAAGGATGCCACCCCCGGTCGTTCCAGCTTTCCTGGAAGATCGCGGGAAACGTCCTTTTTTCCCTCTTCCATGGCAGAAGTCGCCTGAGTCTGGCTGATGATAAGGCGCTGCTCCTGCCCCCCCTTAAGTTTGACTTCTAAGCCCGCGGCCATTTCCTCTCCTGAGTAAACAGCTTCCGTACCCTGGCTCAGGCTGGTGATGGTGTAATAAGTCCCTTCCTCCACGGTTGTCCACTCGGGAAACTGGTTGATCCTCGCCCAGTTGAAGGGCAGGTTCATGTTGCTGCGGTGCCTTGGGGTGTCAAAGACTAACTTCCCGCTCCAGTCACTGTCCGCCCGCAGGCTGACTTTCAGGGTATTCCTTGTTCGGGGCGGAGGCGGTTCACCGTGGAAATCTTCCGACATGAAAAGAATGTAATTCCCCCCCGAAAGATAGCCCTGGAAACCGTCGGCCTGGGGCCCCCCGAGCACCAGGTGTGTGCCTTCCGGAATCCTTTTCCTGTAGAGCCTGAAGCTGAGATTGTCCAGGCTGGTGCTGATTTCATCCGGGAGCAGCTCCCAGCCTTCCAGCCAGTATGGGACACTGTCCGTGCGGCTGTCCACCCCGGTGAATACGACAAGGTCTACCGGCGCCGTGAAAGAAATGAAATCTTCCGCCGTAACGTTTTTATCGTCGCAGGCTGTCTGCACCAGGGTTGCCGCCTTGAGGAAATCCGGGACGGGACCCAGGGAATAGGAACGGTCCGTATAGACAAGTGCGCCGGATTGGGAACCGTTGCTCACGATTCTGCAGGAGTTGGGACTGTTGTATTCAAAATCAAGGGGAGTGGGACTGCTGTAATTCCAGCCGAGCATGGCCCCCACTTGTACATCGCTTCTCCAGTTGCGGAGGGTGATCCCCCGGCTTTTCCAGAGACAGTACATGAGACTTGTCCGGGCAAAATTGCCGTCCCCGTGCCAGCCCTCGATGATCCCGTCTTCCCGCTGGAGGTCCCACATCCTCCTTATGGAGCTGTCCATGTAGATTTCCGCAGCGGGCGTATACTCCATATTGTACAGGTTCAGGGCACTTTCGATGGCATCGGCATACCCGTCCATCACCTCCCCGAACCGGTGTGTGTCCGTATAGTAGGGCAATGCCGTGCTTTCGAGGGCCTTTATGACTGCATCCCTGTATTCGCTGTCCCCATCCACCAGGTACACGGTATAGTGGGCATTCAGCACGTATCCCCAGTTGTCCGCAAGCCCGGTGGAGTGTTCTCCTGTCAGCGGGTAGATTTCGTCGTAGAGGAAGCCGTCCCCGTTACGGCCGATCTCAAGGATGCGGTCCAGCATCC
>CAZVLG010000023.1:0-1709 GCA_964627835.1 uncultured Bacteroides sp.
ATCTTTCATGCCATTAAAAAACTTACCCGCGGAAAAATGCTCTGGCTGCGAAACAACGGGTCTACCCTGACCAGCCAGATGGTGGATTCCATAGCTGTCATCACAGTAACCTATTTAACGGCAAGAAGCGCGATCCACATCAATCCGGGTGAAACTGCTGTCCATGGAATAATAATTCTAATTCTAAGCAACTATGTCTTTAAAATGGTATCGGCCCTGCTTGATACCATTCCCTTTTACATCGGCACCGGGTTCCTGGCGAAGTATTTGCAGATTGACACCCTGAAGGGATATGCTGATGGAGATGAAACTGCGAAGGAAAATCCGGCGGAGAAGTATTAATCCCGAACCATTTTCATAAGCACCTCAGGGTCAATATCGATCCCTCTTATAACATGCCTGGCCTTGTTGTAGAAAGGTTCCCGCTCCTTAAGTTTATTTTCTATAAACATTTTCAGTTCTTCATCGGACAGGTCCCGGATTAAAGGCCGCTTATGTTTCCTGGACGAAAGCCTGTTGTAGAGTGCGGCCGGGCTCGCCTTCAGATAAATGGAAACCCCATGGCGATTTATGATGTCCATATTGTCCCCATAACATGGAAGTCCACCACCCGTCGAAACCACCAGGTCTCTCTCCGAAACCAGCTCCTTCAGCAATCGGGTTTCCTCGTTCCTGAATGCATCCTCTCCAAGCCGGTCAAAGATCTCGTTAATGCTCATTCCGAACCTTTCCATGATGCGGCTATCGGTGTCCACAAAATCATATCCCAGGCGCTTTGCCAGCTGTCTTCCGGCTGTTGATTTGCCGGATCCCATAAAACCTATAAGGAATATTATCATGGGGTCTTAGGTTGACTTACCACTCCAGGGTCATCTGCCCGTTGGGTTTTTTGCCGCTTGTTCCGCTGTCCGGGTCCGGGACCTTCCGTGTTGCATGTTTCGTTTCGGGTCTGGTTTCAGGTTTCGATTCGGACTTTTTTTCGGGCTTTGGCCCGGGCTTCGGTTCGGATTTCAGCTTAGGTTTCGGTTCGGGCTTCGATTTGGCCGGAGATTTATCTGCACCTCCGGATTTTGATCCCGGAACATCTTTTCCGGCCGTACCGGATTTTTTCCCGGGCATTGGTTTCGCTGCAGTTTTCTGTCGGTCCATGCTGCCTGCGCTCGCTTTCACAGCCCTGTCTGCGTCTTTATCTTTTGATGTCTGAACCCCTGCCGTTGTTGCTTCAATCTCCGCCTGCTTATCATCATTATCAGGGCTTTCCCGGAATCCGGATCCATTAACCGGCTCAATCTCTTTTACCAGTTCAACCTGGTACCTGGTGAGCCGTTTTCCTTTTGCTTTATAGCTTTTCACACCGATAAATTCGGCAACTTCAATTATTTCAGGTTCCCTGTTTTTATTCTTCCCGCCGAAACTGATCTCAAAACGGGGGTATTCCAGTTCCGTTATGCTGATCAGCCTGGATTCCGGATGATCGCCAATAAAACTTGAAAGTTTTTCATTATGCTCAAGCCTGAACCGTTTAACATAGTAGAAATTCTGTTCTGCATCAAAGTAAATTACCGAGAACACCTTTTTAGGTTTGAATTTTTCCAGGATATAAAGATCATCCTCAAAATGGTTCTCAAGGTCGAAGGAACTTATCCGGTACTTCCCTGAACGGGTGATGACCAGCAGGCTGTCGTGGCCGCTGAACTCACCCAGGAATC
>CAZVLG010000024.1:0-6230 GCA_964627835.1 uncultured Bacteroides sp.
TGAAAGCGGCCGGGTTCAACCTTATTATACTGGAAACCTCAGGCATCGGCCAGGCAAGCACCGAGGTCCTTGAATACAGCGATATCCCGGTATACGTAATGACCCCTGAATACGGGGCCGCCACGCAGCTGGAAAAGATCGACATGCTGGATTTTGCGGAAATCGTCGTGATCAATAAATCCGACAGGCCCGGCGCCGCAGACGCCCTCAGGGATGTACGCAAACAATACCAGCGAAACCACGGGCGGTTCGGGTCAGACCCGGCCGACATGCCCGTATTCGGAACGATCGCCTCCGATTTCAATGATCCCGGGGTGGAAAAACTCTATGTCAGGCTGCTCGAACTTCTGGCGGAAAAATCCGGGAAAAGGATCAGTATCACAAGCGACAGGAGAAAGGAATTTTTCCATCGCACGGACATCATCCCGGGAAAACGCATCCGTTATCTGTCCGAAATCTCAGAAGAGATCGGAAACATCAATAAATGGATTGAGGATCAGGTGGATATTGCGGAACGTATGTTCGGTATCCGCGTAAGTATGAATGCCCTCCGGGAAAATGATTCTGAGGAATCTTCGGCCTTTGCCGAATTGAAAAAAATGTACCGCGGCCTGGAGAAAAAACTAGACCGCGAGAACCTGGAAACCCTCCGGGGATGGGAAGCAAAAAAATCCCGGTATAAAAAACCGAAATATACCTACGAGGTTCGCGGAAAAAAATTGAGCATCGATACCCACACCGAAACGATGTCCCATCTGAATATCCCCAAAGTGATCCTCCCCGGTTACAGGGGATGGGGAGACATCCTCCGCTGGAACCTGAAAGAGAACGTGCCGGGCGAATTCCCCTATACCGCAGGGGTATTCCCGTTCAAGCGTGAGGGCGAGGACCCGACACGCATGTTTGCCGGGGAAGGGGGGGCGGAACGCACCAATCGCAGGTTTCATTACCTGTGTTACGGCATGCCCGCCAGGCGGCTTTCCACCGCCTTCGATTCGGTCACCCTGTACGGAGGGGATCCCGACAAGCGCCCCGATATCTATGGCAAGGTTGGGAATTCCGGCGTATCCATAGCCTGCCTGGATGATGCCAAGAAATTGTATTCTGGATTCAACCTGCTGGATAAAAATACTTCCGTGTCAATGACCATTAACGGTCCCGCCCCCATTCTCGTGGGCTATTTCCTGAATGCGGCCATCGACCAGCAATGCGAGATATACATCCGGCAGAACGGCCTCATGGGAAAGCTTGACAGGGAGCTGAAAGCCCTGTACGACAACAATGATTTCCCCCGGCCATGCTACGAGGGAAAACTTCCTCGCGGGAACGATGGACTGGGATTGCTGCTGCTGGGTGTCACGGGCGACAGGATCCTTCCCCCGGAAATCTACCGGAAAATCAAGGCAGAGACCATTTCGGCCGTCAGGGGGACCGTGCAGGCGGACATCCTCAAGGAGGACCAGGGACAGAACACCTGTATCTTTTCGACGGATTTCTCCCTGAAACTGATGGGGGATGTTCAGCAATACTTCATCGACAACCTGGTCAGGAATTTCTATTCGGTCTCCATTTCGGGTTATCACATCGCCGAGGCCGGGGCGAACCCGATCAGCCAGCTGGCCTTTACCCTGGCCAACGGTTTCACCTATGTGGAATACTATCTTTCCCGTGGAATGGACATCGATGATTTCGCGCCCAACCTATCCTTCTTTTTCTCGAACGGGCTGGACCCGGAATACACGGTCATCGGGCGGGTGGCCAGGAGGATCTGGGCCAGGGCGATGAAGTACAAATACGGTGCGAACGAGCGCTCCCAGAAACTGAAATACCATATCCAGACCTCGGGCCGCTCCCTGCATGCCCAGGAGATCGAATTCAACGACATACGCACCACCCTGCAGGCCCTTCATGCCGTATATGACAATTGTAATTCCCTGCACACCAATGCATACGATGAGGCCATTACCACGCCCACCGAGGAATCGGTACGGCGTGCCCTGGCCATCCAACTAATCATCAACCATGAATTCGGGCTGGCAAAAAACCAGAATCCCCTGCAGGGCTCCTTCATCATCGAAGAGCTTACCGAACTGGTCGAAGAGGCCGTTCTTGCCGAGTTTGAGCGGCTCACTGAGCGCGGAGGCGTGCTGGGAGCCATGGAAACCATGTACCAGCGTTCAAAGATCCAGGAAGAATCCCTCTACTACGAGAGACTCAAGAATACGGGGGAACTGCCCCTGGTCGGTGTGAACATATTCCTTTCGCCGGAAGGATCACCCACCATGATCCCCGGTGAGGTCATCCGGTCAACCGGCAAGGAAAGGGCCGACCAGATGAGGGTGCTGAAGCGCCTCCGGACCATTTACGGGGAAGAGTCGGGGAAAAAGATCAAAAAACTGAAAGAGGCTGCCATCGTAGACCGGAATGTATTCGAGGAAATAATGGAGGCAACCAAGATCTGCTCCATCGGACAGATCACCACGGCCTTATTCGAGGTAGGGGGTGAATACCGGCGGAATATGTAATCCGGGGCTTATTTCAGGAAATCATCCGGGGCCTGGATGCAGATCACTTCCCCTGTCACACAGACTTCGTTGTTCGCTTTAAGTTCCACATCCACGATCACCTTCCTGCCCTTCACTTCCCGGATTCTCCCCCGGATCTCAAGCGGTACCCCCAGCGGGGTCGGTTTCCGGTAATCGACCCTCAGGGAAGCGGTCAGAAAACGCAGGGCAGGCAGGCTGTTCATCGGCCTGTTCTCTTCCCGGTATTTGGCTGCCGCTGCCGTACCGGTGCTGTGGCAGTCTATGAGGGAAGCCAGGAGTCCCCCGTAAACATACCCCGGCACCGCTGTATGGTAAGGTTCCGGTGTAAAACGCGTGAGCGTTTCATCCCCGTCCCAAAAGGTTTTTATCCGGTGCCCGTAGGCATTCAGGTAGCCGCATCCGTAACAGTGCGCCACATCGTCCGGGTAATAATCCTGGAAAGCTTTCACATCCATCTGCAGATCGGTTTGGATTTGAAAGGTAAAGTTAGGATTTATGTCCATTATCCGGAACGGGCTCTCCATGAAGAAAGGTCTTTTTACGATCCCTTCTGTCCAATTCATTCGTTCCCATCTGACTGGAATTACAAAGAATTCTCTATTTTAACGGATTGTTAGCTGCCCGGGGACTGCCATCGGGGCCGGCACAAATTATGATGCATCCATGAAACTGGTCACCATCGATTTTTTCATTCTCGCGGTCTTTTTCTGCATCGTCCTTCTCATCGGGTACCTGGCTTCCAGAAGGGCCGGTAAAGACACGGCCGAGTTCTTCCTGGGCGGCAGGGGTATGCCCTGGTGGCTTCTGGGTATCTCCATGGTCGCCTGCACCTTCTC
Source organism: uncultured Bacteroides sp. (assembly GCA_964627835.1). Lineage (GTDB taxonomy): Bacteria > Bacteroidota > Bacteroidia > Bacteroidales > SM23-62 > SM23-62. Next base: position 3,383 of record CAZVLG010000024.1, read on the forward strand.
CGCCGACACGCCCAACCTGGTGACCGGAATGGTGCGGGAGGACGGGGTTGCCAAGAACTGGGCCTGGTGGGCTTTCCTGATCACGGGTATGGTGACCGTTTTTATATATGCCCGCCTCTGGCGCAGATCGAACGTAATGACCGATCTGGAATTTTATGAGATTCGCTATCGCGGGAAGGCTGCATCGTTTTTAAGGGGATTCAGGGCGGTTTATCTCGGCCTGTTTTTCAATACCCTGATCATGGGAACGGTGTCCCTGGCAGCCATAAAGATCGGCGATGTAATGTTCGGACTGAAGCCCTGGATAACGGTTTTATCGGCATCGGTGATCGTGGTGATCTATGCGGGACTCGGGGGACTTCGGGGAGTGGTATGGGCTGATTTTTTTCAGTATGGCATTGCCATGTTCGGTGCCGTATTCGCCGCTGTCATTGCCGTTAAACAGCCGGAGGTTCAGGCTGTTGGTGGACTCCGGGGCATGCTCTCCCAGCTTGGAGACCGCGTCGGCTTCCTGCCCGATATGAGCAATCCCTCCATCTATTTGTCCCTGCTGATCATTCCTATCGCAGTGCAGTGGTGGGCCGTATGGTATCCCGGTGCCGAGCCCGGCGGAGGCGGTTATATTGCCCAGAGAATGCTGTCCGCAAAAAATGAAAAAAATGCCATCGGGGCCACCCTGCTGTTCAACTTCGCCCATTATGCATTAAGGCCCTGGCCATGGATCGTGGTTGCACTTGCATCCCTGATCATTTATCCGGACCTGGATTCCATCCGCGCCGCTTTTCCGAACATAAGCGAAACGTATTTACAGGACGACATTGCCTACCCGGTGATGCTTTCCAAGCTCGGTGCCGGGTGGCTGGGACTCGTGGTGGCCTCGATCATTGCAGCCTATATGTCAACGATCGGCACCCACCTGAACTGGGGATCTTCCTATATCGTAAATGATTTTTACCGGCGTTTTGTCCGCCCGGATGCCACTGAAAAAGAGCTGGTGCTCATGGGACGCATCACCACCCTCCTGCTGATGATCATTGGCGGCACCTTTGCACTAACCTTCCTGAACAATGCCACACAGGCTTTTGACATTTTACTGCTTTCCGGAGCCGGCTCAGGAGCCATCTATCTGCTCCGCTGGTTCTGGTGGAGGATCAATGCCTGGACGGAAATAGCTGCCATGGCGTTTGCTACGGTCGCCGCCGTCGTACTGGTATTTTTCGTTAAGGACGAGGCCCTTGCCACAGGCCTGCTCGATGCCTTCACCGTTAAGCTGCTGATCGCCGTTGCCGGCACAACCGCCGTCTGGCTAATTACCACCTTTCTTACCAGGCCGGAATCACTGGAAGTATTGCAGGAGTTTTATCTGCTTACCCGGCCCGGGGGACCCGGATGGAAAAAGGTGGTCGAAAGGGCCGCCTCGGCAGGAATCATCCTGGACCATAAGGAAGCCGGAATGAAATGGGAAATGCCGAAGCAGATCCTGATGGTATTCGTCGGTTGCGTGGTGATCTATGGATCCCTGTTTTCCATCGGCAGCTTTGTATATGGCGAAAACCTGACGGGGATCATCACCGGATCCGTGGCCCTTGCAGGCACCGTCCTGCTTTTCAGGCTGCTGGACAGGCTGAGGCTTGACTGAGCCAGCGCCACGCATGCAGGGTCCTTTCGGATATCGGGATGGACCGCTCAAGCAATCGAATTTTACCCCTTTGGGAATGTATTCTTAAAAAGTACTCGCAAATTTTACGAAATTTACTTTTTTTGCATTTTCATAATCAGTAAATACCCAGAATAATATGTTGACTGTTGAAAAGATCGGGGGAACCTCGATGAGCCAGTTTGGGAATGTACTCCGGAACATCATAATCGGGAAACGCAAGGAAGGCGAATATTACAAGCGCATATTTGTCGTCTCTGCATACAGCAATGTGACCAACTGGCTGCTGGAACATAAAAAGACCGGAGAACCCGGCGTTTACGATTTCTTTGTAAAAGGCGGGGATTACCAGGGAGAGCTGGAGAACCTGCTCGATAAACTGCTTGCCATCAATAAAACCTTTGCCGATATCAAGCTTGACCTGAACCTGGCTGAAAAATTTATCATGAGACGGATTAACCAGTCCCGCGATTACCTGAACAGCCTGACAGAAGTGCTTGCATCCGGTTACGTGAACCGGCAGAATATCCTGCTGGCGGCCCGCGAGATCCTGGCCTCCATCGGAGAGGCCCATTCAGCCTTCAATTCCGTGAACATCATTCAAAACAACGGGATCAATGCCACCTTCGTCGATCTCTGCGGGTTCCACGATACGGAATATCTTACCATCGACGAAAGGATCTTCAAGGCCTTCAGTGATCTTGACTGTACAACCACCATCCCGGTTGTGACCGGTTATACCAAGGGTACGGAAGGGATCATGCGTGAATTCGACCGCGGGTATTCCGAGGTTACCTTCAGCAAGATCGCCGTTGAAGTAAAGGCGGATGAAGCGGTGATTCACAAGGAATTTCATCTTTCGACCGCCGATCCCATGATTGTAGGAGTGGAAAATTCCCGTCCTGTCGGGAATACCAATTACAATGTTGCAGACCAGCTGGCGGATATCGGTATGGAAGCGATTCACCCGAAAGCTTCCAAGCCCCTGGAGGTCGCCGGCATCAACATACGCATAAAGAACACCTTTGAACCGGATCATCCGGGAACACTCATCAGCCATGAATACAGGGGCGAGGAATCAAGGGTTGAGATGGTTACGGGCACGGACAAGGTGGTCGCCATTGAAGTGCATGAACCCTTTATGGTGGGACAGGTGGGATTTGACCTGAACCTGATGAGGATCATCCAGAA
>CAZVLG010000025.1:0-2172 GCA_964627835.1 uncultured Bacteroides sp.
TTGCCTTTGTTACTGTATTGGTGGTAATGGGTTTCAATGAATTTCCAAGACCCAATTGCTTCTATAATCTTGGACTCGGACCGAAACTCTTAAAGGATTCATACTGGGGAGACAATCTTTCTCCGGTTCTGCCCATTCCAGCCTGGAACATCATTAAGTCCATCGCGGCTGGCGGGGCAATACTGCTGGCCCTGATCCTTTGTTCGAAACCACTCAGTCTTGCAAAATTAATTACCAGGCTCCGGCATGAGGCCGTAACTTCCATGAAAGTTCTCCTGCTTATAATCTGCTCGATTTACCTTATATATCTGCTGATAAATAAATTTTATTTTGACCGTTATACGCTTCAGGTAACTATTTTCTGTTCAATTCTACTTGTTGCTGTATTTGCGAGAACGAATCGAAAATGGATCCATGTTTCCAATGCATTTCTTGCGTTCTACATGATTTTCAGTGTGTCAGCCGTACATGACTTTATGGAATGGAACCGGGCACGCTGGAGGGGACTGGAATACCTCACGGAGGAGCAGCGCATTGATGCCAGGAGAATAGACGGTGGATTTGAATTCAATGCCTGGTACGGAGCAGGGCCGTTCAATCCGGTTGATAAAAATGAGAAAAGCTGGTGGTTTGTGACCGAAGACGAATATGTGGTAGCCTGTGGACCTATTGAAGGATTCCAGTTCCATAAGGCCTTTAGGTACACCCGGTGGCTTTTTCCCGGGAAAGACTCGGTGCAAATCCTATGGCACCCCATCGAAGGCAGACTACCCTATGAAGTATTTCCCGTTACCTGTGATTGTGAAGTCCTTGCTGAAAATCCCTACTATATTCTTTCCCAGGAATACAGCATCAGGTTTGAAGGAGGGATGCGCAGATCCGGTGAACATGCCAGGTCCGGCCTGTATTCCGTCAGGCTTGACAATACCAGTAAATTTGCCTTTTTGCACAGGTTTAAGGATGTCCGGCCCGGGGAACAATTCAGGATCCGGGTATGGAAATATGGCGATAATGACCGGGTCCATATAGTTGCTGGAGCCGGTGGAGGATGCCATTATGCCAGCAATTCAATTGCATCTGAAGTTGACGAAGGCGGCTGGGAGTTGCTGGAATTAATAACCGAAATCCCGGATGGATTTGCCTGTTCCCATTATGGGATTTTTCTCTGGAATGATGGGCTTGGAGAAATCTGGCTGGATGACCTTGAAATTGACCGGTTTCCAGCGGACTCTTTAAGTGCGGAATGATCAGGAATACCGGATCCATCTCCACATTTCCCGGTAGTTTACCTTTTTCCCGTACATCAGGATGCCGGTGCGGTAAATCTTGGCGGCCATCCAGGTCATGCCCAGGAATGTCAGGATAAGCAGTCCCATACTGAGGATTACCTGCCAGTAAGGAACGCCGAAGGGGATCCTTGCCATCATGACCACGGGGGAGGTAAACGGGATGATCGAAAACCAGAAGGCCACGGAGCTGTCGGGGTTGTTGATGGCATTGATCAGAACGAAGATGGCGAGGATCAGCGGGATCGTTATCGGCAGCATGAATTGCTGGGTATCTGTCTCATTGTCGACGGCGGCCCCGATGGAGGCGAACATGGCAGCGTATAAAAGATATCCCCCCAGGAAATAAAACAGGAAGGATCCGAGCATGACCCCGAAATCTATGTTCCGCAATGCAGAAAAGGCGTTCATGAGCTCCGCCATTTCCTTCGAACCTGCTTCGGGCTGGGTTTGTACAGGGGTGGTGGACATGATGTCCTGCGCCACCACCTTTTCGGTCGGCGACATACTCATTTCGGGAAAAAGGATGATGCTGGCAAAAGTTACAAGCAGGAGGGTAAGGACGACCCAGGCCAGGAACTGGGTCAGACCCACCATGGCGATGCCGATGATCTTGCCCATCATCAGCTGGAAAGGCCTGACCGAGGAGATCACCACTTCGATGATCCGGCTTACTTTTTCCTCGATCACCCCCCGCATCAGCTGGGCACCGAAGAAGAAAATGAACATATAGATCAGGAAACCGCCGGCATATCCGACGGCCATGACGAGTCCCGTATGGCTCTCCTTCTCCATTCCGTCATCCGAAAGCTTGATGGTCCGGATGTTGATACTTGTTTTGACAGATTTCAGGATAGTATCCAGGTCCTCAATTTTATAAGCCAGC
>CAZVLG010000026.1:0-6821 GCA_964627835.1 uncultured Bacteroides sp.
GGAGAAAAAACTGATAAAAAGCAATCATTGGGTTTTTGAACATCCATATTTTTGTATCCGGAAAGGAAAAAGCTCCAATGGCAGAGAACAGGATCTCACACGATGGTGTAGTTGATTCACAGAAGGAAAATGAGGTTGTTGTCAGGATCACCAGCTATGCTTCATGCCACGACTGCCATGCCAGGGCTGTATGTAATGTTGCCGAGGAGAAAGAGAAGTTCCTCCGGGTGAAATCTGTCTCAGAGAGGTTCAGGACCGGAGACAAGGTCCGCGTGGTCCTCGCTCAGGCCCTTGGATTCAGGGCCCTTTTCCTGGGGTATGTCCTCCCCTTCCTGCTCGTCCTGGCTGCACTTTTGATCGCCACGGCCTCCGGTTGCTCAGAACTTGTTGCAGGAGGGATCTCTCTCTCCGTACTCCCCCCTTACTACCTGGGTTTGAAATTATTCAGGGGCAGGCTTGACCGGCAGTTTTCATTCATCATCGAGAAACCCTGAGGAAAGCCCAATGAGCCAGATCGTCATCTATACCATAATATCGCTCAGCGCCACGGGGGTGGCAGCGGCTGTTATCCTGTTCATTTTCGCACAGAGGTTCATGGTCATCGAGGACCCGAGAATCGACGATGTGGAGGACGTGCTGCCTTCGGCAAACTGTGGGGGGTGCGGGTACGCAGGCTGCCGAAATTTTGCGGAAGCATGTGTCAAAGCGGAAAGCCTCAGCGGTCTTTTTTGTCCCCCGGGAGGCAACGAAACCATGGGTAAGGTGGCAGGCATCCTCGGAATGGAGGCCTCTGAACAGGACCCCCAGGTAGCCGTGGTGCGCTGTTCCGGATCCTTCGCCTGCAGGCCGCGCACCAACCATTACGATGGCGCCGCATCCTGCTCCATTGCCAGCAGCCTGTATGCGGGTGATACCGGATGCCAGTGGGGATGCCTGGGCCACGGCGATTGCGTGAGGGTATGCGAGTTTGATGCCATCCATATGAATCCCGAAACCGGGCTGCCCGTGGTGCTCGATGATAAATGCACCGCGTGCGGCGCATGCGTGGAGGCCTGTCCCAAGGACATCATTGAACTCAGGAAACGAAACAAAAAAGACCGCAAGATCTTCGTAAGCTGCATCAACGAAGACAAGGGCGGGATCGCCAAAAAGAACTGTTCGGTAGCATGTATCGGCTGCGGGAAATGCGAAAAGGTATGTCCGCACGATGCAATCACCATCGAAAACTTCCTGGCCTACATCGATCCCGTCAAATGCAGATTATGCAGGAAGTGCGCCCCGGAATGCCCGACCGACTCCATTCTGGAAATTGGTTTCCCGCCCCGGAAGCCCCTGCCCGAAAAGGACTCAAAACCCGAGAGCACAGCAGACAAGCCGGGAAGAACAGCGGACAACGCCGAATCCATAGTGGACAAGGCGGAAAGCACGTCGGACGAAACCGAATCCAAGGCGGATAAACCGGAAAGTACCGCGGCCGAAAGCGATCCTTCCACGACTAAAGAGGAAAAAAATTGAGAACGTTCAAATTAGGCGGCATCCATCCTCCCGAGAACAAAATCACCGCCGGTAGCGGGATAAGGGAGCTGCCTGTACCTGAACAGCTTAGCATACCTATCTTCCAGCATATCGGGGCGCCACCCAGGATCATCGTCGAAAGGGGCCAGGAAGTACTCGTCGGACAAGCCATTGCCTCCAGCGAAGGTTTCATTTCGGCAAATGTTCATTCATCAGTGTCGGGAAAAGTTTTCAAAATCGAGAATGTTACCGATATCTCCGGATACAAAAGAACTGCGGTGGTTGTCAATGTGGAGGGGGATCGATGGGAAGACAGCATCGACCGTTCAACCGTTCTGAAAAAACGGTTTGAACTGGATCCACAGGAAATCATAAAGACCATTCATAAGATGGGCATCGTTGGACTGGGCGGGGCTACCTTCCCAACACATGTGAAGCTCTCTCTTCCCCGCGGCAAGAAGGCGGAATATTTGCTCGTTAACGGATCCGAGTGTGAGCCTTACCTGACCTCCGACCATGTCCTGATGCTTGAAAAAGCAGATGAAATACTGACCGGCATCGGCATCATGAAAAAGGCCCTCCGGGTGAAAAAGGCCATCATCGGGATCGAGAACAATAAGCCTGATGCCATCGCTCATCTCCGGGAACATGCCCTGGAATACAAAGGGATCGAAGTCCGGGAATTGAAGGTAAAGTATCCCCAGGGTGGAGAGAAACAACTCATCAAGGCACTGATAAACAGGGAGGTGCCGAGCGGGGGACTCCCCATCGATGTCGGTGCAGTGGTTTTTAATGTGAGTACCATTTTCGCCGTCTATGAAGCAGTCCAGAAGAACAAGCCCCTTATCGAGAGGGTAGTGACCATAACGGGGAAGGATCTTGCCAGTCCCGGCAACTTCATGGTGCGCATCGGCACCCCTGTTTCGGCACTGATTGAGGCGGCCGGGGGAGTCCCGGAAGGTACCGGCAAAGTGATCTCGGGGGGACCTATGATGGGGAAGGCCCTTAACAGCCTGGATGTACCCATCATCAAGGGAACCAGCGGTGTAACTCTTCTTCCCGGGTCAGAATCCAGAAGAAAGGAAATACAGAATTGCATACGCTGCACAAAATGTGTTACGGTCTGTCCTATGGGACTCGAACCTTACCTTCTTATGTCGATGGGTGAAAAGGAAATGTTCGAGCACATGGAAGACGAGAAGGCCATGGACTGCATCGAATGCGGATCATGCAGTTATGTATGTCCCTCGAACCGGCCCCTGCTCGATTATATACGGCTTGGGAAGGCTGAAATTAACAAGTACCGAAGAGCCAGAAAAAAATAACAGATGGGCTTAATTACCGTATCACCGTCACCCCATGAGCATACCGACCTGTCGGTCCCAAGACTGATGTACGGTGTGCTTATTGCGCTGATCCCGGCCTTCCTGGTCTCCCTGTTCGTATTCGGGCTGGGTACCCTGGTCATTACCATGACGGCAATGGCTTCCTGTGTGCTCTTTGAATTCCTTATCCAGAAGTACCTGCTGAAGGTCAAGACCTCCGTGGGGGACGGGTCCGCCCTGATCACCGGTGTCCTGCTTGCTTTCTGCCTCCCAACCAACCTGCCTGTATGGCTGGTCGTTCTTGGCAGCCTGGTGGCCATAGGAGTCGGGAAATTGTCTTTCGGGGGACTCGGAAACAATCCCTTCAATCCTGCGCTGGTGGGAAGGGTGTTCCTCTTCGTCTCCTTTCCCGTCCAGATGACCAGCTGGCCCGAACCCATTGTTAACCGGTTTGCATACCTTGACGCCACCACGGGGGCAACCCCGCTGGGCATTATGAAGGAGGGGATTAAAAACGGGGAAAGCATCGCTGAAATCCTCAGGGAAATTCCCTCATACGCGGATCTTTTCATGGGAATGATGAGCGGCTCAGCCGGTGAAATAGCCGCAATCGCCCTGTTGCTCGGGCTGGCTTATATGCTGATACGCCGAATCATCACCTGGCACATTCCGGTTAGCATTTTGCTTACAGTGACGGTTTTCACGGGGATCCTGTGGCTGGTAAATCCAGAAGAAAACCCGGATCCGATGTTCCACCTGTTGAGCGGGGGATTAATGCTTGGTGCCATTTATATGGCAACCGATTTTGTAACCTCCCCCATGAATGTACGCGGTATGTGGATATACGGGGTCATGATCGGGATCATCACCGTGATTATCCGGGTATTCGGATCCTATCCCGAAGGTGTTCAGTTTGCCATTCTGATCATGAATGCATTTACACCACTGATAAATAAATATGTAAAACCCCGGCGGTTCGGGGAACGTCCGGAAGATGGCTAAGAAAGAATCGACATTTGCAAATATGGTGTTAACCCTGTTCCTGGTAACACTCATTGCTTCTGCGGCACTGGCGCTTGTGTATGAAGCAACAAAGGGCCCCATTGAAGAAGCCAAACGGCTTAAAAAGATGAATGCCATCGGCCAGGTCGTTCCTGAATATGACAATGACCCCGGGGCGGAGGTTAGGAAGCTTGGGCTCGGAAAGGATACCCTGTATTTCTATTCTGCCAGGCTGGGAGAAGAGCTTACAGGTGTGGCTGTTGAAAGCTATACCTATTTGGGATTCAGCGGGCTGGTGAGGATCATGGTGGGTTTCCTGCCCGATGGCAGCATCCACGATATTTCCGTTCTGGAACATGCGGAAACCCCGGGACTGGGTGATAAGATGATCAAGGCCAAATCTTTCGATAAAGCCACCGGTCTGTCGTGGAGCAGTCAATTCTCAGGCAAGAATCCGGCAAATTTCAGGCTCAGGGTAAAACAGGACGATGGTGATGTGGATGCCATTACGGCGGCTACCATTTCCTCAAGGGCCTTCTGCGATGCCGTACAACGGGCCTACGATGGATTGCAGGCCGTTTCCGGTGATTCAATAACAGAACAAAACCAATGATATGAACCAGTGGAAAAACTTCAGCAAGGGATTTTTTAAGGAGAACGCTGTATTCGTTCTCATCCTGGGACTATGTCCGACACTGGGCGTTACGACTTCTGCGTTCAACGGGCTGGGTATGGGACTGGCCACAACCTTTGTACTCCTGATGTCAAACATCGTGGTTTCGATCATTAAAGGAGTTATACCCGATAAGGTCAGGATCCCGTCCTTCATCGTGATCATTGCCTCCTTTGTCACCATTGTGGAACTGGTCATGCAGGCATTTCTACCTGAGCTTTTTGCTGCACTTGGCATATTCATACCGCTCATCGTGGTGAACTGCCTGGTCCTCGGACGCGCAGAGGCTTTCGCCTCCAAGAACAATCTGCTCACTTCTGCCCTTGACGGACTGGGTATGGGACTGGGATTCTCCATGGCACTTACGATATTGGGAGCCGTACGCGAGGTGCTCGGGAGCGGATCCATATTCGGCCTGAAATTCCTGCCGGGTGACGGGATGATCGTCTTTGTACTTGCTCCGGGGGCTTTCCTGGCGCTTGGATACCTGATCGTGATCGTCAATAAAATCAATAACAAAGAAGCCTGATTATGGAGTATATCATCATTATCATATCGGCCGTATTTGTCAATAACATCGTCCTGGTCAAGTTTCTGGGACTTTGCCCTTTTATCGGGGTATCCAACAAGGTTGAAACTTCGATCGGCATGACCGGGGCGGTTGCATTTGTAATGGCCATCGCCACCATCGTCACCTACCTGCTTTACCAGTATGTACTCGTCCCCCTCGGCATTTCCTTCATGAGGACCATTACCTTTATCCTCGTCATCGCTTCGCTTGTACAGATGGTCGAGATAATGCTGAAAAAGGTCAGTCCCCCGCTCTACCAGGCCCTCGGAATCTTCCTTCCCCTTATCACCACCAACTGTGCAGTGCTTGGTGTTGCGGTCCTTGCCGTTCAGAATGATTATAACCTGCTGGAAAGTGTTGTATTTGCGATTGCCAATGCAATTGGATTTGGGATAGCCATCGTGGTCTTTTCCGGGATCCGCGAACAGCTTGAATTACTTAATGTACCCAGGGCAATGAGGGGTGTTCCCATTGCATTTGTGGTTGCAGGATTGCTTGCACTTGCATTCCTTGGATTCTCAGGAATCGTCTGAAAAGCGCCTATTTTTTCTTGTTCTTCCCGGCCTTGACTGATAGTTTGTGCTGGTATTTGCCTGCAAGGGCAGCTCCCACGAGTCCCGCATTATTCAATAACTGCGCAGGAACCACGGTCGTATTCAGCTTGAGGTATTGCATGAACCTGTCCCCCTTTTTGCTGGCTCCCCCGCCAAGAATTATCAGGTCCGGATAAACCAGCTTTTCCAGGGCGATGAGGTATTCATTAAAGCGTTTGGCCCATTCTTCCCATGACAGTTCTTCCTCCTTGCGGGCGGCATCGGAAACGTATTTTTCTGCATCCATTCCCTTGAACTCGATGTGTCCGAGTTCCGTGTTCGGAACCAGGCGGCCGTTGTTGAAAATAACCGTCCCTATGCCGGTTCCTATGGTTATGAGCAGGACCAGTCCCCTGACTCCCTCCCCCGTCCCGAATTTCATCTCGGCCAGCCCGGCTGCATCAGCGTCGTTCACCACATACACCGGCAGACCGGTTGCCTTGGAAAAAACCTTGTTTGCATTTGTGCCGATCCAGGCCTTATCAATGTTGGCAGCTGTTTTGGCAATACCGTTCTGGACTACCGCCGGGAAACCACAGCCGATCAGGCCTTTCCATTTAAAATGGCTCACCATCTCATTGATAACAAGCGCAATGTTTCCAGGAGTGGAAGGGGAAGGGGTGGGGATCCTGTGCCTTTGGCCCAGCATCAGACCATCCCTGGTATTGACCGGCGCAGCTTTAATTCCGGAGCCCCCGATATCAATGCCAAGTACCACATGCTTTTTCATGAAATGTCAAAATGAATGATTTAAATATACACATTATCCACTTATTTCATATATTTTGTAATTTGCCTACATTGTGAAACAGATCAATCCTGGTTCCTAAATGGAGAAACATCTTATCAGTTTGCTTGAATTAAACAACCGGGTCATCGTTCCGGACCTGGGGGCTTTCATCATCCGGCAGAAAGAACCAAGGGAGATGGTATTCAACGACCTGCTTGCATTCGATGATGGGGTACTCACTGAAAGAGTAATGCAGGATGAGAAACTGTCGAAACAGGAAGCAAGATCCCGCATAAAACAGTTCGTAGACAAGGTAAAAAAGACCCTGGAAAAAGGAGAATCCTTTCCGCTCAAAAAGCTGGGGAGGCTAACCATGGATGACGGCAGCAGGATCGAGTTTTCAATCGAGTCA
>CAZVLG010000027.1:0-3723 GCA_964627835.1 uncultured Bacteroides sp.
AAAGAAGTGATTTGATAAGCATCCGGATCATTATACCTGCTGCAAGGCTTCAAACAAAGCCAAATTTAATATTTTTACGGGCAAAGACATCATACTGGCATAGAAGAACCATCTTGAGCATTTCAGGATATGCAGCAATAGGATTGGTTCACGGGCCGTATAAAGGATCCTTAGGTTTTGGTGAATTCGGATTTTCCCAATAATGAATCCAGTATCTTTTCCCCGGCTTTTCCATTTCCGAAGTAGTCTCCCTGGGGACCGGTAATATCCTTGTTCATGCTTTCAATAATATTCGATGCATCAGTACCTGCCAGAATATTCCAGTTGTTTATCATGGTTTCTGTCCATTCGGTTTCGTTCCGCAAGGTAATACACTGTTTATGGTTGAAATAGGCTTCCTTTTGCAAACCCCCCGAATCGGTTAATATCTTTACCGACTGCCTGATCAGCATTAGCATCTCAAAATATCCTACCGGTTCAATGATCTTCACATTCTGGCCAAACGATAATTCCATAAGCACAGACCTGATCCTGGGATGAGCAGGAAGAACAACAGGAAAATTCATTTCCGAGAGAGCGTGCAGGATGTTCTGCATATGTTCCCGGTTATCCGTGTTCTCCTGCCTGTGCACGGTAGCCAGATAAAACTTTTCCCAAGGAACGATTTTTTGTCTTGATAACTTCCTTTCTGCCAGTTTAACTGAATGCAGAACAGAATCATACATCACATCGCCTACCAGCACAGACCGGTGGGCTAGTCCTTCATCTGCAAGCAGATTCATGGCATTCCGTGTAGGTGCCAGCAGCAGGTCTGCAGTATGATCCGTTACTATGCGGTTTATCTCTTCCGGCATTTGCCTGTTGAAACTTCTCAATCCCGCTTCAACATGTGCAATTCTTAAATTAAGTTTCACAGCGGCAAGGGCTCCTGCCAGGGTTGAATTTGTGTCTCCGTAAACCAGGACCCAGTCCGGTTGGAGTTCCAGTAAGGTTTTTCCCACTGCGGAGAGTATCTGTGCAGTCTGAACCGCATGGCTTCCTGAGCCTACTCCAAGATTAACGTCGGGCTCTGGTATATCTAGTTCATTGAAAAAAATCTCTGACATATTCGGGTCATAATGCTGGCCGGTATGGATGATCACCTCATCAAATTCTTTCCGTTGACGCATCGCCCGGCTCACAACCGCACACTTAATAAACTGGGGCCTGGCTCCAACTATATTTGCCACTTTGACCATAACTATCTTGCTTGTGCTCCAAATGTGGTCATGAAGTTAGAAAAATCCACAGAACATTTTAAATTGTCCCCGTATTAGGATTTGCCTGCAAAAATTAATTTTGCCTTTCTGTAAATATCAATTTACTTTACATCCTGTAAATTTCCGACCATGAAAAATAATCCTACTCCACTTGCCTGGCATGCCATTGCACTTGGTATATTTTTTATTGTATCTCTTGCTTATTTCAATCCCATGCTGGAAGGCAAAAAAATGAGTACTCCTGGTGATACCCGTCAATTTATGGGCATGTCGAGTGAAAAGACGGCATATCAAAAACAATCGGACGAGGCGATACTCTGGACCAATTCAATGTTCGGAGGAATGCCCACCTATTTGATAGGGGCACCAGCGCCCCCTGTATTGCTTAAGAGCCTCAACCGGATTTTTCTGCTGGGGGGAAAACTCAGGCCATTGAGTTTTGTTATCCTGTATATGATTGGTTTCTACATTGCCATGATCGCATTCGGTGTTCGTCCCCAGCTTAGCATAATCGGCGCAATTGCCTTTGCCTTCAGCAGTTATTTCTTTGTTATTATCACTGCGGGACATGCCTCCAAGGCGATTGCCATAGGGTATATGCCACCCATCATCGGTGGGGTATTCCTGGCCTTAAGGGGAAGAATACTGCTCGGAACCATAATAACAGGTTTGTTCCTTGCACTTCAATTGGTCAACAACCATCTGCAGATCACATATTATACACTTTTAACCATTCTTCTCCTCGGCATCTTTGAGCTGGTTACCGCCTATCAGGAAAAAAGACTCAAGCCTTACTTCCTATCAGTTGGAGCCCTGGCAATTGCCGCAATCCTGGCCATAGGATCCAACCTGACCGTTCTCTGGACAACCTATGAATATGGGAAATATTCAACCCGTAGTGAATCTGAACTGGAGATCGATGTACGGGATCAGACCTCGGGACTTGACAAGAGTTACATTACCGGCTGGAGTTATGGTGTGGATGAGACGTTTACTTTTCTGATCCCGAGCTTCAAGGGAGGAGCCTCCGCCGGTCCCCTGTCCGAAAATTCAGAAAGCTTTAAATATTTCAGCCAGGCCCAGGGCAACCAGTATGCCAGGCAGGTGATCAGATATATGCCTCTTTACTGGGGTAATCAGCCCAGTACCGCAGGCCCGGTTTATGTCGGGGCCGTGGTACTGTTTCTTTTTGTGTTTGGATTTATGATGATCCGCTCGAGGCTGAGGTGGTGGCTTCTTACGGCAACGATCCTTGCCATCATGCTGTCCTGGGGAAGGAATTTCATGTTGTTCAGCGAACTCTTCATTAATTACTTCCCGGGATACGATAAATTCCGGACCGTTACCATGATCCTGGTCATTGCTGAATTCTCTATACCCCTGCTCGCTTTCCTGGCACTGGACAACATGCTGAAAGCGGAACCTAAGAAGAAAGATTTCATGAAGGCCCTGAAATGGAGCCTGTATATTGTCGGGGGACTTTCGCTGTTTTTCCTCGTTTTTGCCGGGATGTTCAGTTTTACCGGTCCCGGTGACCAGCGTTACATGACCCAGGGTTCCAACCCTTTCATGGATGCCCTGATCTCAGACCGCCAGGCACTTTTCAGAAAAGACGCCTTGCGTTCACTCATATTTGTGCTCCTTGCAGCCGGACTCCTGTATGCCTATTATCTTAAAAAAATTAAGCTGAATGTGTTCTATGCTGCACTTGCCCTGCTGGTACTGGTTGATATGTGGCCGGTTGATAAACGCTTCCTGAATAATAAAGTCTTCGGATCCAAAAGAACCCAGCAACAGGTATTTCAACCCCTGGCTGCCGACCAGCAAATTCTCCAGGACCCGGATCCCTATTATCGTGTATTCGATGTCTCAGGAGATCCATTCAACAGCGCCCGGGCCTCCTATTTCCATAAATCCATCGGGGGATACCACGGGGCAAAAATGCAACGCTACCAGGAAATCATCAGTTATCAAATTGCCCAAAACAACATGGATGTCCTGGATATGCTGAATACCAAGTATTTCATCGTATCCGCCCAGAATGCTGAGCCCGAAGCACGAAGAAACCCCAATGCCCTTGGA
Organism: uncultured Bacteroides sp.; assembly: GCA_964627835.1. Lineage (GTDB taxonomy): Bacteria > Bacteroidota > Bacteroidia > Bacteroidales > SM23-62 > SM23-62. Next base: position 3,342 of record CAZVLG010000027.1, read on the forward strand.
AATGCATGGTTCGTAACTTCATACCTTCTGGTCGAAAATGCCAATGAAGAGATGGATGCTCTGAATGATTTCGATCCTGCTTCTGAAGCCATCATCGACCGGAGATTCGAATCATATGTCACAGGCAAATCATTCAGGCTTGACACTTCGGCAAGCATCGTGCTGGAAACCTATCACCCCAACCGGCTTACTTATGTATACCGGGCGGATACGGAACAATTGGCCGTCTTTTCGGATATTTATTATGAAAAGGGATGGAAATCATTCGTCAACGGCGAGGAAGTTCCGCATTTCAGGGTCAACTACATTCTCAGGGGAATGGTCCTTCCACCGGGAGAGCATTCCGTCGAATTCCGGTTTGAACCTGAATCTTATTTCAGCG
>CAZVLG010000028.1:0-2336 GCA_964627835.1 uncultured Bacteroides sp.
ATCCTGATTGATCATCGCTTCCAAAGCCTGATAAATGAACCGGGAGAACTAGTAAATAAGACAGGAGAACAGGCCACGCCCGTATCGTGTGTACATCTTTGTAATATATGGAATGGCTCTCATACCAAGGGATATGGCGTAAAATTACGATTTGGGAAGCGAATTACCAAATAAACATAAATTGTGAGGGGCTTTTTATTGAAAAAGATTATTTTGAGGTCTGTTTTGAAATCCCTGTCATGGCCACCCATAAAGAAATCTTGAATTACCTGAAGCTTTCTGTACATATTGAGACAGAACCGGATAAGGAGGTGCAGGATCATATCGGGGATACCGTACTGGGAACCCCGGGCAGGATCCGGTACCGGCATACTTCCCTTGAAGAAAAGCTTCCATACCTGGGAAAGATATTTTTCCTGAACCTGAGAAAATCCGGGAAACTCATGGGTACCATTGCATTCTGCCACAGGACCACCTGGGCATCGGATCGTTCCCTGCGCTCATGGCACATCCGTTATTTCTCCATCCGTGCCCCTTTCAGAGAGGCTCCAAACAGAAAGAAGAGAAAACAAAAACAGGAAAAACCCCGGCGTGATAATATCCTGAAATCAACAGCAGAACCCTTCTTTGTCAATCCTGACCGGATTGCCCGGGGCATGAAGTTTGACAGCGACAGGTCCTTCATTTATGCTTATATAGAGAAGAAGAACCTGAGATCATGGAACTTCAGTGAATCGGTAGGTTTTGAGACGATTGGACAAATTCATACAAGCCTTTACAGCCGGTTCAGGCCCAGAATGAATCCCCATGTACAACCTGTACCACCGGAAGACAGGGACTTTGTAAAAACCAGGCTCAGGGAGTTTTACAAAGGCTACATCATGTACACCGAACAACATATTTTCTTTAATGACCATTACCTGGTCTGGAGAGAGAACGGGCGGATCATGGCCGGATGCCAGGCAAATCCCGAACTCTGGCAGATCATTCATATCCCGGGATTCCTGAGCAGCATCTTCCTCAAAGGATTGGCCCGCCTGCCATTCATATCAAGGAGATTCAACCCCGGGTACATGAAGTTTGTTGCTTTCGAAGGAATCTGGTATGAAAGGGGATACGAGCATTGCCTGCTGCCCCTGATCGAATCCGCACTGGCACTCCACAGGATGTACCTGGGGATCCTCTGGCTGGACTCATCCAGCCATGTTCTGGAACTGAGCAGGCGCCTGGGAAACCGGGGCATGGTAGGCAGGTTTTTCAATGCCATTCCCGGCGATATCAGGGTCCGCTTCATCAACTGGGATGAAAAGGAAAAGGAAGAATTCCGAAATAGACCCTGTTACATATCTTGTTTTGATGTGACCTGATAAAGGGAACCTAATTCTTCTGCGGAAGTACGTTCTTTTTCAGGACATCCATATCATGTTTGAGGCTGGCGACCGTTTTGATCAGTTCGGCTTCCGGGAGTATGGGGTCGGGGATTTCCGAACTGATGAAATGGTTGAATTTCCAGACCTCCCGGATCTCGGAAATATGTAAACTAAAAGGTTCGTATACCGGATTCAATGAATACATTATCAATCTGTTATCTTTTTTCAATAAATTCTCAACGACCTTGAATACAATCCCGTCATCAAGTGTCAGGACCACGTATGCCTCCCCGCTGATGATATCGTTCCAGTCCTGCAGAAATTCCCCTGTTACCCATGAGCGGTCCGGGATGGGCAGCATAGAATCCCCGGATAGCTGAAAGGTTCTGTACTTCCTGTTATGCGGCAGAAACGGCAAATGGAAGGTGGGCAGCTTCTCTATGAATTCCGGATCGGCAAATCCGTTTGTGTAACCTGCCTTTGCCTTTTCATTCACCAGTTCAATGTTTTCCTCGTTGTTCCCGTCCACGGTCGTGGCCAGTACCCTGAGGTTGCTCCCCCGGAGAAATACATCATTTCCCCGTTCCAGTTCCGAAAGCTGGCTCTCTGATAATTTGTCCAGCGGAACCCGTATCAGGGTGTCCACTGCAACGCCAAAATACTTTGAAAAGGCCATCAGTGCGTGTATGCCGGGTTCGGCCACTTCGTTCTCATACCCGCTGAGGGTGGAGCGTTTCATTCCCAGTATATGGGCCAGTTCGTCCTGGGTACGGTTCCTTCTCCTGCGCAGCAATTTAATGTTCTGACTGAAATGCATGATCTGTTGTTTTTTGAGAAAACCACAAAAAAAAACCCCGGGTCCTTTACTTTTTTATCCGGATTGATTATATTTTAATCGTACGGTATGATTAATTTTTAATCAAATTTACAATAAATCTTTTAAAAACCAAATCCGGGAGGATTTTT
>CAZVLG010000029.1:0-2142 GCA_964627835.1 uncultured Bacteroides sp.
AAAGGCAGTGGCGTATGCCCTGGATATCCCGATTGCCGGTGGAGAGCAGGAGCCCGGCATGCACGCCTTCCGCTGGCTGATCGGGAACGATGCCCTGCAGGTGGTGCAGCCCGACATTTTCTATTTCGGCGGAATGATCAGGTCCATGAGGGTGGCCCGGATGGCAGCCGCCAGCGGAAAGACCTGCACACCCCATATTTCAGGATCCGGCCTGGGCTACCTTTATAACTTCCATTTCATTTCGGTGGTTCCCAACGCGGGACCCTTTCATGAGTTCAAGGGATTCAACCGGGAACTCCCCATGCAATGCCCCACCTCTCCCCTGCTTATAGAAGATGGCAGGGTGAAGGTTCCCTCCGGTCCGGGACTGGGCGTGGAAATCGATCCAGAGTTCATCCGGATGCACGGATTGGTTGGATAATATGTTTAGGCATGCACGGATTTTATTGGAAAAATGACATGTTTTCATTAAAAACCGATCCCGCTTCAGGATTCAGAAATACCTTCGAAAGAGATATTTTCCTAAATTGAAATCCCAATTTGAAACTGAAAAAACAAACTCTCCTTAACCATGATCCCAAAACCCGCAGTTCCCGCCAGGATCGGATTCGACAACGAAGCATACATCAAAGCCCAGACCGCCTCCATCCTGGAGCGGGTTGAACACTTCCATGAAAAACTGTATCTCGAATTCGGGGGAAAGATCATGTATGATTACCATGCATCCAGGGTCCTGCCGGGATTCGACCCGAACGTGAAAATGCGCCTGTTGCAGGAGCTCAGGGATAAAACCGATATCATTCTCTGCGTCCATGCCGGGGACATAGAAAGAAAAAAAATGCGGGCCGATTTCGGCATCAGTTATGATTCCGACGCCCTTAAAACGATCGATGATTTCAAGGAATGGGGGATAGACATAACGGCCGTGGTGATCACCCGGTACCAGAACCAGCCCCAGGCCGCTTCCTTCATGAACAAGCTCAAGCGGAACGGGATCAGGGTATACACCCATGGGTTCACGAAGGGTTACCCGATGGACGTGGACCTGATCGTCAGTGACCAGGGATACGGTGCGAATCCGTATATTGAGACCACCAGGCCCATAGTGGTTGTGACCGCTCCGGGCCCGGGAAGCGGCAAACTGGCGACCTGCCTGAACAACCTCTACCACGAATACAAAAAGGGCGTAAAGGCCGGGTATGCCAAGTTCGAGACCTTTCCCATCTGGGACCTGCCCCTGTCCCACAAGGTGAACATCGCCTACGAGGCAGCGACGGTTGACCTGAAGGACATTGTGCAGATCGACCACCACCACCTGGAGGCCTATAACGTAAAAACAGTCAATTACAACCGGGACATTGAAGCCTTCCCCCTGCTGAGAAGGATCCTTGAAAAAATTACCGGTGAGGAGTCCATGTACAAATCTCCCACCGACATGGGGGTGAACCGGGCAAGCAAGGGCATCGTGGATGATGCTGTAATTGCCGAGGCTTCTCACCAGGAAATCATCCGCAGGTATTTCCGCTGCGCGGTGGAGTATGCCATGGGACTGGTCGACCGGGACGTGCTTGACAGGGCCGAACTGATCATGGAAAAGGTGAACGCGAGAACGGAGGACAGGAGGGTCGTCCTCCCGGCCAGGCAGGCTGCCCGGGACGCCAGGAAGACCGGCAAAGGGCATGAAGGGTCGTTCTGCGGGGCAGCCATCGAACTCAGGGACGGAACCCTCATCAGCGGCAAGAACTCCCCCCTGATGCATTCCGCCTCGAGCCTGATCCTGAACGCCGCTAAGCACCTGGCCGGGCTACCCGACAACATGCACCTCCTGCCCGCCAACATGATCGAACAGGTGACCTTCCTGAAAAAAGAGATCCTGACGGGGAAAATGATCAGCCTGGACCTCGAGGAAACCCTGATCATGCTTGGGATATCGGCCATATCCAACCCGGCCGCACAGCTGGCCATTGAAAAGCTCTCCGAATTGAGGAACTGCGAGGTCCACCTGACCCATATTCCCACACCAGGCGACGAGGCAGGACTCCGGAAACTGCATGTCAACCTTACCTGCGACCCGGAATTCTCGACGAAAAGCCTGTTCCTGGGGAAATAGCCGGGATCCGGATCAATCGTTTGCATTAATTA
>CAZVLG010000030.1:0-2239 GCA_964627835.1 uncultured Bacteroides sp.
TCTCCTCCACTAACGTTCCTAACCTCTAATATTGCTGCGCCGGTGCTATCATATATAGTCTCTACCCTGCTGCCGTCCAGGCCCTGGGCGTTTATGTAATTATGCTCTATCTTCCTGTACTGGCCGGCTAAATAGTTTCCACTAGCGTCTTTACTTTCACTGTATACATATTCAATATTCTCCGCCTCGTGAAAGCAGGGGAGCACAAAACTGATTTTAAGGGAATCTGCCATGGCTGGTTCGGGATAAGCTCTCCAAATTTAATCATTTAAAGAGAATAATGCCATGGGGGCGGAATCTCACACAACCAGAGTGATGAGTGAGAGATCTTAATTAAACACTTTAAAAATTAGGATTATTTTTTAATTCTTTCACCGGATCCCGTCATTTCCTAATTACCAGCGCATATATGCCTTTCCGATCCTGATAAAAAGTGTTGATATTATTTCTTTTGAAAAATATACAAATTATTGATGCCCAGAATAAATCTCCGTCTTTTAACAAGACAGAAACCGCACTGGTCGAATAAGTTAATCAAATATCGTTTGGATAATCCCATTTTTTCTCCTTCTTGCATTCCCCTCTTATGCTGATCGGGATCCCACCATGCCAATTTATGTCTTATGAAACCCCAGAAAGGAGATAGCATGGTCATATAGACCCGCCCTCCGTCCTTAAGGACGCGATTAACTTCAGATAACACTTCTTTCCGATTAATGATGTGATTTAAAGAAGCTACAAAACTAACAGATTGAAAACTTTTAGCATCAAAAGGAAGGATTGAGGTATTTTCAAGGATAAGGGCATCTCCTCCGAAGTCAAAAACATCAACCCCGATACTGTCATGGCCATAGCTTTTTACCAGATCATTATTTCCGCATCCGATATCAAGCAACCGGCCCCTTAGATTTTTCCTGATCATGTCATACCGCTCATCCCGAAGGGATCGTAAACCCAGTCTGTTAACGGTTTCATGAGAAAATATGAGCCTGACCGGCAGGAATACAAAGTTGATGAACCTTGCCGGGATGTTCATTATAATAAAGCATTATCCACCCTGACAAGATATAATAATTCCATGGTTTCGAAAAACGGATGTAACCGGGGGAGGATTGATCGGATAAAGCAGGCAATCCGGGAATGGTACCGGATTTCAAAGGATCCGGTGCCGCCGGTCTGTTTCCTTGCGGGATCAGCAATCGGTATCATACACTCATCCGGGATGATGGTATGCTATTACTTTTGTAAGGGCTCGAAAAGAAGGATCTCAAAATTACGTACAAGCACAAAATCTCCGCCCCGGTACCATAGATATACTCCAAGTTTATCCCTCCCGGACCTTGGTTCCGGGGAAAGGTAATCCATGCCGATTCGGTTCCAGCCGCCATAGCGAATGTTCCCGGCGTCCAATCCCCCGGTATTGTATTTATAAAGTTTGCCCCCGTGCTCAAAGGACATAACCATCAAAGGCAATTCACCCCGGTGCTGTTCCGGCACAAAAACCTCCGCACTTGCCCTGACGTAAACATGATCCCTGCGCGTCAGGTCATCGTATGCAGCCCGGTATGCAGGCGTATATCTCCCTGCCGTGTCCAGGCGGAAATACCCTGCGGTGTCGGCTGTTTGAACGCCCGCATCCCTGTATGGGTTATAATACAGCCGGCTTTTGGCGTAATCACCCTCATCCGGAACATGCTCCACCGGCCATTCCGACCGATCCACCAGCAACAGCTTCCTATCCTCTTCCTTTACGTTTGTCTTCCCGAAAACCCTGAAATAATAACTCCGGGTCATGCGGGAGCCGTGGATGATATCCGCATTGTATTGCCAGGTCTGGAACAGGTTCAGCCCGATAAAAACAAAAATAAGACCGGAGACCGGGCCTTTCAGGACCCACCGTGTCCCACGTAGCTCCGTGAGGAAAAAGCCCAATGGCAGGGCCAGTACCAGGTAGGATGAAATAAGCGGCCGGTGCCCGTAGGAGAAGGCGTACCACCATGTCGACCAGCAGGAGACCAGGTACAGGTTAAGCAGGAAATAAAGCAGGACCGGGTAAAATACCATCCGGTTTCTCCTGTGCAGCGAAACAAGGCCAATCAGGGAAAAAGCCATCACAGGAGTATAGATCAGCCATCCTTTCCGGAAGCTGAAAAGTACCTTAAGTATATGCGGATCCACGAGATCGAGACCCTCGCCAGGATTGTTGCTGTAACTGTTAAACAGAAACCTGCCTGTAGTC
>CAZVLG010000031.1:0-3652 GCA_964627835.1 uncultured Bacteroides sp.
TAAAGGCTACGCCGGTACCCGATGTATCCCCCATGTTCCCGAAGACCATGGCCTGTACGTTTACAGCGGTCCCCCATTCTGCCGGGATGTTATTCAGTTTCCGGTAATATTCGGCCCTCGGATTGTTCCAGCTGTCAAATACGGCAGCAACCGATCCCCAGAGCTGTTCCCATGCATCGGTCGGGAAGTCCTGGCCGGTCTGGTCCTTGACGGCGGATTTAAACCTGGTAACCAGGTCCTTCAGGTCATCGGTCGTTAGGGCCGTATCATTCTCAACGCCTTTTTCAGCTTTGACCTTTTCGATGATTTCTTCGAAAGGATCATGGTCTTCTTTTGATTCGGGCTTCATGCCCATAACGACATCCCCGTACATCTGGATAAAACGGCGGTAGGAATCCCATGCGAATCGCGGATTACCTGTTTTCTTCGCAAGTCCCTCGACAACCTCATCATTCAGTCCCAGGTTAAGGATGGTATCCATCATGCCGGGCATGGAAGTACGGGCTCCCGAACGAACCGAAACAAGGCAGGGATTTTCACTATCCCCAAACTTCGAAGTCATAAGGGTTTCTACATTCTTGATCGCTTCTTCCACTTCCTTACGCATCAGCTTGATGACTTCCTCCTCGCCAAGCCGATTGTATTCCGTACAAACATCGGTTGTAATGGTGAATCCCGGAGGAACCGGAACCCCGATCAGGTTCATCTCTGCAAGGTTAGCCCCCTTACCACCCAGAAGATTCTTCATATCGGCTTTACCTTCAGCTTTTTTATTACCAAATGTGTAAACTCGTTTTTCGTTGGGCATCATTTCAAGTTTTTATAATTCAAATATTTATTACCCTAAAATTTTAAGAGTACAAATGTATTTAAAAAATGCATAAATCGATTCTAAATTATCCGAAAATAAGTTGCTCTCAAGGCTGGCCGGGAAAGGTTCCCGGGCGGCTGTATCCATGTTAATATCTGACTTTGCCGAACTCTTTAATGCCCCGAGCGCGGATGGAATCGGATGATTGCGTCCCGGAGGTACTCCCTGTCAAGATGGGTATAAATCTCGGTGGTCAGGATGGATTCGTGGCCAAGCATTTCCTGGACAGCCCTGAGATCGGCTCCTCCGTCGATCAGGTGAGTGGCGAAGGAATGGCGGAATGTATGGGGACTGATATTCTTTTTGATGCCGGTGGCAGAGGCGAGCTCTTTGATGAAGGTAAATACCATAACCCTGCTGAGTTTACGGCCCCGGCGATTCAGGAAGAGAATGTCTTCATGCCCTTTTTCGATCCGGGGAAGGGAATTCCGGTCAGGCAAATAATTCCGGATCTCCCGGATGGCGGTCCTTCCAATGGGAACAAGACGTTCCTTGTTGCCTTTCCCGCTGATCCGAATGAATCCTTTGTCAAAATAGACATGGGACAATTGAAGGCTTATCAGCTCGGTCACCCTTAAGCCGCATCCGTAAAGGACTTCGAGCATTGCCCGGTTTCTCCTTCCTTCGGGTTTCGAGAGATCTATTCCGGCAAGCAGGCGGTCGATCTCTTCGATGCTCAGCACTTCCGGAAGTTTGCGTCCGATCCTCGGAATTTCGAGCAGGCTGGTTGGGTCCGTTTCGATCGCATCTTCAAGCAGGAGGTATTTAAAAAAGGATTTTATGCCTGAAATCAGCCTGGCCTGCGACCGGGAACTCAGTCCCAGTTCATTGATCCAGCCCACGAACTCAGTAAGGTGCTGCAATTCAACCGCGGGAGGAAGCAGATCGTAACCCCTGATTTGAAGGAAGGCTACAAACTTCCCGACATCCCTTGTATAGGCTTCAATGGAATGGGGAGAAAGCGATTTTTCAAGTTTCAGGTAGATCCCGAAATCCTTTATATGCGTATCCCAGTTCAAAACAGTATGAAATTAATAAATTAATCCCAGGGAATCATGAACGCTCCGTATGGCTTGCGGAGAATATCAAGCCAGCCTGCGGATGAACGGCATGTATGAAGTTCCGGACCTGGTTACGGGGAGATGCTTAAAAAGGCCATCGCTCGATGCAGAGGATAAGGGAAATTCCTATGGCTGCGCCGGACAGAAGCAGGTTCCATTCCCTTCTCCTCATTCCGAAGACATCAACAATGATGAAAGAGAGCAGCAGCACAATGACCACGACCATAATCTGTCCGGCCTCGAGTCCAAGATTAAACGAGAACAGGGGCAACAGCAGCTTGTCCTCAACACCCAGAAGGCTCCTTAGATAATTGGAAAAACCCAGTCCATGCACCAGTCCAAAAAACAGGGCTGCTCCATATTTAAAGCGATGTGAGGATTTTGCCACTTTATCACCCCGCTGAATGACGTTCCACAAACCGGTTACCAGGATCGTCAGAGGTATCAGAAATTCGATCAGGTCCGTCGGTACATGTATCAGTTTAAGGGTGGCTATTGCAAGGCTCAGGCTGTGTCCCAAGGTAAAAGCAGTTACAAGGATCAGGACCTTCTTCCATTGCTTTATCCCGTATACAGCACAGAGAGCGGTCAGGAAAAGAATATGGTCATGTGCCGCCAGATCGGAAATATGTTCAAACCCAAGCGTAAAATATAATCCGAATGTTGTCATGCCGTTCGTTTTGCATCGTAAAAATATTGTAATTTTGCTTCGTTCCCCCTTTTGAATGGAGATTTTATAATGAGACTGACGGGAATGCTTTTGTTACTGCTCTGTGTTTCCTGGTATCATCCGATCCATGTTTCAGTCACCAATATTGATCTGGATCCCGGTAGCGGGATCATGCATCTGTCCATAAAGATTTTTGCGGATGATTTTCAGGACCTGATCCTGCATAAATATTCGGTTCAGTTGCACATCACGGAACAGGAGGGGCCGGGGGACAATATCGAATCAATCAACCGTTACATTGACGAAGCTTTGCAGCTGGAAATAAACGGAAATACGGCGGGCGAATTACAATTTGTGGAATCCCGTTTGAACGAAGGAGCCATATGGTTGTTTTACAAATACGAATATGGCGGCAGGGTCCGGAATCTACGGGTCCGGAATACGGTTATGCTGGATAAATTTAACGATCAGACCAATCTACTGATCATTGCGTACGACAACAGGCAAAATGGATACCGGATGGACAATAAAACCACCGAATTAGCATTTAATATTAAATAACAGAATTGCTTTTTGAAAAGGTTAATCACCATATGGCTGGTCGCTTTCTTCGCCGCATCCTTTGTGACGGGAACCCACAACCGTGCCGGGGAGATCACCCTGACACAGATCGGTGATTTCACCTATGCCATCCTGATACAGACCTTTACCTATTCCAGGTCGGCGGCTGACCGGGATTTTCTGGACGTCCAGTGGGGCGATGGCAGCATAAGCACAGCCCCCCGGATCAGCAAGGTATCCCTCCCGAACTTCTATTTCTGGAATCAGTATACGGCCACACATACTTTCCCCGGTCCGGGAACCTATACCATGGTCGTACAGGATCCGAACCGGAACTACGGCGTACTCAACATACCCAATTCCGTCAATGTGATCTTTTCGGTTAAGACCACGATCGCCATAAATCCGGGAATCGGGTTTAACAATACACCCGTACTGCTGAATCCTCCCATCGACAAGGCGGCTGTGGGACAGATATTTGTCCATAAT
>CAZVLG010000032.1:0-8629 GCA_964627835.1 uncultured Bacteroides sp.
CCGCTCTACAAACCGGAGGACGTTGTTTTCGATGACAGGATCGTGGGGACATGGGACGCGGGAGAGATGGGAATCTGGATCATTGAGAAACAGGAATACCACCCGGGGCATTCTTTCATGGATCCAGCGTATACCGAACCGGACCAGGATACCGACCCTGCTAATCTCCATTACCGGCTAACCGTAAGGGAAGGTTCGGACGGGGATACGGTAGAAGCTGAATTTCTCATCCACCTCCTTGTGCTGGATGGCCGTATGTATGCGAATTTTTATCCAGAGGAATATGAACTGCACCACGATTTCCTGAGCTGGCACATGGTGGAGGTGAACAATTTTGCCAGGATCTCTGTCAACGGGGATCAGCTTTCGCTGCAATATTTCGATCCCGATTATCTCAGGGAACTGATTGAGGAGAACAGGATCAGGATATCCCATGTCTGGCTCGATGATATGCTCTTGCTGACGGCCCCGACAGAAGACCTGCAGAAATTCGTAATTAAATATGGCGGGGAGGAGGATGTCCTGGTCTCGCCGGAGGTACTCGACAGGATCTGAGACCCGGCATTATGGCAGATTTAGCTATCTTCAGATCAAATTTCGTATGTCCTCCGCATCACTGATAACATACATTCGTGGATTTCTCCTCCATCTCGCCGGGAAAAGGTGGATCCAGCACCTGCTGTTCTGGACCGCATCCTCCCTGTTCCTGGTTCATTTTTTCGCCAGCACGGACAAGGTTGAGAAGATCGATTATATCTATACCGCCCTGTTCCATGTCAGCCTCTTTTTTGCAGTCTACCTGAATATATGGCTCCTGATACCCCGGCTTCTGCAAAAGGGGAGATACCTGGTTTATGCCTTGTCGGTTGCGGCCCTGGTTTTTGCATCGGTCTTGCTTAACCAGGCCACCTTCAATTACCTGGTGGATCTGGTCCTGCCGGGCTATTACTTCATATCTTACTATGAGGCCGTCGATATCCTTAAGTTCATGTTCGTCTACGTGTCCCTGACCAGCCTGCTGAAACTCTCCAAGGGCTGGTTTATGCTTATGCAGGCGGAGCAGCAATTAATGGCCATACGGCAGGAGAAGGTCGAGACAGAATTAAAAGCCCTGAAATCGCAGATCAATCCCCATTTCCTGTTCAACAGCCTCAATAATATCTATTCCCTTTCGCTGGCAGGTTCCGGCAAGGCTCCCGCCGCCATCCTGAAGCTTTCGGAGCTTATGAGGTACATGCTGTATGAGTCGAACGTGGAGAAGGTCTCCCTCAAAAAGGAAATGCGCTTTATGGATAATTATATCGAGCTGCAGAGGCTTCGTTCCGACAAGCGCTCCCGCATTGAATACCGGAAGAAAGGGAATCCCGGCAGCAGGACCATTGCACCGCTTTTATTCCTGCCCTTTATCGAAAATGGGTTCAAGCACGGCATAAAAGGGGATCCTGCCGGCGGATATGTGGTCATTGAACTTGCGATCCATGACAGCAATGTCGATCTTTATGTTGAAAACAACAGGGGACAGGTGGATGCGGTTGAGACGGATGAGTATAACGGGATCGGCCTGAGCAATGTGAGGCGCAGGCTGGAATTGATCTATCCGGGCAGTTATGAGCTCGATATCCGGGATACGGCAGAAACCTTCAGCATACGATTAAAACTGGATCTGAGATGAGTGTTCCGTGCATCATTGTGGATGATGAGCCCCTTGCCAGGGAGGTGCTCGAGAAATACATCGGCGATTGTCCCCTGATCAACCTGGAAGCATCCTGCAGCAGTGCTTTTGAGGCAATGGAAATACTGGACCGTATTCCCGTGGGGATTGTATTCCTGGATATCAACATGCCCAGGCTTTCGGGATTGAGCATGATCCGTAGCCTGGACCGGCCTCCTGAGATTATTTTTACCACTGCCTACCCGGAATTCGCAGTGCAGGGTTTTGAGCTGGACGCCGCCGACTACCTGGTTAAGCCTTTTTCGTTTGAGCGTTTCTTAAAGGCGGTGAATAAGGCTGTAAAACGCATCGAAAATAAAAAAGTTCCTGGAAAAGCTGCCCATGATCCGAAGAAATTCCTGATTGTTAAATCCGATGGAAAAATATACCAGCTGGAACATGCATCGATCTGTTTTATGGAGGCCATGGGGGACTATGTCCGCATTCACACGGATACGGAAACCATCACCACTTACGAAACGCTGAAGAACATGGAGGAAATCCTCCCGGAGTCATATTTTCTGCGGGTACACCGCTCATATCTTGTTGCCCTGGGTAAAATCAGTTTCCTGGAAGGGAACCGCCTGCGGGTCAAGGAAAGTGATATTCCGGTCGGGCAATCCTACCGGGATAGGCTCATGAAACGGATGGAGCCCGGGAAAGGAGGGGGATCCGGAACCGGTCCCCATAAACTCTCGTAAATACAGGTCCTTAGCTCCTTCCTGATCCCGGAAATGGTGCTAATCCAGGTACTTCATGAGGATGTACTTCATATCTACTGCGTTAATAATGCTCCTCAGGAGCTCCGTCTGTTCCTTCAGATACTGATCTGCCATGCCGGGTTTTTTTGGGGAATTCTTATGTGATCCTGCAGCCATAAGGCAGTGATTGGTATTCTGGTAAAAATAAGGCAATCAGGATCGTGGGAAATGGAGCGAAAGGTGACATATATCATCCCTTTCCGATACCATCCAACATCTTTTTTGCAGCCTCGTGGCCGAGCCTGTACATTTCCATTCCCCGCTTATGTCCCAGGTAACCATAATCCGCCAGTCCCCCGGGCTCGATCAACAGGTCACACTGTTGCCACTTTTCCTTATCCGCCGCATTGATATACAGTTCAAGGATCCGCTTGCCGGTACTGAGCAAGCCCCTGAAACTTGAGTGGGCACTGTGGGGCATGATGTTGATGCCGATGATACGCTCGCATTGTTCCCGGAGTGGTTTAACGGGGAAATTATCAAAAACGGCACCATCCACATAAAGATCTTCCCCGATCCGAACAGGTGCATACATGAGGGGAATACTGGCAGATGCCGTTATGGCTTCGGCCAGGGGGCCTGCGTTTACATATTCAACCTGCCCCTTCGTCAGGTTGGTAATGCATACATAGAGTGGTAATTTAAGTTCTTCGAACCTCCCGGCGTTCAGCTGGGTGCAAACCTGTTTTTTTAGTCCCCCGAAACTCAGCAATCCCCTTCTCGAAAAGGATAAACGGGATAGCCTGAGGAGGGTATACTTTCGGAAAAGTTGCAGCATTTGATCCGGCGTGAACCCGTCTGCATACATTGCACCTACGATGGAGCCCACACTGGTCCCCGATACAATATCCGCCCTGATCCCTGCTTCGTCCAGGGCCTTCAGTGCCCCGATATGGGCAAAGCCGCGGGTGCCTCCTCCACCCAGCACCAATCCTGTTTTATACATGGAACAAGTAAATGAAAAATACAGCCGGAAGTCATTCCCGGTATGATCCAGCCTTCCGATTACAAAACTAATCTAATTCCGGAGGAAATGAATACAAATGGCAGGTGCAACACTGGGTTTAGGATTCTAAATTTTCCTGCCCCTGCATGAGAGACTGTTAAGAAATCTTAAAAACGATTGGATTGCATTTAATTTCTGGTAGTTTTAATGAAAATTATCGGATTGGATGCTCAGACTGATCCTCATCTATGCCTTTAGATCCGTCCGTAGGAATGCTTTCTATCACTTCATCAATCTTTTCGGACTGATCCTTGCATTTGCGTCGGTTTTTTATATCCTGCTCTGGATCAACCAGGAAATGAGTTACGATGACTATCATCCCTCGGCTGAAAGGATCTACAGGTTTTCCGTTGAGTTCAGGAGGGGTGATCATCACACCCATTTTGCAAGGACATGGTTCAACTGGACAGCCGATATACCGGAGTATTTTCCGGAGATCGAGGCCATGAACAGGCTGCAGACCATGCGCAATGCACGTTTCAAGATTGGGGAGGCGAAATTTACGAACATGCAGTTTTTCCTGACCGACAGCATTTACTTCGATTTCTTCGGGAACCGATTACTGAAGGGAAACCCGGAAAGGATCCTCAGGGATCCGAACACAATTGTTCTGTCAGAAAGAATGGCCGAAAAATATTTCGGGAAAGAGGATCCCCTGGGGAAAGAGATACTGGCAGCGCATCAGTTTGACACTGCCTTCCATTCCTTCACTGTAACCGGAATAATGGGAAATCCCAGGATGAATTCTCATTTCAAGATTGATATGCTGGCCCCCATGGATTATACTGCTGAAGATCCGGGCTGGGCGTATATTTATTTCAGACTGAGGGAGGGTACAGATCCTGCTGCCATCCTGGACAAATTTCCGGAATTCTTTTCCCGGCACATGGACGAAGAACGTGCTGCGGAGCTTACCCCGCACCTGCAGCCGGTAAAGGATATACACCTCAGATCAGATAAGGACCGTGAGATAGAACCCAACAACAAAGAGCGCTCCGTCTATATTTTTACCGGCGTGGGCATCGTCTTGCTTCTCATTGTTTTCGTAAACAATGCGAACCTGCAAATTGCCATGATCAATGGCAGGATGCGGTTCATTTTCTTGAACCGGGTAAACGGTGCCCGTATCCGGGATGTGGCCAGGTTTATTGGCTGGGAATCGGCACTGGGTTATCTGGCATCGATCCTGGTTGCAATTACAATCATCCTGCTGAGCAGACAGTCGATCGAACACTTCTTCGGGTATCCCATCCAGGTGACCGGGTCCGCGGTCTGGGTACAGATCCTTATCCTGGCGTCCATCCTGACAGCCCTGGGCATATTCTTCGGTTTGCTGCCTGTTTTCATGCTTGGAATCAGAGAGCGGGTGCATTTCCTCAGCGGGAAAGTCTTTTACCAGACAGGGTTTGATATTTTCCGGAAGGCCAGGGGGATCACCGGAAGAAAGATACTGATAGTTATGCAGTTTGCAGGATCCTCGATCCTTGTCCTGCTTACCCTGTTCATCACCCTGCAGAACCGGTTCATGCTCGCTGCCGGCATCGGAAGTGGACAGGATAATATCATCGTGTTGAATAACTTGCCCAGGCCTGCCCTTGATCAATACGGGGTCTTTAAGGAAGAACTGCTTTCAAATGCCTTGATCCTGGATGTCAGTGCCTCCATGGAAGAGCCATCCAAGCTCCTGATGGATGCCATGCGATTCGAAATGGAAGGAATGGATGAATCGCTCCGGGATGAAATGATCGGGGTGTTTCCCGTAGATGATAATTTTCTCGATTTTTATGGGATTGAATTGCTGGCCGGGCGGGATTTTCCGGCTTATGGCGGCATGGAGGCCAATGAATATTTCATTCTGAATGAGTCGGCCCTGAAACGGCTGGGACTTAAAAGTCCGGAAGATGCCATAGAAAGGCCATTTCATCTCATTTTCAACTGGCCGGAAATATTCAATGGCGGCACCATCATAGGGGTCGCCGAGGATTTCCATTTCTATACCCTGAAGCAGCCCATCAAGCCGATGGTCATGTTCCAAAAGCACATCTGGTTCTGGAATTATCTGATCAGGGTAAATGATAAGCAGTTCCCCGAAGCGCTTGAATTTATAAAACAGACATGGGATAACCTCTACCCGGATTTCCCCTTTGAATATGACCTGGTGGATGACCTTTATTCGGGGATCTACCGGCATGAGATCATCCAGGCAAAGACACTCGGGGCGCTCTCCATCCTGACCATGCTCATTGCCTGCCTGGGACTAGTGGGACTCATGCGTTACATGGCCGGTGCACGAACCCGGGAGATCGGAATACGCAAGGTAAACGGGGCGAGTATCCTTAATATCCTTATCCTCCTTAACGGTGAGTTCATGCTCATGATCCTGCTGGCCCTGCTGGCCGGGATCCCCCTGGCGTGGTACCTTGTAAGATCCTGGCTTCAGAATTTTATCTACCGGATCGATATCGAATGGTGGATCATGGGCTTGACAGGTCTTGTATTCCTGGTTTTAAGCCTTTTAACTGTAAGTTACCAGTCATGGATTGCAGCCGGCAGGAATCCTGTAAAAAGCCTGCGTTATGAGTAGGGTCCTGTTCCAGCCGGGGCAGGGTGCAGGCTATACTTTTCGGAGCTTCCATTTTCCCCGCTGAAAAATGAAGGCTGCCACAAGGGTCATCAATGTTTCGGCTGAGATGATCGCTATGTATACCCCATTCTCGGCAAACCCAAATTTCAGGGCCAGCAGGTAAGCCAGGGGAATTTCAATGATCCAGAAACAGATGAAATTAATCGCCATGGGCGTAGCCGTATCGCCGGCTCCATTTAATGCCTGGACCATGACCATCCCCATTCCGTAAAAAACAAATCCGAATGCGATGATGCGAAGGCAGACCGCACCATAATCCACTATTTCCGGATCCTGTATGAAGATCCTTATAAAAAAGGCGGGAACCACGATAAACACGATGGATACCAGTCCCATGAAGATCATATTCACCCTGGCCGTCAGCCAGACCGAACGCTGTGCCCGGTCGGGTTTCTCTGCACCCAGGTTCTGGCCGACCAGTGTAGCGGCAGCATTGCTTAATCCCCAGCTGGGAAGCAGGGTAAATACAATGACCCGTATGGCAATGGTGTAGCCTGCGAGGGCTCCGCTCCCGAATTCGGAGATGATCCGGACGAGTCCGATCCAGCTGGTGGTTGCGATAAGGGATTGGCCGATCCCCCCGAGCGAAAGCCTGATAAGGCTGGTCAGCACACGGACCTGGACAAAGAGATGCCTTGTTTTTAGCTGCACTCTTCCCTTCCCGTTGAAAAGCAGCAAGAATTGATAAATAACACCGATCCCCCTTCCCGTTGCTGTGGCAATAGCTGCTCCCTTGATCCCGAGTTCCGGGAAGGGGCCTATCCCGAAGATCAGCAGCGGGTCCAGGACGATGTTGATCAGGTTGGCAAGCCAGAGCACTCTCATCGAAATGGCCGCATCGCCTGCGCTCCGGAAAACGGCATTAATGATGAACAGCAGCATTATTATCCCGTTGCTGCCCAGCATGATGGCGGTATACATGAATCCATCCCTTACCATCTGGTCTTCAGCGCCCATCAGATCGAGCAGATGAGACGCAAAACTGGCACCCGGAATGGCGATGAGCATGGAAATGACCAGTCCGGTCAGGATGGCCTGGAAAGCAACCACGGATGCTCCCTCGCGATTTTTCTCACCGATCCTCCGTGAAACCAGGGCAGTGGTTCCCACCGCGAGTCCCATCCCGATGGCATACACGATGGTCATCAGCGATTCTGTAATGCCTACGGTGGCAACCGCATGTGCACCCAGCTTGGATACAAAGAAAATATCCACAACCGCAAAAACAGACTCCATGATCATTTCCAGCACCATCGGAATGGAAAGCAGCAGAATGGCCCTTCCGAGCCGGCCTTCGGTGAAATCCTGGTCTGTGCCGGAAACCGATTCAAGGATATCTTTCCAGAGCTGCAGAAGGCGATTCAGTGGAGTTGAATTTGTATTATGGTGGTTTTTATGTGACGACATGGAATAAGAATCATGGATTAATAAATAGTTTTTCTTTGATCAGGTAAGACAGGGATTGGGCCGTCCTGCAGAGAGCGGAACGGTCAACTGTTTACGATACGATCAGGAGGTAAACTGTGAGGAAACTACTTGGTTCTCATAATTCCTTTGCTCTTGGCATGGTAAAGATAAAATAAAAAGATTAATTTCAGACATAGACATGTTATTTGCCACTGATCCAGAAGCCAATGAACCATGAAATCAACTGGAAACCGCCGGGCAACTGGTCTACAATCCGGGCGGTAGATATGCACACCGGGGGCGAGCCGCTCAGGATCCTTGTCGGGGGACTGCCGGAAATAAAAGGGAAAAGCATTCTTGAGAAGAGGGATTTTTTCAGACGTCACCTGGATTTCATACGTACCGGGACCATGTGGGAGCCCCGCGGCCACCCGGATATGGATGGTGCGGTGATAACGGAGCCGGTGACCCGGGACGGGGATTTCGGGGTGTTTTTCATGCATAACGAAGGCTACAGCACCATGTGCGGGCATGCCATCATCGCACTTACCAGGATGGTCCTTGAAATGGGACTCATCAGGGAAAGCGGATCAAAAGTCGAACTGAATATTGACGCTCCTGCGGGAAGGATTATTTCGACTGCCTGGTTTAACCAGGGCGTCATTGAAAGGATTGAATTCAGGAACGTACCTTCATTTGTGCTTATCAAGCAAAAGGGCCTGGAAATTGAGCCCGGGAAAGAAGTGGTTTTCGATGTTGCATACGGAGGTGCATTTTATGTTTTCGTGGAGGACCCGGGACCTGAACTTACCATCGAAAATGCAAATGAATTGATTGCACTGGGAAGGCGGATCAAGCATAAACTGTCTGAGGGATATGAAATCACTCATCCTTTTAATAAGGAACTGGGATTTCTTTACGGGACCATTTTCACGGGGACGGCAATGGATCCTGTTAATCACAGCCGGAACGTCTGCATTTTTGCGGACGGGGAACTCGACCGTTCCGCCACCGGTTCAGGAGTGAGTGCCAGGGCAGCCATTCATTATGACAGGGGGGAACTGGAACCGGGAGAATGGATCTCCATTGAGAGCATCCTG
>CAZVLG010000033.1:0-1623 GCA_964627835.1 uncultured Bacteroides sp.
GCTCTGGATAACATACTCGAACCAGGAACCGGCCATTGTGTGGTCTATAAGGATCACCTCTGTGCGGCCGGGGATCAGGTGGCGGTAAAAATTCGCGGTTAGCGATTCGTTGCTGATGGGCACGATGATAACGGCCTCGAACCCTTCCCTGATCATGGTCCCCACAAGCCTCTCCTCCTCTGCCGGGTCATTATAGGTAAGGTAATGGATAAACTCCCTTCCCCGTTTGATGGCCTCGGACTCGAGCTGTATGATCAGGTTTTCGATGTTGGATGTAAACGTGGGAACGATGAATCCCCAGGTCTTCTTTATCGGCGCCTGTGGAGTGATAAAGGATCCCTTTCCGGGGATCGAAACGATCAGGTTCTCCCTGCGCAACAGCTCCTGGACCTGCTTGGCCGTCTCCCTGCTAACCCGGTGCCGCTCCATGATCCGGTTGATGGAATCGATCTTCTGCCCGGGCACCAGCTCCTGGGTCAGGATCCGGCTCCGGTAATAGTCCGTCAGCCTGCGGTAGATGGGTATGAAACTCTCCTTTTTCATGCCTGGAATGCTGCAAATTAGGAAATATTTTTAAAAAACATCACATTCCATCATATTTAATTACGAAAGAGCACACTGCCGCAACAAGGCAGTGCCAACCGCAGGCCTTCGTGCTTAAGCGGACAATCCCGAAAATCGGGTATAAAACAGGCTGCTTATCAGGAATTATGTAAATTAAAGAGCTGAAACTTCGAACCTCCCCTGCCAGGGGATTAAAAACCTTTCCACCCATGAAATCAACCCGAAGGGATTTTTTCAGAACCACAGCCGCAGGGGCCCTGGGCGGCTCGCTGATGCTGCATGGATGCCAATCCGCTCCATCCGGCGGCATGGTGACCGATTATTCATCGCTTGACACCATTCTGGAGCAACCCGTCCTGAAACGGGAATTGTTCCCTGACCCGGTGATGCTTGAGAAAATTGAACTGCTGCGGTACCGGGATAACTTCCTTTGCAGGGTCAGCACGCCCGAAGGATTGGAAGGGATTTCCGTCGCAAACAATGCCCAGATGGCCTCGCTGTACCCCATCTTCCTGGACCGGCTCCAGCCTTTTTTCATCGGGAAGGATGCTCGGGACTGGGAGAAGCTGCTCGATGAGGTGTATGTTTACGGCAGTAATTACAAGCTGCAGAGCCTGGCCCTCTGGGTGCCACTGGCCACCCTGGAATTTGCGGTACTGGACCTGCTCGGAAAGATCGCCGGCAAACCCATGGGCGAACTGGTCGGTGACATTCACAACACCCATGTCGGGGTTTACCGGGCGAATAATTTCAGGGGGAAGACGGCCGAAGAATCACTCGAATTGATTCGGCAGCAGGTGGAGGAATCCAATGCCAGCGCCCTTAAGATCAAGGTCGGTGGGCGCATGAGCAAAAATGCCGATTACCCGCCAGGCAGGACCGAAAAGCTGATCCCCATGGTCCGCGAGGCCTTCGGTGACAAAATGACCATATACGCCGATTCGAACGGGTCCTACGATACGCAGGAGGCGATCCGGATCGGAAGGATCATGGAGGAATACCGCATCGATTTCTTCGAGGAGCCCGTGCCCTTCGACTGGTACGAGGAGACAAAGGCAG
>CAZVLG010000034.1:0-3590 GCA_964627835.1 uncultured Bacteroides sp.
TCTGTTTCCCCGATCTGTGGGCCTTCCGTTTGTATTACCAGACATAGGGCATCAGCCTGTACCGGGTTTTACCGGCATATTCACGGTAACCATCCAGTTCATTCATCAGGGTGCGGTCTTCCAGGCAGGTCCGGATGACCAGGACCAATAGAGTGGCGAAGGCCGTGATGAACCCGAAGAGGGATCCGATGATCATGGCAGAACCGAAATTGCCGATTATGAGTCCCGCATAACCCGGGTGCCTCACGATCCGGTAGGGCCCCCGGGTAACCACCTGATGATCCCGGTCGTATTGTATCCTGACGCTGGTTTCAAAATTTGTATTTACCGCCATGGACCAGTAGACCAGGTTAAAGGATCCGGTGTACAGGATGATTCCCGGGAGGATATACCAGGGATCGAGTTCGGTCCACCGGAACCTTCCCACATCAAGGGCCATCAGGATGATATGCCCATAGAGCCCGATTCCTGCGAATACCAGGAGCATTATCTTATCCCAGGATTTTGAATCCTTTTTACGGTTCCATCCACCCCTTTCATTCAATAAGGCAGGATTGACTTTCAGAATGACCAGCAGGCCGCCGGTATAGTAAAGCAGGGTTGCGGCGGCCCATATCCAGGCCCGGTACAGGTCCAGTCTGCCGGCAGCAAAGAAAAAGATCAGGGCAATGAAAAGGGGGCCCGTTATATGCCCTCGCATTTCCTTCCGGCCGTACTTGTTGAGCTTGACTTTTTTTTCTTCATGCATGCTTGCCGTATTATCAGGTTTTCGAATCGATCGTTATCCCCATTTTCTTCATCAGTTCGGTCGCATTCAGGGTCTGGCATACCCCTCTTCTGAGCTTGTAATCAAAGATGAATTCCTCCCTGTCGATCTGGACTTCAAAACAGTAGTTAGTTAAATTGTCCGGGAACTCCTCTTCCAGCTTGCTCAGTTCAAGATCATGCGTGGCGATGAGCCCCGTGCAGCCTTCACGGATCATTTGCCGGATGA
This sequence comes from uncultured Bacteroides sp., assembly GCA_964627835.1. Taxonomy (GTDB): domain Bacteria; phylum Bacteroidota; class Bacteroidia; order Bacteroidales; family SM23-62; genus SM23-62. The sequence goes on from CAZVLG010000034.1 coordinate 995, forward strand.
ACATTTCGGAGCCAAAATGTTTGTCCCTGGAGTTGGTGCCCTTCAGGATCTCATCAAGGATCACCAGGACCTGCTCCCCTGATTTAAGAACCTCAATGATCATCCGAAGCCTTTTAAGCTCTGCGTAAAATGTCGATTCACGGCTGCTCAGCGAGTCCCTTACCCGCATGCTGGTCAGCAGGCTGACAGGTTCCCATATCATTTTACCTGCGAGAACAGGGGCCCCTGCATTGGCCAGGATCATATTCACCCCGATGGTGCGAAGGAAGGTGCTCTTCCCGGCCATGTTCGAACCGGTGATGAGCATGAATGTCCCCATCCGGCCGATGCTGATGTTATTGCGGATATTTTCCCCGGCCGGAATAAGCGGATGCCCGAGGGATTCGGCTTCGAGGATTACCCCATCCCGGCTGATTTCAGGGAAGGCGGTATCCGGAAGGTTGTATTTAAATGCGGCAAAACTGTTCAGTGCTTCAAATTTCCCCAGGGTTTTGAACCAGTTGGGGACTTCCCCTGCATTGGCGATTTTCCAGCGCTCAAGCCGTAGGACGCATTGGAGGTCCCACATCACCAAAGCATTCAGGATCAGTCCCATAACCATATTCAACCTCCGGTCGAATTGAACAAGGAGCCGGGAGAGGGCATGGAGTTGTTCCCCGGCTTTTATGCCCGAGGTGGAGAGTCCATCCCGAAGTTCCTGCAGGTACGCCGACTTGAATGTTTCCTTCTCTATCATCGTGATCAGCCTGGAAAACTTATTGATAAGATTGAATTTCCTGCTGAGCTGATTATGGTGGTGGTTGATCCGCCTCAGGTTTACCCCGACCATACCCAGTTGCACCAGAACCAGAAAAACCGGAATGTTATACGGGATCCAGAAAAAAGCAAGGACTGTGCTCAGAAGGGTGAGGGAGGGCAGTATGATCAGAAGCAATCGGAACCATTTACTGGTGGCAATAAAAGATGCTTCTTTCAGCCAGTTCAGCAGCAGTGCCTGGTCTTCAGGGGTTTCTTCCGACATCCTGCCGGTTGCCAGGAATTCCTGCCTCCAGTCCAGCATTCGGGACAATTCCTCAGCGGATGCCTGCCTTCTGGTGATTTCGAAACCGGGAGAAGTCCTGTTCAGCCAGCCGGCAAGCTGATCCCTGCCCGAGCTGGTGCTGGCACGGTTCAGGTACTGGAACAGGGAGTTTTTGCCATAGATATCCAGATCGGATGTATAGGGATGCCCGGGATCAATGTATTCCGTGCCCGGGTGATAGCAGTCGAAGACCCAGTTGAGCACCGCGGTCTCCTCTTCATTGATCCTGACCAGCTCCTCAAGCATCAACCTTCTTGACGACTGTATTGACCCCAGCTTTACAAACACAAGGAGAATAACAAGTGCAAGCAGGGAAGAAGCCACGGCCACTGCAAGGTTAACTGAATACAATCTGACCAGGAGGAAGATTGCCAGTACAAACAAAAAAAGACGAATGGCAGAATACCAGATGTTTCGTTTCCCTGCCCTTCGTATCTCCGTTTTAAAGGAATCTGCCTTTGACCGGTATGTGCTTTCTGGATCCCCTGGCATTAGTACAGGAGTTCATCAAGGATTTTCCCGGCATCTTCAACGTACCTGCCGCATTTTTTATCAAAATAGGCTCCCTGCTCTGCCTCTTCGGCACCTTCTTTCGTTCTCAGGTCCACCCCCAGCAGTTCCCTGCAGCTCAGGCTGCCGTGCAGTTCAATGAATCGCCGGTTGAATGCCTCAATGAGGGAATAGGTTTTGTCCCTCGCCGCTTCGTCCCCGGGCTTGATCCTTCCATGTGTTGCCCCGATCGCCATATAAGCCCCCGTCACCGCACCGCAGGTTTTTTGCATCACGGCCATTCCCGCGCCAAAACCCGTTGCGATCTTCAGCGAATCGGGGACGGATAGTCCGGTGGTATCGGATTTGGAGACCAGAACGGCCTGGGCGCAGTTCAGACCACTGCTGAAAAGGGATACTGCTGTCTGTTTTGCCATGGCTAAAAGATTATTTTTCGGAATAATCTTGGAAAATTAATGAATAATCCTCTAATTTTATCCGGCTGATCAGTGAAAAACCAAGCACAGGAAGGACCCTCAGATGAGTACCGTTGATATATTAATGATTATTGCCCTTGTTTGCATCGTCTGGTCAATCACGGCCCTGATGATTATATCCGGAAAAGTTTCGAAGAGCGGAACAAGGATTCATTTGTTTTTGATAACCCTGCTGTTCTTTCGGTATATATCCATGTATGAGGATCTGACCCGCAAGGAAAAGGGCAGGCCGGGGCAACTGATCTACCATTTTGTTATCCCGCTCTGGATAGCCCTGATCCTCGTGATCGTCTGGATCCTGCTTTCATTCACGGCTTAATTCCTTGGCTTTCCATAGACGTGGTCGCCGATCCGGCGGACCCTTTGCATTTCTTCTTCGGTCAGGGGGCCCAGTTCCAGGGTTTTTAAATTTTCCCGCATCATTTCAAGATTCCGTGTGCCTGTCAGGCAGAGGTCTACCGAGGGATTGCTCAACACGAACCGGTAGCAGTCAGAAGCTTTAAGCGGGAGTTCCCCGGGAGGCATTTTG
>CAZVLG010000035.1:0-15854 GCA_964627835.1 uncultured Bacteroides sp.
AGATCCCGCTGCATGCCGGGCAGCCTTTCGTAGACGATGCGGAAGAAGAAATTGCTCCGGTTCTGGGAGTTGCCGATAGCCGCGTCCACTCCATAGGTCTGGGTGGTGAAGTTGAACAACTCGTCGTTGTTCCGCTCGCAGGTAAAAATCACCTCTGTGTTGTCCTCGTTCCCTTCCGCATGGACATCGGCATAATCGGCCAGCAGTTCAACGCCGTAGGTGGAACGGTTGTCGATCAGTTCCTTGGCCACGTTGTATGCGCTGTCGAAATCAGCGGCCTGGTTCAGCCGCCATGCCCGGGTGAGGTAAGCCATGGACAGGAGGTGCTTGGCCGCCGCCTTGCCAACCCTGCCCGGTTCGTCCGGTACATCGGGCAATTCAGCGGCTGCTTCCTTGAGGTCCTGGATGATGACCTTGTAAACGTCAGCCATCGGGGCCCTCGAAGCTTCGGGTGAGGGTTTGGTAATGAACTTTTTATTCAGGGTCACATCCCCGTAAAATCGTACCAGGAGGAAATACCAGTGCGCCCTGAGGTATTTCGCCTGGGCAATGGCCTGTGCCTTTTCGGTCGGGTTCATGTTCGCCTCAGGCCCTTTCTCCAGGACCCCGTTGCAGGTGTTTATGGCGGCATAGGCCCGTGACCAGACCACCCCGATCATCCCGCTTTCGGGGTTGAGTCCCCCGGCATACGTATTAATCGGGATCGCAAGGCTCTCCACCCCGTGGGTAAATTCATCCGTTCCCATGATGGTAAGTGACATATGGGATTCGGCCCCGTAAATAAATCGCAGGTAGGAATAGGCTGCAATGACCCCGGCGTCGATCCCGGCCGGCGTTGCAAAATACTCCGGAACCAGGAGAGACCTGGGCTGCTCCTCCAGCACCTCGGAACATCCCGGTGCAAGGACGAGGACAATGCCCGCAATTGCGAAAAATTTCAGTAGTTTTTTCATGAGTATTATGGTTTAATATATTGTTACAGTTTGAGGCTGATCCCGAATAATATGGACCGGGTTGGTGGTGTATTGGCACCTACCGTAAGGCGGTTACCCAGTCCCTGTGTATCGCTGCCGCCCCTTCCGGTTGGCTCCGGATCCAGTCCCCCGGCATCCACATAAGGTGAGAAAAGCGCCCTGAAGGGATTCTGCGCGGTAACATATACCCTGAGTGAGTTTATGTTTACACGGCTCGTCCATTTCTGGGGCAGGGTCCAGCCGAGGTTGATGCTCCGGATCTTCAGGTAGGTGGCATCGAAATAACCCAGGGTTGAACCGTAATACGGATTCTGGTAGGTCACATCGGGTTTCGGATAGGCGTTCGTCGGATTGGAGAGGGTGTCGCCGGTCCTTGGATCCACGTAGTTATCGTACCAGAAGTCAACCTTGATCCCGCTCCTTCTTCCCTGCAGGGTGTTCAGGAAACTATTCGGCTGGTGCAGGGTACTGACCAGCTTCCCGCCTACTCTCAGGTACAGTACGACGGAGGCGTCGAATCCCCTGAAGTTGAAGCGGTTGGTCATTCCTCCTATCCACTTGGGTTCGTAATGCCCGAGGACCAGCCTGTCCTCCTCCGTTATCCGGCCGTCCTCGTTGATGTCCTCCAGCTTGATCTGCCCGGGGAAGAACCCCATCATGAGGGCATCCATCTGTTCGTCGGTCTGCCAGATCCCGATCTTCTTGTAATCGTATACCACATCGATGGGATGGTCGACAAACCATCCGTTACCGATGTCTCGTTTGACAGATGTATCCTGGAGCGCTACGATCTTCTCCCGGTTCAGGTACCAGTTCACGTCGACGGCCCAGTTCAACCCTCTCATACTGGAAAGGATGTTTGCGGTCAGGGTCACCTCGACTCCCCGGTTCTCCGTTTCACCGATGTTTTCCAGATAACTTCCCTCGACCCCGGAAGTCTGGGGAAGGGTCTTTGCCAGCAAAAGGTCGCTGGTCTTTTGTTTGTACAGGTCAACGTTGCCACTGACGCGGTTGGCCAGGAAGCCGAAATCGAGCCCTAGGTTCGTGGTGGTCGTATATTCCCATCCGAGGGTCTCGTTTGGAAGACTGTTCACCAGGTAACCGTAGATTCCCGTTGGACCGAAACTGTAAGGTGTCCGGCTCAGTCCCCCGAGCGTCCGGTATGGCGGGATGGCCGTATTGGAAACCTGTCCGTAGCCAAAGCGGACCTTCAGGTTGGAAAGGAAATTTGCTCCCTGCATGAAGGATTCGTTGTGGATGTTCCACCCGAGCCCGAGTGCCGGATAATAATGCCACTTATTGCCCTCGGCCAGCCTGGAGGAACCGTCTGCCCTGCCCGTAAGGGTCAGCAGGTAACGGTTGTCGTAATTGTAGAATACCCTTGCCATGTAGGAGAGGATGCCCCAGCGGGTATAACCGCTGTTGTCATTGGGGACGAAGTCGTCTGCAAGGGAGGGATCGTAATACTGTATATAATCAGCGGCAATATTGGACAGGGAGATGGCCGTGTTGCTGGATTCGGTCTCCTGCACGCTGAACAGGCCCGTGACGTTCAGGTTGTGCTTTTCCGCAAAGGTTTTTTCGTATATAAGCAGGTTCTCGAAGGTGTAACTCCAGGCTTCCCCGTTATCGATCGTGGCGGCATTGGGGCCTCCGTTCTGGAACGGGGTATCGCTGCCGAAGTAATGCCCGTATTTGTCCGTGCGGAAATCGAGTCCGGCGTTCAACCTGTATTTTAATCCTTCAAAGATCTTGATTTCACCGTAGAAGGAGTTGAAGGTGCGGAGCCTTCTGCGCTGCTGTTTCCAAAGTTCCGTGTTGTTTATGGTCAACGGGCTGTAGGCGTCTTCCCTCGGGTAGGCCGGTTGTTGGACCAGGTTCCCATCGTCATCATATGCGACGCAGAGGGGACTCATGGCGATCAGCCAGAACATGGGTGAGGCCCATTCACCGTCCGTGTAACCCAGTGTGTTCATGGTGTTCAGCCCGAAGAGGACCCTTTTGCCGATCTTCTGGTCCAGCGTGGCCCTCAGTGAATACCGTGTAAAAGCCTGGCCCGGCAGAACAGTGGTTTCCTTGTAATGGCCTCCGGCCACGGAGTAGGTAACGTCTTCCGTTCCTCCGGAGACCCCGATATTGGCGCTGGTGACAAAACCGTTCTTGTACATCAGGTCCTGCCAGTTCGTGGAGCGCCCCAGGTCTATGGATTCCTGCTCGACCGGCAGCCAGGGCTGTGATGCGTCATACTTGGAAAGGAGCCGCAGCCTTATGAACTCATCGTCATCATAAACCTCGTATTTCTTGATGATGTCCGTGATGCCGTAATAATAGTCCAGTGTAAGCTGGGCCTGCCCTACCTGACCACGGCGGGTGCTGATAAGGATGACCCCGTTGGATCCCCTCGAACCGTAGATGGCTGTTGCCGATGCGTCCTTCAGGATTTCCACGGATGTAATATCCGCCGGGTTCAGGTCGTTTATGCTTCCCTCGTAGGGGATGCCGTCCACGACGATCAACGGGTCGTTGGTGGCTCCCAGGGAGCGGGCTCCCCGGATACGGATCTGGGTCCCCGCGCCCGGCCGGGTTCCGGTCCGCTGAATATCTACCCCGGCAGCCCGTCCCTGCAGGGAAAGGTTAAGGCTTGCTGTAGGCACTTCCCGCAGGGCTTCTTCCGTTACCGAGACGATGGACCCGGTGATGTCGCTTTTTTTCTGGCGGCCGTATCCGACCACGATCACTTCGTCCAGGGCGGAGATGTCTTCCGCGAGAAGGATATTAATGATGGTCTGGTTCCCGACCGTCACTTCCTGGGAAACATATCCCACGTAAGAAAAGACCAGTACTGCATCCTGGTCAGGAACGCTAATGGAATACCGGCCAGCCATATCCGTGACGGTTCCGACATCCGTGCCCCTGATCACAATATTTGCCCCGGGCAGGGATTCGCCCGTAGAAGCCGACGTTACAGTCCCGGTTACCTGGACCTGCTGTAATCCGGCCTTCATGCTATTTTCAGTAGCAGCTTCGCCTGTTTCACTTCCGAATGCAAGAAAGCTTGTGAACAGTAGGCATGCACTGATAACGCATAACCTGCCCAGCATCCTGTGCAAGTTAATGCTGCTTCGATAAGAGATGTACATAGTTTTGATTTTAGGTTGGGTTAACGTTAGATTATTGGGTCAAATAATTATCATGTTTATACCAAATAATATGTATATCGTTCTCAAATGCATAGCAGAAAAATTGGCGGTTTTCCCGATGGCAATCCGGCAGTAAGAAAAATCGTATGGAGTGAAGTCAGCGTAAAAGTATAAATCAATATTCATCCGGATTTAAAAGAATTTTATCGAATCCCGCCACATACATACGCCCTGACACCAAATTTAAAAAAATAATAATATAGATTGCAACCGATTGCAGAAAATGTGTAAAATTTTGTAATTTTTCATTTTTCATAACTATTTTTATTGAGTAAAAGCAGAAAATGACTGTCAAGAAGGAGGTAACCATCTACGATATAGCCAGGGTCCTGGACATTTCTGCCTCAACGGTGAGCAGGGGATTGCGGGACCATCCCTCCGTCCGAAAGGACACCCGGAAAAAAATCCTCCGGATAGCCCGGGAAATGGGTTATCAGCACAACACTTTCGCCAGCAGCCTCAGAAAAATGCGGACCAATACCATCGGCGTGGTGCTTCCCCGCCTGGACAGCTATTTCATGTCCACGGTTATTGCCGGCATGGAAAAGGTTGCAAAGCAAACCGGTTATAACCTGATCATCAGCCAGTCTGAAGAAAATTCCGAAAAAGAGATCTCCTGTGTAGCCACCATGTTCAACAGCCGGGTGGACGGACTGCTGGTTTCCCTGGCCTATGACACGGATAATCTCGACCATCTCGATATCCTTTTCAATAAAGGAATTCCGGTGGTTTTCTTTGACCGGGTTCTGGAGCATGCGGGCTGCATCAGTATCGTTATAGATAATTTCAGGGCCGGGTTTGACGTTACCTCGCATTTGATTGAAAATGGATGCAGGACGATTGTGCATATCGGCGGGAGCCTGAAAAGGAATGTATATGCCGGCCGGTTCCAGGGCTATAAAAAGGCACTGAAGGATCATGATATCCCATTTGACCAGAAGCTGGTCTTCACGGGAAAGATGAATGAAAAGGCAGGACTCAACGTTGTGGACAAAATAGTATCTGGAGAAATATCGGCAGACGGAATCTTTGCCGCAAACGATACTACTGCCGTAGCCTGCATCTGCAGGTTGAAACAGGCAGGCATCCGGGTGCCCGGTGACATTTCTGTTGCCGGCTTCAACAACGATCCCATCTCGCGCGTGATCGATCCCAACCTCACGACCATTAACTATCCCGGCCAGGAGATGGGCGAGGTTGCAGCAAACACGCTGATTAATAAACTGAACAACCTGAATTCGACCCACCTGAACACCATTGTTTTGAAACATGAGATTATCCGGCGGAATTCAACCATGAAATAACATCGCTCCTACATTAACAAACCGATCCATTCCCTATGAAACCATCATTACAAAAACTATCCGTCAGGGAAAAACTGGGTTACAGCCTTGGGGACAGCGCCGCGAATTTAATTTTCCAGACAATGATCATTTTCCAGCTGAATTTTTATACCGATACCTTCGGGATCACTGCCACCGCTGCCGGGACACTCCTGCTGGTGGCCAGGGTATGGGACGCGGTATTCGACCCCATGATGGGGGCCATCGCTGACCGTACCAATACCCGCTGGGGTAAATTCAGGCCCTGGATCCTGTGGACCGCCCTTCCCTTCGGCATTATGGCCTTCCTTACCTTTTCCACACCCGGATTCAGCGGAACGGGAAAGCTGGTGTATGCCTATTTTACATACATCGTCCTGATGATGGTTTACTCGGCGAACAACCTCCCGTATTCTGCATTGAGCGGTGTGATGACCGGGAATATGGTGGAACGTACCAGCCTGTCCTCGTACCGATTTGTTTTTGCCATGCTGGCACAGTTCGTGGTTCAGGGACTTGCACTCCCGATGGTCGCATTTTTCGGTGACGGGGATTCGGCCAAAGGCTACCAGTTTACCATGGGAATTTTCAGCGTACTTGCGGTGGTCTTCTTCATGATCACGTTCTCCAGTACCAAGGAAAGGATCAAACCTCCTCCCCAGCAGAAGACATCAATCAAGCAGGATTTCGGGGACCTTTTCCGGAACGGTCCATGGATCGCCATGTTCTTTGTGACCCTGCTCGTGTTCATCCACCTTTCCATGAGAGGCGGGGTATTGCTGTATTTCTTCAAATATTACCTGAATGAAGCGGAGATGTTCAGCCTGATGGATAAACTGGGACTCGCGGGCAAGCTGACGGACCGTGATGTGGCCGGAATGGCCTTCAGCCTGTTCAATGTATGCGGTACGACCGCAATGATCATAGGCATCTTGTTTTCCAAGATGCTGGCCAAACGCTACGGGAAAAGGAATGTTTATATCGGGGGACTCGCAGGTACAACCATCATTACGGTATTTTTTATCAGTATGGGTCCCAATGCGATCGTCCCGACATTCTTGCTCCAGATCTCCTATGGACTGGTATACGGTGTTACCATCCCGCTCCTCTGGGCCATGATGGCCGATGTGGCGGATTTCAGCGAATGGAAGAACCGGCGCCGGGCGACAGGGATCGTATTTTCAGCAGTTGTTTTCGGGTTGAAAGCGGGACTGGGTTTCGGAGGGGCCATCGGGGGATATGTGCTGGCCCTCTACGGGTATGTGCCAAACGTGGCACAATCCGCCGAGGCCATTACAGGCATCCGCATGACCATCAGCATCTACCCGGCTATCGCCTTTGTCGGGGCTCTGGTGGCACTTTATTTTTATAAGATCGATAAGAAGCTGGAATATACGATCCAGGATGAACTGGCAGAACGACGGGAAGCATTTGAGAAGGAACAGGGGGATTCTCCGGGTGCATAACATGCAATATCCGGCTGAAAGAAGTCATAATGAACCAACCATAATAGCTCAGGTGATGAAAAGAGTAATGAAACACTTAGGTCAGCCTTTTGCTTTATTATTAATGATCCTGTTAACCGGGAATTCCTGCGGATCCCCTGAATGCGAGCCCGGGGGACTAAAAAACGCATTCAGGGACAAGTTCTATGTCGGCGCCGCCCTGAACCTGGGACAGATCAACGGAAAGGATTCCCTGGCCATGCAGCTGGTTGAGCGGGAGTTCAATTCCATAACGGCCGAAAACATCATGAAATGGGAAGCCATTCACCCAAAACCCGGGGTGTATGATTTTGAGGCCGTAGACCGCTTCGTGGAATTCGGGGAGAAAAACGGGATGTTCATGGTTGGGCATACCCTGGTCTGGCATTACCAGACGCCGGCCTGGGTTTTCCAGGACGATGCAGGAAATCCCACAGTGCGGGATACCCTGCTTCAACGCATGCGCGATCATATCTTTACGGTTATGGGACGGTACAAAGGACGGGTGCAATGCTGGGATGTAGTAAACGAAACGATGGGGGATGACGGGCAGATCCACAAAAACAGGTGGACCGAGATCATCGGGGAGGATTTCGTACAGAAGGCATTTGAATATGCCCGTGAGGCAGACCCCGGCGCCATACTGGTTTATAATGATTATAACCTTACCCATCAGGCTAAAAGGGAGGGCGTCATCCGGATGGTAAAGGAATTGCAGGAGAACGGGGTAGAAGTGGATGCCATCGGGCTGCAGGGGCATTACGGCCTGGATTGGCCCTCCATGCAGGATCTTGAAACAAGCATCCTGGCTTACTCGGAACTGGGCACCAGTGTCATGATCACGGAACTTGATGTGGATGTGCTCCCAAGACCCACAGGCAGGCAGGGTGCAGACCTGAACTATACGGAGGAATTCCAGGCAAAATATAATCCTTACACGGAAGGCCTTCCTGATTCCGTCCAGGTAATGCTTGCAGACCGGTACGCCGAATTTTTCAAGCTGTTCGTCAGGCATGCAGACAAGGTTGACCGGGTTACCTTATGGGGGGTACACGACGGGCAATCATGGTTGAACTCCTGGCCCATCAGGGGCCGGACCAATTATCCCCTGCTTTTTGACCGGCAATACCAGCCGAAGCATGCCTATGAATCCGTAATGAAGACAGCTGCAGCGAATGAGCAATAGAAGCCCCGGCCGAACCCTGCCTGTCAATCACCGATGCAAACCGCAGCTCGAAAAAAACATCATCCGGCCGGATGAATCGACCAGGGTATCCGTGGAGATAAACAATACTGGTGAGAGGCCGGGGGACGAGGTCGTCCAGATGTATATCCGCGACAGGGTCAGTTCGGTCACACGGCCCGTGAAGGAACTCAAAGGATTCCAGCGCGTACGACTGGAACCGAGGGAGACCGGAAAGGTCGTCCTGGAAATCAGTCCGGAATCACTTGCATTCTATAATATAGATATGGAATATGTTGTGGAACCGGGATAATTCGACATTATGGTAGGGAGTTCATCGAGGGACCAGGGCCTGCAAACCGTTCTCCTGACCATGCGGGGCTGAGTCCCGGTATCCTTTGCAAGGTATTTTGCCGCAGTGAATTCCCCAGGGGGGAGCGATAATATAAACCATACTTAAAACTGCACCATGAAACCTGAAAATCGTTCATTCCGCTCAACGTGTTCAAATGAATCAAAGGCAGATCGCAGAGGCCTGTCCGTCCGGGTCCCTGTCTGCCTGATCCTTTGCTTCGTGATCCCGATGACTTTCCTGCAGTGCAGCCCTGTATCGGATGATATGGAAGGCTCTTACATTACTCAGAACAAAGCTGAAGGGAATTTTCCACTATCGGCAGACGGCAGGTCTGCGCCGCTCTATATATGTGCCGGGGACTACCCCGGTGTTGCCAGGGTAGCGGAGTTACTGCAGGCTGATATTGAAAAGGTCAGCGGCACCCGGCCCGAAATAATAACGGATGCCACACCGGGATCGGGACCCGCTGTACTGATAGGTACCCTGGGTAAAAATCCCATGATCGACCGGCTGGTTGAAGAAAAGATCCTGGATATCAGCGCGATCGAGGGCAAGTGGGAAAGCTTCCTGATCCAGGAGCTTGAGCAGCCATTTCCCGGTGTTGACCAGTTACTGGTTATTGCCGGAAGCGATAAACGCGGTACCCTGTACGGGATGCTTGACCTTTCTTCAAATATGGGCGTTTCTCCATGGTACTGGTGGGCGGATGTCCCGGTCCCCAAACAAAATTCCCTGTATGTCCTGCCGGGCCCCCACAGCAACGGAGAACCGGCGGTGCGCTACAGGGGGATATTCATCAACGATGAGGCACCCGCGCTTTCGGGATGGGCCTACGAAAATTTCGGCGGGTTCAATCATGCATTCTATGAGCATGTTTTTGAACTGATCCTCAGAATGAAGGGTAACTTCCTGTGGCCAGCCATGTGGGGAAGGGCATTTTACGATGATGATCCGAAAAATCCAGAACTGGCCGATCTGTACGGGATCGTGATCGGTACTTCCCATCATGAACCCATGATGAGGGCCCATGTTGAATGGAGCAGGTACGGATCCGGGGCCTGGAACTATGAGAAGAATGAAGAAAAGCTCAGGGAATTCTGGAAGGAGGGGATCGAACGGATGGGATCTTACGAGAGCCTGGTCACGGTTGGTATGAGGGGAGACGGGGATGAACCGATGACAGAGGGGACAGCCATTGAGTTGCTGGAACGCATTGTGGCCGATCAGCGTGAGATACTGGAGGATGTAAGCAGTAAAGCAGCCCCGGAAGTTCCACAGGTTTGGGCCCTTTACAAGGAGGTGCAGGAATATTACGACAAGGGAATGCGTGTACCGGAGGATGTGACCCTGCTGCTTTGTGACGATAACTGGGGCAACATACGTAAACTGCCGCACCCCGATTCCGCGCCCAGACCGGGAGGCTTCGGGATCTATTACCATTACGATTATGTGGGAGGCCCGAGGAATTACAAATGGCTGAATACCAATCAGATAGAAAGAGCATGGGAACAGATGCACCTGGCCTACAGGCATGGAGTGGACCGGATATGGATTGTCAATGTGGGCGATATTAAGCCCATGGAACTGCCGATCCAGTTCTTCCTGGATTTTGCATGGGACCCGGATAAATTCCCTGCGGAACAATTGCCTGAATATTACCGCAGGTGGGCCGAACAGCAATTCGGGGCGGAGCATGCAGCGGAGATCGGGGACATACTTTCCCTTTACACCAAATTTAATTCCAGGAGAAAGCCCGAGTTATTGTCGCAGGAAACCTACAGCCAGGTAAATTACCTGGAAGCAGAACGTATCGTCGACGAGTACAATCAACTAACGGCTCAAGCTGAAAAAATACAGGATCTGCTCGGGCCTGAATACCAGGACGCCTACTACCAGCTTGTACTGTTCCCGGTCAAAGCCTGTGCCAACCTGAACGAGTTGTATGCAACGGTCGGCAGGAACCATTTTTATGCCGGACAGGAACGTTCACTCACCAATGAACTGGCGAGCCGGGCCAGGGAACTTTTTGCCCTGGATTCCTCGATTACCCGTTATTTCCATACCGGACTATCCGGAGGGAAATGGAACCATATGATGTTCCAGACCCATATTGGCTATACCTACTGGCAGCAACCGCCGAAAAATAGCATGCCTGAGGTCAAAACGATAGAACTACCTGCCGTGGCCAGAATGGGTGTCGCCGTGGAAGGCTCCGAACAGCACTGGCCGGCCGTTGATAAGCTGGAGGTACCTGGCGAATTCGATTACCTGAACCGGCAGTCGCATTATATTGAAGTGTTCAGCAGGGGAACGGTTCCATTCGATTTTAGCGTCGAAGCAGGAGAACCCTGGATTGAACTCTCGTCTGATGGGGGACATGCAGTTGATGAAGAACGAATATGGATCGGCGTGGTTTGGGAGCAGGTCCCCGAGGGGAATTTTACGGTCCCCCTTACCATTTCCGGTCCCGAAGGCTCAACGGCAGAAGTGATGCTTAAGGTGAAAAATACCCCTGGAAGCACTCCCAAAAGCCCGGAAGGCTATGCTGAACGGAATGGTTATGTATCGGTTGAGGCGGAACATTATGCGAAGGCAATTGCCAACGATTCGGTCAGGTGGCTGCACATTCCAAACCTTGGAAGGACGGCTTCGGCCATGTGCGCCTTGCCCGTTACGGCACCAAGAATCCAGCCCGCAGGCGAGAGTCCGCACCTGGAATACAACATTTGCCTTTTTACTGCAGGAACGATAAAGGTGCATGCTTATCTTTCCCCGACGCTGGACTATTACAATACAGGAGGCCTTCATTACGGGGTATCCCTGGATGACGGACCCGTTGAAATAATCAACATGCATGAAGGATCGACTTTCAGGACCTGGGAAGACTGGGTAAGCAATAATATCAACATACGGGTTTCCGAACATGAGGTCAGCGAGCCCGGCAATCATGTTCTGAAATTCTGGCTTGTGGATCCGGGAGTCGTGCTGCAAAAGCTTGTCATCGAAACAAAGCCGGTAAACAAAAGTTATCTTGGTCCACCGGAAAGCAATTACCTGACCAGGACCAGTTTACGGTAGCTGGCGTATTTTCATGACCATGGGAGTTTTAGGATTTTAATAAAGTTCTATTTTGAAATTCCGGATTCATTGAATGCTTCTATGCTGAAATAATACCGGGCATCTGCATTCAGGCTGCCCAGGGTTAGCGTGGTGTCGTCGTATACGATATGCTGATGATATAGTTTGCCGGGTGCGATCCCGTATCGGATATTATATCCGGTAGCATGGCTGGCTTTTGGCCAGGAAAGCTTGACCTGGGCAGGGTCTTCCTGATCGCGAGCGACAATAAGCTCGTACACTTTGCCGGGCTTCTCATAATCGCCTCTGCCAAATACCCGGAAACCGGACAATGCAAAATATGCATTAGGGAAATTTACATTGCTGAGCCGGATGAACCGGGCGCTGAGCGGATCCTCCAACTGGCGATAATAATGCGGGGAGTCCTGCTTTTTACCGGACAGCTCATCAAGCTGCTCCCAGGCCGTACCATCCGCCGAGTGCTCCAGGAGATACTCATAATAACAGGCTGTATCACGTGAATACCTTGAACCCTTGATGTCGGCGAAGTTGAGCTGCACTGCCCTGATCTCGTATTCTTTTCCCAGGTCGATGCAGATCCATTCGCCTGCTGACCCGCTTTTTGCGCACCATGCCGTACGGATCTCCTCGTCCACCACGTTTTCGGGCGGGTAACCGTCCATGCTGGAGGATGCACGGACGGGTTTGTTATAGGAAAGCAGCATCCATCCCGTGAAGAGTTCCTCCGGGCCGGAGAATTTATGGTCGGGGACAACCATGGGATAATCACCGAAGCCCGTACTGGCGTAAAGGATGCTGTCTTCATCAAACATGGCAGGGAACAGGGCCAGCCGCCTTTCAAACATGTGGTTCACGGAGATGCTGACCGTTGCTATATGCCAGAGGTTTCCGTGTTTGTCCCGGAAGGTATTTCCGTGCCCGGCCCCGCAACTGAAGCCACCGGCTTTCAGGGAGAAGGGATTATGCCTGGCATACCGGAAGGGACCGAGAGGATGTACGGATTCGTAAACACCGTCTGCGTAAGCTTTAAATTCCGTTCCCGGTGCGGCATATTGCAGGTAGTATTTGCCATTGTGTTTATTCATCCATGCGCCTTCGATCCAGGGCGCCCGCCCCAGTTCGTTCCGGTCGCCCGGCCTTTCCCATCCGTGTATTTCCGGGCGGGCATTCAGGCATTCAACGGGTTCCCCGAGTGGAAGGAAACCATTCCTGTAGTCCACCTCTACGCCATAGACCGGGTTGGTGTTCGAACAGCCCCAGTAGAGGTAGAGGCGCTTATCCTCGTCCAGGAAAAAGGCCGGATCCCATACGGCAAAGGCAAAGCTGTCGCTGGCGATCTGCCAGGACCCGGAACGCGGGTCGGCTGATTTATAAATGGGACCGGGCCGGCCGGAAGAAGCCATGAAATAGACCGTATCACCGATGACGACGGCAGTCGGGGCATAATCCTCGGTGGGGATTTCATCGGTCTCGACAAGGTTCCATTTCGCTAAATCCTCGGACCACCAATAACCTCCTGTTTTTGAAGCAAATAAAAAATATGTATTCCGGAACAGGATCAGGGTGGGATCGGCTGCTTCGCGGCGGGAGGGGGGATCCGGCTGGTACCGGTAATCAAGATCCAGGGGATTGCACCAGGTCAGGGACGGTTCCAGCCCGGATCTGTCATTACAGGAAAAAAGAAGCATCAGGACGATCCCGGCCGGCAAGCATCGCAGCAGGGTAAGGATTCGAATTCCGGTTGTTCGCCTGTCTTTCTGGGTATGTTTCATGGTCCGGTCTGATATTGGTTTAAGGATGGTTCCGGACCTGTTACCAGGACGGCCTGATCCCGGGAGCGTAAGGGAATCGCATTTTCATATATTCATCAAGGGTGCCGGCCGGTTTTTCCAGTCCATCAGGAATGGGCCGGTTCGAAAAGGATTGAAAATACAACAGGCAGGCATTTCTCCACCAAAGGGCCTCCTTTCCCTGGATGGACAGGAAAGCAGAGACCTGCCCGAAGCGTTCTTCGTCTGTTTTCCCATTTTGTTTCTTCCAAACATCCTGCATCCAGGCAACGGAATCTGCTCCCGCATAATAGGTATGGCACAGCTCCTCCCAGAGCGTCCTGCCCGACCTCATGGGATGCTCCCACCCCAGGTGGTGGAACCATAAGAGGTATTCGTCGGGGCAGGCAGCGGGGTCTGAATAGAGATCCCTGACCTCCGGCTGGTACTGCCCGATCGCATTGCTGCCGCCGGCCGTGCGGTCAAACCCGATCCCGTCCGCATCGGCCCTGTGGTAATAGACCGATGTCCAGTCGGCTCTTCCTCCGCTGACCCAGGGACCGGGACCGTAATGGTGGCCCCTTCCCATGATGTGATGGAGCCCTATGGGCGTCATATACTGAACACAGATCTCACGTGAACGAAGCATCATGTCCCTTACATCATGCACGAACCCTGGATCGGAGCTGAAGGTCATCCGGATCCACTCATCGGCAATCTCATCCGCCGACAATTGGTGGTTCCAGGCCAGTCTGCCGAAGGCATACCAGTTTGCCTGTCCGAAATGCTGGCCGGTCCAGTTCCGGTCCGTTCCGATATTGGTCACGCCTGCCATACAGCTATGGCCCAGCTTATGAATCGATCCGTCAATTATACCGGATACGGGCGAATTCCCGTCGCCGACATGGGTATCGGAATCAAGGCATTCCTTGAACAGGGGTGCCAGGTAGACCAGGTGAGTGCCCTGGCCCAGATATTCCTGGGTGATCTGGACCTCCAGCGCCAGCGGGGTGGATGGCATGGCACCGAAAAGGGGATGGAAGGGCTCCCTGGGCTGAAAGTCAATGGGACCGTTCTTGACCTGGATGATTACGTTATCGCGAAATTTGCCGTCGAGGGGGACAAACTCATTGTATGCCTGTTTGGCCCGGTCATCCGGCACATTATTGTCGTAGACAAAGGCCCGCCACATGACAATGCCGCCATAGGGTGCCACTGCGTCCGCCAGCATGTTGGCCCCGTCGGCATGGGAACGGCCGTAGTCCTGGGGACCGGGTTGTCCCTCGGAATTTGCCTTTACCAGGAAGCCGCCAAAGTCGGGGATCAGGGCATAGATCTCTGCGGCTTTTTCTTTCCACCAGTTTATGACAGCAGGATCAAGGGGATCGGCGGTGGACAATCCCCCGATCTCTTTCGGGGCGCTGAACCTTGCGGTCAGGTAAACCCTGATCCCGTATGGACGGAAAACCCAGGCCAGGGCCGCGACTTTCTCAATGTATTGCATGGTGAGCACGAAGGCATTGGCATTGACGTTGGTCAGGACCGTTCCGTTTATCCCGACCGAAGCGTTTGCCCGGGCGTAATCGATATAACGGGGATCGATATAATCCGGCAGCCTGTGCCAGTCCCATATGGAAAACCCGGCGTAACCCCGTTCAACGGTCCGGTCGAGATTATCCCAGTGGTTCAGGACCCGGTGCTGTATCCGCGGCACTTCGGTCAGATCGAGGGAGGAAAGTTCCCTGCCTGTTTGAATCAGCCGCAGAAAATGAAAGGTGCCATAGAGTACCCCGATGGGTTCCGCAGCCAGAATTACGATGCCATCCTGGTTTTCGATTCGGGCATTGAAAATGGAGTAGCCCTCTTTTCCCAGTCTGCTGCTGCGGTCACGCATCGCTTCATCATCCAGGTATGGGCTGCTTTCGGGTGTGCCGGCAAGGACAAAGCCCGGCCCGCTGAGCGTTTCCTGAAAAACAGGCTTTTCTCCCAGCAGTCCCCCGATCCCCCTGGAAAACTCCTGCCCGGCGGCTTGCAGTTCCGGGGCTGTTCGCTTTATCAGGGCATAGCGGATCTTATGGCGATAGTTTTCCAGCAGTGTTGAATCCCGGACAGGATCGTACCTCATCCAGAGTTCATATCCGTCTTCTGCGTAAGTGAAAAGTGAACAGCTCAGGGTGATCAGGAAAGGGCATAAGAGCCGCAGCCCGGCCCGGAAACCGTTGCGGGTATGTTTTTGGATGGATCTGTTCGTTTCAGACTTCATGCGTGTATCTGTTTGCATTAGGTGCTGTGCTATTTATCCATAAGGCTGCTGCGAATCCCTATTTCGAGTCCCCTGATCTCCGCCAGGTTTTTCAACCGCCCATAGAGGGAATATCCCGGGTAATTGGTTTCCTGCAGATCACCCAGCAACTGGGCTCCGTGATCTGGCCGGAGCGGTATGCCGGTATGATCCCCTTCTTCGTTGG
>CAZVLG010000036.1:0-2503 GCA_964627835.1 uncultured Bacteroides sp.
GAGATGTACCAGGTCTTTAACATGGGGCACCGCTTCGAAATCTATACTGGAAGCGAAGAAGCGGAAGGCATCATCTCCCTGGCCGCAGGTTTTGGCATTGAAGCCCGGATTATTGGCCGGGTGGAAGCTGCTGCAAAAAAAGAACTTATCATCGAGACACCCGCAGGCAGACTTACCTATTAACCGGTTCCACAGCAGCCGGAATCATAACGCCACCTTGAGTTCCTGGGTCCCCGATCTGAAAATTCATCAAATAACATTCTAATTTATTGACATTCACATAGATATTTTAGAAATTGCTACTCTTTAACCAAAACCTGTTATTATGAAGAAATTATTCGTAATTACCCTGGCCTTCTTGCTGATCGCGGGCTGTACACCCCAGGCAGATACCAAGGAGCTCGATGAGACCGCAAAAATGAATGTGGAACTCGTCAAGAAAACGCTGAAGGCTTATGAAACTGAAGATCTTGATGTAATTAAGGAGGGCTATGCTCCGAATTGTGTTTCCATCGGACCCAGGCATGACCAGGTGGACTCCACCACATCCTGGATTGAAAGCACCAGTGGATGGTTTGAGGCGATCGATTCCTTTAAAGCTGATATCATTAAACTCCTTCCGTATACCATTGATGAGGGTGACCTGGCCGGGGACTGGGTACTGGCCTGGGCGAACCTTGAATGGTATGAAGTTGAAAGCGGAAAAACCGTGTTTGTTATGTGGCATTCACCCATGCGGATTGAGGAAGGTAAAATCGTTTACGAAGTCTCCTACTTTAACCAGTGGGATGTATTCAAGCAACTGGGCGCCGAAATGAAGTGGCCTGAAAAAGCTGAAGAATAGACGTCTGCCGGATGGTATGACGGTTATGACCGGGCTCCTGCAGCCCGGTTTTTTTTATTTGCTAAAAGTTCCAGGCAAATAGTTTGGGACTAATAGTTCCAGCCTAATAGTTCCAAACTTCTCCTCAGGCTCACCAAAATTTCTTATCTTTGCAGCCGTTTTAAGCAGCAGTATTTATATGGGCAGTAATCTAATACTGGACAAGCTCCATGGGGTTAAGGAGAGGTTCGAGGAGGTAGGTCGCTTGATCAATGAGCCGGAAGTCACTTCCGATATGAAGAGATATGTCAGGCTCAACAAGGAGTACAAGGACCTGGAACCCGTGATAAAGGCCTACAATGAATACAAGAACCTTCTGAGCAATATTGCCACGGCAAAGGACATCCTGGCCCATGAGAAGGATGAGGAGCTGAGGGAAATGGCAAAGGCAGAGCTGGAAGAATTGAACGAGCAGGTGCAACCGATGGAGGAGAACATCAAGCTTCTGCTGATCCCAACCGACCCGGAAGATGATAAAAATGCCATGCTCGAGATCCGGGCCGGGACCGGCGGAGATGAGGCCAGTATTTTTGCCGGCGATCTCTACAGGATGTACCAGAAGTATTGTGAATCAAAAAGATGGAAACTGGAGGTCTCGAGTTTTACCGAAGGTACCGTAGGCGGCTATAAGGAGATCATCATGCATGTCAGGGGGGAGGGGGCCTATGGGATCCTGAAATACGAATCCGGCGTGCACCGGGTCCAACGAGTCCCGCAGACAGAAACCCAGGGCAGGGTGCACACCTCTGCGGCCTCCGTTGCTGTCCTGCCGGAGGCAGGGGAATTCGATGTCGAGCTCAAAGATGCCGATATCCGGAAGGATACCTATTGTTCATCCGGTCCCGGCGGACAATCGGTTAACACAACCTATTCGGCCATACGGCTGACACATATCCCCAGCGGGATCGTGGTGACCTGCCAGGATCAGAAATCCCAGCTGAAGAACCTGGACAAGGCCATGGCTGAATTGCGCACAAGGCTATATAACCTGGAATACCAGAAATATCTTGACAATATATCCTCGAAACGAAAAACAATGGTTTCGACCGGCGACCGCTCGGCCAAGATTCGGACCTATAATTTCCCGCAGGGCAGGGTAACGGATCACCGGATCAACCTGACCATGTATAACCTGCAGTCCATTATGAACGGGGATATCCAGGAGATAATCGATAAGCTCCAGATGGCTGAGAATGCAGAACGACTTAAAGTAAGTGAGCTTGAGAACTAAAACTCGTTGCAGCCTATGACTTACGAGGGACTCTACCGGCAGATTCTTGACAAGCAGTCCTTTCTTTGTGTGGGACTCGACACGGACATTCAGAAAATCCCTTCCCATCTTAAAAGATCTTCCTCTCCTGTACTGGATTTTAACCGGGCCATAGTTGATGCCACACATGAGCTGGCCATCGCGTACAAACCCAACCTTGCGTTTTATGAATCCCGCGGCGCCGCAGGCTGGGAGGATCTGGCCCTCACGGTTGAGTACATCCGTTCCGTAGATCCAAATCTATTCCTGATCGCGGACGCCAAACGCGGTGATATCGGGAACACAGCAGCCATGTATGCCCGTGCTTTCTTTGAAGAAATGGATTTTGATGCAGTCACGATCTCCCCATA
>CAZVLG010000037.1:0-12750 GCA_964627835.1 uncultured Bacteroides sp.
TGGTTGAGAGTTCCTTCCTTCCTTCCGTACCTCCGGTCACAGCCTGAATGGTAATGCCGGCGGAGATCACGGTGGATGCATTGGAGATAAACATTTTCTCCCCGTTGATCACCCAATTGTCCCCATCCAGCTCGGCCACCGTGCGCGTTCCCTGTGAATCTGAACCGGCAGTCGGTTCGGTCAGTCCGAAAGCCCATAATTGCCTTCCCGTTGTAAGTCCCGGCAGGTACTTATCCTTCTGCTGTTCGGTACCGAACTGGAATATGGGCCAGATCCCGAGGGAATTATGAGAGGCCAGGATCCCGGCCTGGGAGCTGTCTACCCTGGCAAGTTCTTCTACTGCTATTATATACGAAAGCGTGTCAAGTCCCCTTCCCCCGTATTTTTCCGGCAGGGTGATCCCGAACAGCCCGAGCTCGCCCATCCTGGCTGAAAGGTCTGCCGAGAATTCCTCTTTTTCGTCCAGCTCCGCAGCCACAGGAGCAATTTCTTTTTCTGCAAATTCCCTTACACGCATTCGAAGGGCATCATGTTCTTCAGTGATAAATGGCATGATTTTAAAATAATCCTAAAATTATAAATTAATTATTCAATCCTGATCAGGGGTTTGTTCATTTCAACCTGATCCCCGGGTTGCACGACGACCTTCTCGATCCTTGCATTCCGGGGGGCCAGTATATTGTTTTCTATCTTCATGGAATCGATGGAAAGCAGCACATCACCCTGTTTTACCTTATCCTTTTCTTTCACATTTATCTTAACAACTTTCCCATACATGGGAGAAACAATTATGGAATCATTATGTTCAGGAGTGCTGGATAATTCCATCCTTGCCGGTTCGTCCGGCAGGGAATCCCAGCGTTTGAAAATAAATTTAAGTCCCTGGTAATCAATTATTTCTTCACCATTTGCCAGCCTTGTATAAATCACTTTCCTGGGTTCCCCGTTCAATATAAAACGGACTTCGCCCTGGTTCAGGCGTACATCCGAAATTTCACAGCAGGAATCCCGGTAACAAAACCGGAGGCTTCCCCTTCTGGTCGATTCCAGGTTTACGGAATGGTTTTCGCCATTCAGGTAAAATCTGAACCGGGTGCATTGCCTCCAGTATCCTGTGGCATGCCATGGATCAAGCAGGGGTTTTTCTTCCGTGATGGGATGCCCGGCAAGGAGTGTACCGGCCAGGAAACCTGAAATGTAAAAAAGCCGGTCAGCCTGTTCGTTCCTTTCCCGGATCCGTTCTACAAGGTGCCCCGTTCTCTGGTCACAATACTGGGTGGAAATCCGGTTTTCAACAAAGTCTTCGTCACGGGTAATTTCCTGCAGGAACATCAGGTTTGTCTCGATGCCCAGTATCGAGGTATCGGCCAGTCCGGTGCTCAGGTGATGCAGTGCTTCCGTACGGTCCTGTCCCCAGACGATCAATTTGGAGAGCATCGGGTCATACTGCGGAAAGATCCTTGCCGGTCCGTCCAGGGAGGAGTCCACCCGGATACCCGGGTCGGCAGGTTCCCTGTACAGGGCTACCTGTCCAGGGGAGGGTAAAAACTTGTTTACAGGGTCTTCCGCATAGATCCTGGCTTCAATGGCATGTCCCCTGGAAGAAACCTCCTCCTGCCCGAAACCCAGTGACAGTCCCTGGGCGATCCGGATTTGTTCCTTTACAAGGTCAATCCCATTTACCCGCTCGGTAACCGGATGCTCAACCTGGATCCTGGTATTCATCTCAAGGAAATAAAACCGCTGTTCACTGTCCACCAGGAACTCAATCGTGCCGGCATTGGTATAATCCAGTTCCCTGGTAATTCTCAGGGCAGCCTCCCCCATTTTCTTGCGGGTCTCCGGCCTGAGCCATGCGGAAGGGGATTCTTCAATGATCTTCTGGTACCTTCTCTGCACGGAGCATTCCCTTTCGTTGAGATGAACCACATTCCCGTGCTGATCGGCAAGTACCTGGAATTCGATATGGCGGGCCGGATCGATGTAATTCTCCAGGAATACATCTCCGTTTCCGAAATAGCTGCTGGCTTCGCGGCTTGTTGTTTCAAGTGCAGCAGCCAGTTCATCCTGTTTGCGGACGATCCTCATTCCCTTGCCCCCGCCGCCGGCTGCAGCCTTGATCAACAAGGGGTATTCGAGTTCAGGGGCCTTTTCCATCAGATTCTTTTTGGATGACACCTCGGTTCTGGTGACCGGGATCCCGAGTTCACCGACTTTCTTTCTCGCTTCTATTTTATTGCCCATCAGGCGGATCACTTCTGAACCCGGACCTATGAATACCAGTCCCACGTCCTCGCAGGCTTTCGCAAAAAGATGATTTTCCGAAAGAAAGCCATATCCCGGATGAATGGCCTGCGCCCCGTTATCCCTGGCAAGTGAAATGATTTTCTCGATGTTCAGATACGTTTCCTGGAGCTCGGAACCTTTGAGCGGCAGACAGCGGTCAGCCATCCTGCAGTGAAAAGCATCCGGTCCGTCAAGATCGGAATAAACGGCCAGGCTCAGAAGGCCAAGTTCCCTTGCGGCCCTTATAACACGTACCGCGATCTCTCCACGGTTGGCTATCAGTATCTTATTGATCTCCATTTCTTAACAATCTCCCAGAGGTATCTGTTCTGAAATCGAATCATGCGTTTTCATTGACCCGGGACCCAGCCCGGCTTTCGTTTTGAAAAAAAAGCCTCTATTCCTTCCCTGGCTTCCTCGGAAAGCCGCTGAGAGGCTATCATTCCGGTGCAAAAATCCCGTAATTCTCCAGGATCCCGAGGATTTCCGATCTGAAGCAAAAGTCTTTTTGTTTCCTTCATGGCTCCGGGTGCATTCTGGAGGATCTTCTCCGTGAGTTCACGGATCTTTTCATCCGCTTCTTCCGCAAGGCAGAGCTGGTCGATGAGTCCCCATTCAAGGGCATCCCTGCCTGTGAAGGAATGGCCACCCAGGAGCATTCTTCTTGCCCTGGCCAGGCCGGTCCGGTCGATAATATAAGGTGCGACCGTAGCCGGGATCAATCCCAGCCTGACTTCCCCGAATGAAAAAACTGTACCCTTCTCGGCAAGGGTATAATCACAGGCTGCCAACAGTCCATTGGCACCCCCGTGAACACCCCCGTGAGCATAACATACGGTCGGGATGGGCAATCGATAGAGTGCATCAAAGCAATCATAGAAGAGTCCAGCTTCCTTCTGGAGTTCTTCGAAGTCTTTCCCGGAAACATCCGACATTTGCGAAAGGTCCGCCCCGGCTGAGAATACCTTTCCCGATCCCCTCAAAACCAGCACCCTTACTCCCTGCACCTTTGCCGTGCTTTCGAAAAGCTTCAGCAATTCATTCAGCATTTCCCGGTTGAGCGCATTCCGTTTGTCCGGGCGATTCAAGCGGCAGAACAATACTTCATTCAGGATGTTGGTGTCCAGGGTATTGAATTCCATGAGTTTAAAATTTCATGTGCTTTGAATTGTCTGTGTTTCCGGTTACATGCGGTATACCCCGGTCTTCGGGTCCGGGTAGGGCTTATTAAGCGACATGGCGATTCCCATGGCAACGATTTTCCGGGTATCTACAGGGTCGATGATGCCATCATCCCACAACCTGCTCGTGCTGTAGTAAGCAGAGCTTTCATGCTGGTATTTTTTAAGGATGTCTTCCTTGATTTTGCGGATCTCGTTTGCGGGCATTTTTTTTCCGGCAGCTTTCATCTGGTCGATCTTGACCCTGCTCAGCACCTCTGCCGCCTGTTCCCCGCCCATCACCGAAATCCTGGCATTGGGCCACATGAACAGAAGCCTCGGTTCAAATGCCCTGCCGGCCATTGCATAATTCCCGGCTCCATAAGAACCCCCGAAAATGATGGTAAACTTCGGAACACTGGCAGTTGACACGGCATGCACCAGTTTAGCACCATCCCTTGCAATGCCTTTGTGTTCATATTCCTTTCCCACGATGAATCCGGTGATATTCTGGAGGAACAAAATGGGGATTTTGCGGTAATTGCATAATTCAATGAAATGTGCAGCTTTCAGTGAAGTTTCTGAAAACAGTACACCTTGGTTGGCAAGAATACCGACGGGAAAGCCCATGATCTTCGCAAAGCCGGTGACAATCGTTGGAGCATAGTTTGCCTTGAACTCCTGGAACCTGCTGCCATCGACGATCCTCATGATGATCTCCCTGGGGTCAACAGCTTTCCGGGGATCCGCAGGAATGATCCCGTAGAGCTCTTCCGGATCGTATGCCGGGGCTTCGATGGGGGATTGGATCAATTGCTGTTTTCGGGCCGGATTGAGATTTTCGAAAATGTTCCGGCAAATTTGAATGGCATGGGTATCGTTATCGGCAAGGTGGTCGGCTACCCCGGATATCCTGGTATGTACATCTGCGCCCCCCAGTTCCTCTGCTGAAACGTCCTCACCCGTTGCAGCTTTAACCAATGGGGGTCCGCCGATAAAAATAGTTCCCTGGTTCTTTACAATGATGGTCTCATCGCTCATGGCCGGCACATAGGCCCCTCCGGCCGTGCAAGAACCCATAACGATGGCAACCTGGACGATACCTTCCGCCGATAATTTTGACTGGTTGAAGAAGATACGCCCAAAATCAA
This sequence comes from uncultured Bacteroides sp., assembly GCA_964627835.1. Classification (GTDB taxonomy): domain Bacteria; phylum Bacteroidota; class Bacteroidia; order Bacteroidales; family SM23-62; genus SM23-62. The sequence continues at coordinate 4,598 of CAZVLG010000037.1, forward strand.
ATTTGTCAGGAAAAACCTTATCCTGTTCCGGCAGGAATACACCCCCGGAATCAACGAGATAGACGATGGGAAGGTGGTTTTCAAGCGCAATCTCCTGGGCCCGTATGTGTTTCTTGATGGTTTCCTTGACATAGGTGCCCCCTTTTACGGTAGCATCGTTGGCAACCAGGACAGTTTCTTTCCCGTGTATCAGTCCAATCCCAGTAACGATACCCGCTGACGGGAACTGGTTATTGTATTGCTCCCATGCAGCAAAGCTTGAAAGTTCGAGGAAAGGTGTATTCCGATCAAGCAGGAGATCAATGCGCTCCCGGGCAAGAAGTTTATTACGGGCTTTGTGTTTTTTGACAGCTGCATCGGGACCTCCTTTCTGAACCTGCTGAAGCCTTTCCCTGAATGTCGCCATCAGGCCCAGAAATTCCTTCCTGTTATTGCTGAAATCCTTTGCTGCTGCATCGATATTGCTTTTTAAGGCAAACATATGTTAAACAAATATCATAAATTCCACGAGATTTTTCATATAACATCCTGTGAATTCAATTGTTTATTAATCCAGCATGGAAATTGCATTTGTGTAACAAATTTTATTAACTTGCGTTATTACTAAAAAACACGGCTATGGCTGCACATGTACATAAGGGAGACTCGAAAGAATTGCTTAAGAAGAAATTTTCCCAGAAAAAGTACCGTCTTCCGGTAATTGGCCATTTTGCAGATAAGAGCGTCCAGTTTGATTCTATTATAGATGCATCCCGGGCAACGGGGCTGCATCCGACCCTGATCTTTGAAGCCTGTATTGGAAAGATCTTCCGGGCCCAGAATACTTACTGGGAATATGTGAAAGGGAACCATTACATCAAGTACAAGGCATATTACATCAACGCCCAGGAAACCTACACCCGTAGGGTTGGGTTCAACGGATAAAGGAAAATGCACATCGACGTGCACAGAGCTGCCACCGGATCCCGGTGGCAGTTTTTTTTTGCGTGTGCGAACTGGTGTAAAACAGGCTGCCAGCAATCTTTGCCGCCGGAGGCATTGCTAAAAAGGGAGCCTTTATTTTGTGCTTACCGGCACAAAATGCAGCGACGTTTTAGCAATGCCTCCGGTTTCAAGCAGATAAATTTTAAGCGGCAGTTTTTATGCCTGGAGCAGAGGAAAAAAACCACCGGTTACCCGATGGCATTTATGTCCGTCAAAAGGGAATTTTATTTTAGGACCACATGTGCAAAAACCTGAACGATCTCATCGGGTTTCTTTGCACTTTTAAGTGCCTTCTCAAGTTCTGATGTGTCCTGCTCATAGATGGCAAATCCAACATCAAAATACCAGCCCAGCTCTTCAACGGCTTCACTGCTGTCAATCTCACCCTTCTTCAACTGCTTTTTGTAATGGGAATTAAGCCTCTTGAGGGAATAATATATGGTGGGTTTCATAATAACCGTCCGCTCACCCGGATTGGTAACGGAACCTTTCTCCACATAGGTATAGGTTTCCTGTAACCTGTAATATTTGATTGCCATCTGGTCACCCAGGAAATGTGATCCAATATCATTCGGGTTAATGTGAAAATGAACAGTATCGCCCAGTTGATTTTGAAATGTGAACCGTTCCTGCCCGTTTACGGACGCAACAAATGCAAGCGCTCCAATAAGGAGGCCAAAGAATCTCTTTTTCATAGGTTGTTCGAATTACTCACTAACGCCGCCGCAAATATAAAAAATTAAATTCATTTATATACAAAACTGCTTTTTTGACCTAAATAAAATATACTTATATACATTCACCCCTGTTAATTTCGACTGCAAGTTCAAAATTGTTATTAATTCTTACAAGTCCCCGATGAAATATCAAATCTCCTAATATTTCATTAACAATTTTGCACATACAGCTAAACTCAATTTATATCAGCGGATGTTAAATAGATGATAAAAATACCCTCCTTCGCTTATAAACAAACTGGATCCGGGCCATCAGGCAATATCGGCTTTTGTATCAGGAAGTTTCATCATATCATCCTTATCCTGTAAGTATCCTGTTGGAATTTATCACCGGGTTAGCGTTGGTTTTGCCTGTATAATTTAGTATTATTACGGTCAGGAAATGCATGTACCTTATTATTCACCAAAAACCAATAGCATGAAAAGAAATGTACTCATTTTCATTTTCTCCCTTCTTGCTGTTTTTTATGCAGCAAATGCACAAACCGAGGAAACCATCATCTTTCTTGATTTCCAGGACTGGGAAGCATCCCCGGGCGTAAAGTCGGACCCCCTGGATAGTTGTGAGCTTGGCGCACCAACCATCACCGGTCCGAACAAAGTTCTGATCAACTACGAAACCGGGGGCAGCGGCGAGGTTACCCTCTGGAAATACTTTGTCAGTCCCGTGTGCGAATGCAAACATATGAACCGCGATGGGACTGCCTGTGGGATAGATATTACACCGGGATGGGTGAACCTTGGCAAACAACCAAATCCGGAAGATACGATCGGCCAGTTCATCCTGCCCAAGCTGAGCAATGTCACAAAGATTGAAGTGGGATTTTCCTGCACGGGAGATGGCAGGGGCATGTGCATCTATGCCTCAACCGATGACGGGGAGACCTGGGGGGATCCCATCGGCGGCGAACACCAGGACGGGAACCAGGACGGGGTTTTTGCGACCGAGGATATCAACATGGACAATGTGATCATTAAGCTAACCTCGGGTACCAGCGCGGATGGCACTTCCCAATTTACCAGGATACACAATGTCGAGGTTTGGGGTGTCCCGGGGGGACCGGAAACCGGGGTATCCGATATCCGGGCGACCGGGATCAATGCCTATTACACACCCGGAAGGGGACTGGTAATCGAAGGCGATGTGATGTCTGTTGCCGTATACGATATCACCGGCAGGCGCTTGGTGGAATCCTTTGAATCAGGCACACAGACCATACCCCTTCCCAGCCTTGCCAACGGGGTATATTTCGTAAAAGCCTTCGACAGGGATAACAAGGTATATACACAGAAGTTCCTTATTAAATAAGTTGAGTTTCGGTGTAAACTGGATATCAGAGGGGGGCAATTCCAGGAATTGCCCCCTTCACTTAACCCTTTCTGGGATACTATATTAAATCCCGGTCAGCCAGGATTTTATAATCTTGTGAAATCGGAATGCCTCCGGGATCTTTCATATCGGCAGTTTCCCAGATACTCCAGATTTGAATTTCATTTATTACAATTTCAGCCTATGGATTAATAATAGATCAAATTTCATAATGCTTCATTTTTAATTCATTATCCATATAAAAACCATTCTTATGCAGAATTTTTATTAAACCTGAAAAAAAATTACGATTTTTACCTTGCTTAAATAATTATTAAAAGAAAATCAACCTGAAAATCAAACCAACTGTTAATTATCCATTAACTAAATCCTAATCAGAATGACAAAGTTTAACCTAATCCACAAACTGCTCAGATCCGTTTTTCTTTTTCTGATCAGTTTTGTAATCGTTTACACGGTAAACGCTCAGGGACGGGAGATCACCGGCAGTGTATCGGATTCTCAGACCGGGGAATCCCTGATCGGTGTAAACGTTCAGATCCTCGGTACCACGGTTGGTACCGTGACCAACGTTGACGGTACGTTTACCATCACTGCATCGAGCGGTCAGAGCCTGGTATTTTCCTACGTTGGTTATGAATCCCGGACTATTGAAATCACGGACCAGACCACCCTGGATGTTGCCATGACTCTCAGCTATGAACGGCTGGATGAGGTGGTCGTTGTGGGATACGGCACCATGAAGCGAAGCGATCTCACGGGTGCCGTCTCATCGGTCCGCGAGGAGGACATTACCCAGGTGAAATCCGCAAACGCGATCGAAGCCCTGCAGGGTAAAGTATCCGGTATGGACATGGTCCGCAGCAGCGGACGGGCCGGGTCCGGTTACAGCATCCTTCTCCGGGGAGCCCGCTCACTGACAGCATCCAATTCCCCACTCTACATCGTCGACGGGGTTCAGTACGGAAGCAATGTCAACATCAATCCAAACGACATTGTATCCATGGAAGTACTCAAGGACGCTTCCTCAACGGCCATTTACGGGTCAAGGGGAGCCAACGGGGTGATCCTGATTACGACAAAAAAAGGTACTGCCGGGAAACCGACGGTTTCGTTCAACACCTATTACGGGATTACAAGTCCCCTGGGATCCGTACCCATCGGAGACGCCGAGTATTTCCTCAGGATGAGCCGGGACTACCTCCGCACGACCCGGCCTGAGTACGACTGGGATACCCCGGATGACGGCATCGATGTGGGACCGGCATTGTCCGCCCGTGAAAACGAAGGCTACGCCCGGGGAGAGGATTTTGACTGGATCGACGCACAGCGCGAGAATTTCGGTTCGCAGCAGGATTACCATCTCTCGATCACAGGGGGGAACGAGCAGACCAGTTACGCCGTGGCCCTGAACCACATGATCGAGGATAATTTCATCCCGAATGACAAATACAAAAGGTATTCCCTCAAAACCAGCCTCGATTCAAAGGTCACCAAATGGCTGGACATGGGTAATTCCTCCTTCATTACCTTTACCGACCAGATCCTGGGAAGGGGCATCAATTACAATCAGAATCCCCTTACACCTGCATTTGATTCCCTGGGCAACCTTGATCCCGAACCGAACGACAGGGTGCCCTTCGAAAACCCGCTTATTGACCAGGATCCAGATAATTACTTCAACCAGGAATATACCACAAGGATATTCTCCACCTTTTACGGGCAGTTGAATCTCATTGAGGGCTTGACATTCCGGACATCCCTGAACTTTGACCTGAATTTCGAACGGAACGGGTTCTACCAGGGAACATTCGAAGGCATCGACAGGTTGAGCCAGGGAAATGTCAGTTATATAGATAATTACAGGTGGACCTGGCAGAACGTGCTTACCTACGACAAGAATTTCGGCGACCACCACATCCAGCTAACGGCCGCTTCCGAGCTCATCTCGAACCGGACCGAACGGGCTTACCAGGCAGGTACGGACCTGGAACTGGGTAATTCACTGTGGTGGACCCTCAATTCGGCCAACCAGGACAAGCTCATAGCCCCGACGGGTGACGAAGGATGGCTTCAGCTGACGGAAAGCAGCCTGGCATCCTTTATCGGAAGGGTCCACTACGGCTGGAAAGGGAAGTACCTGGCCACCTTCACCGGAAGGTACGACGGAGCTTCACAGCTTGCCCCGGGTGCAAAATGGGCGTTCTTCCCGGCCGCATCCGTGGCATGGCGGATCAGCGAGGAAAGCTTCATGTCAAACATCAACGCCATCAGCAACCTGAAACTGCGATTTGGCTGGGGCGTGTCCGGGAACCAGTCGGTTTCTCCCTATTCATCGGTGGGTTCCATCCAGCTTACCCCCATGTACTACGAATTCGGGCAGCCGGAACAGGTCGTGCTGGGATACAGGACCTTCTATCTTGAAAACCCGGACCTGACATGGGAAACCACGGCGACCACGAACATCGGGCTCGATTTCGGGTTAATCCAGAACCGGATTAGCGGTAGCCTGGAGCTTTACCAGTCAAAAACCACGGACCTGTTACAGGACAGGACGCTTCCGCCGACATCTGCCGTACCCGTGATCACGCAAAATGTGGGTTCAACGGAAAACAAGGGGATCGAATTGACCCTGAGAACGGCCAATGTCAGCACGGGAGATTTTACCTGGACGACCGACCTGACATTTTCGGCAAACAGGGAGGAAATTACCTACCTGGTGGGAGGCGTTGAACAGGACCTGGCTAATTTCTGGTTCGTCGGTCATCCGGTCGATGTCTACTACGATTATGATATGATCGGGATATGGCAGCTCGGGGAAGAAGCGGAGGCAGCCCTGTACACCCGTGAACCCGGGGACTTTAAACTGATGGATGTAAACGGGGATACCACCATCTCGGACATGGACAGGGTCGTTCTGGGAACACCGCGCCCGAAATGGATCGGGGGACTCAATTCGGTCATGACCTACAAAGGCTTTGACCTGACGGTATTTCTCTACGCACGTATCGGGCATATGGTAAGCGACGGCATTGAGGGACAGTGGAGCCCCGACCGGCGCGAGAATTCCATGATCCGGGATTACTGGACCCCGAACAATCCCACCAACGACTACCCGAAAATGGACCCGACACTGACAAGGAGCGGCTGGTCTGAAGCTACCGTGCTCCGATACAAGGACGGTTCCTTTGTCAAGATCCGTGACATCACCCTTGGGTACACCATCCCGGCCAGTATCACCAGGAAGGCTTACATCTCCTCGGCCAGGGTTTACCTGACCGCCAAGAATGCCTTTGCATTCGGAAAATACTACAAGCAGGGCAGGTACGACCCGGAATACCGGGGAGCCATGGGAATGCCGATTCCGAAAATGTTCGCCATCGGAGCCAACCTTACCTTTTAATGTGTAATAACGAATAAAAAGATACAGAAATGAAAAGATCAATCATTTATACACTTATACTGGTTCTCCTTGGCTCAGTATCCTGTGAGAAATTCCTCGACGAAGAATTCCTGGCCGGAGACAGTACGGAACGCAGATATTCCACGCCCGAGGGAATGGAAAACCTTGTGTCCGCCGCATATACTACTTCAAAGATCTGGTACGGTAAAGAAGAGGGATACGACTTTAGCACTGCCGGAACGGATATCTACGACTACGGTCAGCAGCACCCGCAGCAATACCAGTACACATTCTCGACCGATTTCAATCCCACAAACTCCCGGCTGGTTGTACTCTGGGTGGAACTGTACCGGGGTGTGAATGCATGCAACGATGCTATTGACGTGCTCTCCGATCCCGAACGCACACCCTACGATGAAGCGACGACCAAGATCCGGCTCTCAGAAGTCCGGTTCCTGAGGGCGTTTTACAACTGGCACATCGTCGAGACCTGGGGAGGGGTCCATCTGACCACTGAACCGGTCAAAGGGGTCGTAATAACGGCAAACAGGACCCCGGTTGAAGACTGGTACGAACTGATGCTCGAGGACGTGAGCTTTGCCGTTGATAATCTCAGTGCATCAGATAATACGGCCAACAGCGATTACGGCCGGGTTACCAAAAATGCAGCCCTGGCATTCCGTTCCAGGCTTTCGCTCACGGCAGGTTATTACTGGGGGGACAATGCAATGTTTACGCAGGCTGCAGCGGATGCACAGGCCGTTATCGCCAGCGGGGACTTTACCCTCTACGATAACTACGCCGACGTCTGGGCCCTCGAGAACAATGACAATAACACCGAAAACATCTGGGCCATCAATTATTCACGTACAGAATACGCCACCATGAACGTGGACCCGGCCAGCTACCGGGTTTACCAGCGAAGCGGGGACAAGCCCTGGGACGACCGGGAAGGCGGGCACCACGGGCACCTGATGTTTGGAAGCCAGTACGACATCATGCAGGGCATGACCCGTGACCTGCTGTATGGCAGGCCTTTCCGCAGGTATAACCCGACCATGTACCTGATCGATGCCTTCCACGAGGATGTGGACGAACGCTTTGAAGGATCCTTCCGGACGGTATGGATCGCCAACAACCCGACTACCACGCGCCTGAAGTGGCCGATCGGGGACTGGCACAACGATCCTGCAGATACGGCTCATTACGATAAACCAATCATTGAGTTCGGCGATACCTGCATCGTTTTCATAAAAGGCGTGTGGCCGGCTACGGATACCCTGATCGAGGATGAGGTCGTTCAGAATTACATCTGGAACTACACCCGTGACTTCTGGACCCTGGATCACTCCCATATGTTCAATGCAGACGGGACCATCCGCGGGGAGCGTACCAACGACCGGAACCTCTGCATCGAACTGAACAAATTCACGGATCCCGAGCGGGCCGCCGCAAACGGAACCGGGTCGCAGCGGGGGATACGCGATGCCTATATTTTCCGTCTCTCCGAAATGTACATCAATGCCGCCGAGGCACTCTGGAAATCCGGAACCAGCGGCCAGGCATATAACCTGCTGGCGGAACTCGCCAACAAGCGGTCCTGGGATGGTGACGGGGCGGCTATGCTGGCTTCCTACAACATTAACAACGGATCGGACCTGAGCGAGGAATTCTTCCTGGATGAGCGTGCACGCGAGTT
>CAZVLG010000038.1:0-4001 GCA_964627835.1 uncultured Bacteroides sp.
CTTTTCATAAGTTCCATGGCATTCCTGCATGCCTGAACCTGCTCATCCACAAGCTCGAGGTCATACAATTCGGGATCTGCCTGTTCCCTGAATAGCTGGTAGGTTTCAATGGCCTTCTCCAGCTGGAGGTTGATCCTGTAGGCATTTCCCAGGTAAAAGTAAGCTTCAAGCGGTGCTGTGGTCTCCCGGAAATTGTTCTCCCTGTATTTTGGATTTATATTCTGAACGGCCTTTTCAAGATAGGCTATGGCTTCCTGTTTCCGGAACGGGTTATTGAGGAGGCAGACACCGATCTTATAATTGATGTTGTCGTTGTCAGGATATTGTGCGTTCAGGGTTTCATAATATTCCAGTGCTTCAGCGTACTCTTCAAACAGGAATTCTGATTCGGCGTAAAGGAAGTTTTCCCTTAACTCTGTTTTTATCTGGCAGAACGATCCCGGGATAAGGAATAATAAGAAGGAAAAGAAGAGAAATTTTCGCTTCATGGATTTTGATGCATCAAAGTAGTATTACACAAATTTAAAAATAAATGTGAAAGAATAATACCCTCAGCCTGACAACATCTAAACAATTCTTTTATTATCAAAGTGTTGAAGATGATCCCCAATGCTTTTCAGGAAAGACCCCCCCAGGGCACCATCGACGACCCTGTGGTCATATGCGAGGGAGAGCATCATCATCTGGCGTATCCCGATTGCATCTCCCCCGGGGGTTTTCACGACTGCCGGCATCTGTCGGATGGTACCCACCGCAAGTATGGCAACTTCGGGCTGGTTAATAATGGGGGTTCCCGCCAGATTGCCAAACTGGCCCAGATTGGTGACCGTGAAGGTGCCTCCTTCCACTTCCCCGGGTTTCAGGCTGTTCTTCCTGGCTCTTTCCGCAAGATCATTCACCACAGCTGCGAGTCCCGGAAGGCTCAGCCTGTCTGCCTGCCTGATTACAGGAACGATCAGGTTGCCGTCAGGGAGTGCTGTCGCCATGCCTATGTTCAGTTCCTTTTTATGGATGATGTCAGGGCCCTGAACCGATACGTTGATGTCCGGGTACTGCTTGAGTGCCTTGACCACAGCTTCAATCACCAGGGTGGTTACCGTCAGTTTCTGTCCATATCTTAACTCAAAATCAGCCTTCATCCGCTCTCTCCAATCCATCATGACCGTTACATCGGATTCTACAAAAGATGTCACATGGGGTGCGGTCTTTTTTGAATATACCATGTGGTCTGCGATTTTTTGACGCATCCTGCTCATAACCGTGTAGGTGCCATCCTGCAGCTTGGTACCGGTATCATCCTGCAAATTTTTGCCGGGATCGTCCGGGGAATCCTCTGAGGGCCCGGCGGCAGGTGGCCTGCTGTTCAGATAATCCTCCATGTCCCTGCGGGTAATCCTGCCTCCTGCACCGCTGCCCCGGATACCGGATATTTCCCGGGAATTCAGGCCGTGCTCCCGTGCCATTTTTCTGACAACAGGTGACAGGAAGGCTACATCTGCAAGGGTGTGACCGTTTGGGAAACCGTTGAACAGGTTACTTTCGGGCAGATCCATGGCGGTCACTTCTTCCCGGGCTGAAGGTTCCGGGCCGGCCTGTTCCTGTTCAGGGGATTCAGGACTCCCAGCATCGGTCGAAATCAGGGCGAGCACCTGGCCGATCCTGGGGATTTCCCCTTCCGAGACCAGAATTTTATGCATGATGCCGCTTACAGGAGCCGGGATCTCGGAATCCACCTTATCCGTGGCAATCTCCACGACCGGCTCATCGGCCTTCACTGCCTGGCCTTCCTTTACGAGCCAGCGGGTGATCTCTGCTTCGATAATGCCCTCACCCATGGCAGGCAGAATGATTTGAACTTTCGCCATAACCGGATACGGATCATTTTGCCCTGTTCCGGAACAAAATTAATCTTTTAATTCACTTTTAGGACTTTTTTGTCCTAATTTATTGAATCCACGGAAGAGAATCCTGATATCGTTAAGAATGCTGTAATTCCTGGCGTAAGCCAGGTTCAGGTTCTCAAGTGTTTCAGCGGTCATTTCAGTGTCTCTGAAGGCATCATCAGGGTGCAGTATGCCTGGCCTGAGCAGGTTAAAGACATCCCTGTCCCCTGTGTAGCGGAAACCCACGATGGAAAAACGGCCTGCAAGAACCCCGAGCAAATTCACGAAGGCCCTGCCCGGATGTTTGATCAGAAACAGCAAAACAGGAAACAGGGCAAGCAGCAGAACAGCGGCACAAATATCCAGAAGTCTTTTGTTTCTTTTGTTTGGCGTATTTGTAATAGAATCGAAATCGATCAAATAGATATCTCCGGGAGCATTAATTGAATTGCTCCCAACGATGGAAAGACTTTCCGGCGGGGCAATCTTATACTCTGTTATTCCGTCGGGAAGCCTCATCATTGTTTGTATGATGTCGCGGGAAGAGATATCCCTTGCACAGAAGATGATCTCATCTATTTTGTTGATCTTAAGGATTTCTTCCAGCTGGCTGATGTTTCCGATATAGGATTTCCCGTCCCCGGGTGCAGGATTGACGATACCGGTAATATCCGGACTGCCTTCTGCCTTCCTGAGCAAAGATTCCACCCTGCGGGCCTCTTTTTCTTTTCCCACGATGATTATCTTCTTATTTTTCCTGATATCAAACCTGAAGTAGGCAGAACCTGCCATGTGGAAGATGAAACTGACCAGGTAACCCGAGATCAGGGCCAGGCCCGCACCCATCAGGATCAGCGCACGGGAGAATCTCATTGACTCCGGGAGCAATGCATATATGACCAGGATGACCAGGGTACCTGCAAAGATCCCCCTGAAAATATTGCCTGGACGGACTACCGGGTCATATGCCCCCGAGAAAAAAAGTGACAGGAGCCAGATAAGGATATAAGCAGGTACTACAATGGCCGTATATTCGGCCGGATACCTGAGGTCCCCGTGGAACCTCACCTGTTCCCAAGCAGGGGTGATAAAAAGAAAGCCCAGGAAGATCAGGATCGCCTGTAAAGCGGGCAGTGAGAAATTCCGGACAAACCTCTTGAGAATGGAAAGGAATGCCCTGAAATAAATGGCCAGGTTGATGACCAAAGAATAACTCCGGGCAATTTTTCGGGAATAATGCTTGCGGGCAAAAATAAGCATGGCATTGTAAAAGGTCAGCACATAATTGAGGCTTCCCTTCCGGGTGCTTTCTCCCTTGTAATGGATAATCGTGGTTTCAGGATAGTAGACGTTAAAATAACCTGCGTTCGTCAGGCGGCAGGACAGGTCGATATCCTCGCCGTACATAAAGAAATCCTCGTCCAGCAAACCCACTTCATCCAGGGCCGTCCTCCGGATCATCATGAAGGCCCCTGTGAGTACGTCCACATGATGGATCTGATCCCGGTCGAGGTAACCCAGGTGGTATTTGCCAAATATCCGTGATCCGGGGAAAAGTGCCGACAATCCGAAGATCTTATAGAAGGCCACACTTGGAGTTGGCAGGGAACGTTTCGATTCCGGGAGGAATTTTCCCTTGCCATCGATCATTTTAACCCCCAGGGCACCTGCCTGTGGATGCGCATCCATGTATGCCACACACTTAACCAGCGTATCCTCTTCAATGACCGTATCGGGATTTAAAAGGAGGACATACCTCCCCCTTGCTTTGCGGATGGCCTGATTGTTGGCCCGGGAGAATCCGAGGTTTTCTTCATTCCGGATCAGCCCGGCTCCGGGAAATCTTTCGGTGACCATGGCACAGGACCCGTCCACGGAATTATTGTCCACCACAATGATTTCCACTTTGATATTGCGGCTCGCACGCAAGACCGAGTGAAGGCACTGCTCCAGAAAGTACTTTACATTGTAGTTGACAATGATTACCGTCAGGTCCATGATAAGCTGCTGGTATAGAGTTAAACGTTACTCAGGCGGGAAAAGTATCACAGAACATCTTCCAGGATCACCTGATTCCGCGTAAGGTCTTCCATCTGCTCACGCTTCCGTATGAGGTAG
>CAZVLG010000039.1:0-3338 GCA_964627835.1 uncultured Bacteroides sp.
CCATAAGGAAATACACATAATCCGGGGAATTTCTCATGCCGTTTGACCAGTCCTCCAGGTAAAGGTTGGAAACGATCCCTTTCGAGCTGGCGTACTCAATGGAGGCTGCAATATCGGCAAGGTGTTCTTCGGGGGACTTCCGGAGCTGAGCGGTGGCGTGTTTCAGGGAGCCCTTGGCCAGGAGGTTCACCACCCTTGCACCTGCTTTGTGGATCCAGTTAAGCGATGCATTCTTATCGATGAATCCCAGAATTTCAATCCTGTCAATAAATTCGTGATTTGAAGCCCATTCGATGATCTTTTCCACGGCCTCGTATTCTCCTTCCGAAACGCGTGCCGAAGCTACCTCAAGCCGGTCAACCTTTACCTCTTCCAGCAATATCCGGGCGATATTCAGTTTTTCCAGCGCATTAAAGGATACCCCGGAGGTTTGTTCTCCATCTCTCAGGGTGGTATCCATGATCTCTAGTTTCATCTCCCCAGGTTTTTAGTATTTAAACGTTGGCTATCCATCCAGGATCAGCCTTCCATCTTATTTTCAAAGGCCTTTACCTTATCAAGTATGCTTAGCAGGTAGTCTATATCGTCATACCCTTTCTGAAGGCACTGCTTTTTATAGGGATTAATATCGAATGATTCCTTCTCGCCCGTGCTCAGCAGTCGTATGGTCTGTTTCTCCAGGTCCACTTCAATCGTTTTGGAAGGATCTCTCTGCACCCTGTCCATTAAAAGGCCAAGGAAGGCCTCTGGAACCTGAACCGGCAGCAACCCGTTGTTGAGTGCATTGTTTTTGAATATATCGGCAAAAAAGCTCGATACCACGACCCTGAACCCGTAGTCAAAAAGTGCCCAGGCAGCATGTTCACGGCTGGAACCCGATCCGAAATTTTTACCTGCCAGCAATATGGTACCGCTGTATTCAGGCTGGTTAAGGACAAATCCCTCTTTTGGGGTATCCTTTTCGTCGAACCTCCAGTCCCTGAAAAGGTTTTCCCCGAATCCTTCCCGGCCGGTAGCCTTGAGGAACCTTGCGGGGATGATCTGGTCGGTATCAACATTCTCGGCCCTTAGGGGCACGGCCCTGGATGTTATGGTGCTGAATTTTTCCATGGTTTTAAACGAGTGTCCGTACATCGGTTATTTTTCCTGTAATGGCGGTGGCGGCGGCTGTCAGGGGACTGGCAAGGATGGTTCGGGATTCGGGACCCTGCCTTCCCTCAAAATTCCGGTTGGAAGTCGATACGCAGTATTCTCCCTTGGGAACCTTGTCCTCGTTCATACCGAGGCATGCCGAACAACCCGGCTGACGTATTTCAAACCCGGCATCGGCAAGCACTTCCCGCAAACCTTCTTCATCAATCTGTTTTTCCACCTGTTTCGATCCCGGAATGAGATAGGCCCGGATGTTCGGGGCTTTTTTCCTGCCCTGCACCAGTTTTGCCACGGCCCTGAAATCCTCGATCCTGGCATTGGTACAGCTGCCTATGAAAACATAATTGACGGGCATGCCAAGAAGATGGTCCCCGGCCCTGAGTCCCATGTAATCAAGCGATCTTTCTTCGCCGCTGTTATTGGGAATGGGCTGGTCAACCGGTATGCCCATCCCCGGATTGGTGCCATAGGTAATCATGGGGGGAATGTCCGATGCCTTAAAATGGAATTCTGCATCAAACCCGGCCTCCTCGTCCGTATAAAGTTCCTGCCATTCCCGGATCTTCCGATCCAGTTCAGTTCCCTCCGGGGCATATTTCCTTCTTTTTACATAATCGAAAGTCTTCTGATCCGGGGCTATGAGTCCCCCCCTCGCTCCCATCTCAATGCTCATGTTGCATACCGTCATACGGGCTTCCATGGACATGATCCGGAATGTCGATCCGGCATATTCAACGAAGTAGCCGGTGGCCCCGCCAGCACCCAGCCTGGATATGATGTAAAGGATCACATCCTTTGAAACAACGCCCGGGTTCAGCTTTCCATCCACCGTGATCCTCATCCTTCGGGGTCTGTATTGAAGCAGGCACTGGCTGGCCAGGACCATTTCCACCTCGCTGGTCCCGATACCGAAGGCGATGGCCCCGAATGCTCCATGCGTGGCAGTATGGCTGTCTCCGCATACGATGGTCTGTCCCGGCTGGGTGATCCCGAGTTCCGGGCCGATAATATGCACGATGCCATGGTTCTCATGCATCAGGTGAAACAGCTCGATGCCATGGGTACGGCAGTTTTCTGTCAGTTTCTCCACCTGGAGCCTTGAGAGCTTGTCCCCGATGGTCAGATGCTGATCGATGGTGGGGACATTATGATCGGGAGTGGCAAACACCCGGTCCGGCCTGAAAACCGGAATCCCCCTTTTCCCGAGCCCGGTAAAGGCCTGGGGACTGGTAACTTCATGGATGAAGTGCCGGTCGATATACAGAACATCCGGCCCGTCCGGAATCCGGTCAACCACATGTTTTTCCCAGATCTTATCAAATAATGTCATTGCCATAGATTCTATGTTGTAGTAAGGAATTACAAAAATACGTGATAAAAAGATAATCAGATCGGAAAGTAAAGAATTAATTGTGTTTTAACTCCTACCCTGTTTGAACGATCTGGGCAAGGGCATCAATAAATGCCTCAACAGATGCCGTTACAATGTCTGTATTGGCTGAAAAGCCGTAATAGATGCTGCCCTTGTGTTCGACCTGCACGTGGACTTTCCCGAGGTCATCGCTGCCCCTCGTAATGGCCTGGATCAGAAATTCTTCCAGCCTGACCTTCTTCTTCACGATCTTTTTCACAGCAGTAAAGGAAGCATCGATTGGTCCGTTGCCGATGGCTGATTCCCTGTAGCATTCACCCTGCATTTTCAGCGCTACAGTGGCAGTGGGTATTGAATTGCTGCCGCAGGTAACCTGAAGGGATTTCAGTTCGATGCTTCGCGGTCCGCGCTTCTCCTTCCCGACCAGCACTTTCAGATCTTCATCGTTAACCTCCTTCTTCTTATCGGCAACATCCAGGAACTCCTGGTACAGGTGATCCAGTTTATCCTTGCTCAGTTGATAACCGAGCCGTTCAACCCTGTGCCTGAGAGCAGCCCTTCCGCTCCGGGCCGTAAGAACAATGGATGATTCATTGATCCCGACGGAATGGGGATCGATGATTTCATAGTTCTCGCGCTTCTTCAGGACCCCGTCCTGGTGAATGCCGGATGAATGTGCAAACGCATTTCGTCCCACGATCGCCTTGTTGGGCTGAACCGGCATTCTCATCAGCGTGGAGACCAGGCGCGAGGTTTTATAGATCCGCTTGGGATTGATGTCCGTGTACAATTTGAGGTGCCTGCGGCTCTTCAG
>CAZVLG010000040.1:0-16562 GCA_964627835.1 uncultured Bacteroides sp.
TAATTTATTGTATTTTCCCTCAATATCTTTAAGCCTGTCCTGTTCGAGGCGGATCTGCTCCTGCAGTTCCACCCTTTCCATGCTGAGCTTCTCATTCACCGACTTTTCCTCCCGGTACATTTCGATCAGCTTCCGTATCCTTAATTGCATCTGCTCAAAAATGTCGGAATGAGCTTCGCTCATGTTACTCATGTTGATAAATTATTACTACAAATATAAGATTGTTAAGGAAAATTTAAAATATTTAAGTGCTGAAAATTCCTGTTATGCAACCGGCCCGACACGCCTGATACATCAGATTATACTAAGGATTGAACGATGCTGGATAAATTTACATTGCTTTTAATGGCCTTTCTTTACACGGTTCAGGCAGGCTGGGCCCAGGAGGGCTTTCGCCAGGATTATTTCAGGGCTCCGCTGGACATTGACATGTACCTTTCCGGAAATTTCGGGGAATTGCGTTCAAACCACTTCCATTCGGGCATAGACATTAAAACCCAGGGGATTACGGGACACCGGGTATACGCTGCCGCCGAAGGTTATATTTCGAGGATCAAGATCGAGGCTGCGGGTTACGGGAACACCCTGTACATAACCCATCCTGCCGGGTACACTACCGTATATGCGCACCTGGACAGGTTCCGGAAAGATATCGCGCGTTATGTGAGGGACAAACAATACAGCAATCAGCAGCATGCACTGAACATTTTTCCCGGAAAAGAGGAATGGCCGGTAGAAAAGGGCGAACTGGTTGCTTTTGCAGGATCTTCGGGATATTCTTTCGGCCCACACCTGCATTTTGAGATCCGTGACGCTTCCAATCAGGAACCCATGAATGTGCTTCTGTTTGGATTTGACATCCAGGATAAAGTGGCTCCGAGGATCTTCTCCCTGTATACCTATCCGGGGAACAAGAACAGCATCGTCAACCATTCCCCTGAAAAATCCAGGTTAGAGGTCATCGGCGAAAACGCAAAATACCGGCTGAAGGCAACAGATACCCTCACTGCAAATGGTCTGGCCGGATTCGGTCTGGAGGCTTTCGATTACCTGAATGGTGCGAGCAACCGCTGCGGGATCTACCGCATAAAAATGATGGTGGATGATGAATTGAAGTACGAATGGAGGATGGAGCGTTTCCCCTTCAGCAAGGCGCGCTTTGTAAACAGCTATATCGATTATGATGAAAAGGTGAGGAACGATAAACTTGTACAGAAGGCCTTTGTGGATCCCAACAATACCCTCGGTCTCTATGAATTCGTGGAAAACAGGGGGATGCTTGACTTTTCCGAACCCCGCAGCTACCAGGTGAGATTTGAGCTGGATGACGCCTATGAAAACAGATCAGAACTGAATTTCTTTGTGCAGGGTGGAATACCTGAGCATTTGCCGGAATTAATGACCGGAGAAAACAACCATGGCCAGGAATTTACCTGCTCCGCCGCAAATGAATTCAGCCGGGAGGATATTATCCTGCTTATCCCCCGGGGAGCACTTTATACCGATCTGGAATTCAAATACGCCCGGGCCGAGCCTGCGGCGGGATTCTTCTCCCCCATCCATTTCCTGCACGAAGCCTATACACCCCTGCATCTTGCCTGTGAGCTAAGTATCCGGCCGGTGGGACTCCCGGATCACCTGAAAGATAAAGCCCTGATCGGATACATCGATGAAAACGAAGAGATCAGTCCCACAGACGGAGAATGGAAAAACGATATGCTCAGCGCACAGATCCGGGAATTCGGCCGGTATGCCATTCTGGTCGATACCACCGCTCCGGAAATCGTCCCGCTCGACCTCGACGGGTCCGGTGCTCCGGTCGAAACCGAATCCATCCGCTTCAGGGTAAAGGACGACCTGTCAGGGATCAGATCGTACGAGGGCTACATCGATAACGAATGGGTGCTCTTTGAATACGATGCCAAGAATGATCTGGTGTTCTATCGTTTCGACCCGGATCGCCTGATCCAGGAGATGGATCACGAACTTGAATTGTATATTATTGACAACAAAGAGAATATAGCGTATTATTACGCTGAATTTTACTGGTAGGACCATGAACATTCTCGGGATAATGTCGGGCACCTCACTCGACGGCCTTGATTTTGCGGTCTGTTCCTTCAAGGAAAATAAAGGAATATGGTCATACAACATCCTCTATACCGAGACTGTCCCCTACGACGAAGGCTGGTCCCGGAAACTTGGAATGGCTTCCCATCTTCCCGGGCTTGATCTTGTGTTGCTGGACCGGGAATACGGACAGTTTATTGCAAGAAAAGCACTGTCTGTAATAGAATCAAGCGGCATTGAAACCGAACTGATTGCTTCACACGGGCATACTGTTTTTCATCAGCCCGGGGCCTCCCTGAGCTGCCAGATCGGGAATCCCCAGGTCATCGCTGCGGCCACCGGTATCCAGACGGTGGGGGACTTCCGGCAGATGGATATGCTTCATGGTGGACAGGGAGCCCCTCTTGTGCCCGTGGGAGATGAACATTTGTTCGGGCAGTACGACTATTGCCTCAACCTTGGCGGCTTTGCCAATATTTCCTTCAGAAAGGATGCCCTGCGGCTGGCACGTGACGTTTGTCCGGCCAATATCATCCTGAACCAGTTTGCACGTGAACTGGATCTTCCATTCGACCGCGAAGGAAAAGCCGGCCGGTCCGGTACGGTTTGTACATCCCTTTTTGACCAGTTGAACAGTATCCCGTATTATGCCGCATCCGGACCGGGTTCACTTGCCCGTGAATGGATGGAATCGGAATTCACCCCCTCGGTCCTTGAATACCGGCTTCCGGTAACCGATATCCTCCGAACACTCTATGAGCATATATCTTTCCAGATCTCCAGACAGATCAAGCCCCGCTCCAGGGTTCTCGTCACAGGAGGCGGGGCCTATAATAAGTACCTTATTGAAAGGATCATCCATTACAGCCAGTCGGATATTGATATACCCTCAACCGAGCTGGTTGAGTTCAAGGAAGCCCTGGTGTTTGGTTTTCTGGGGCTTCTGCGGACCCGGGGAGAGATCAACTGCTATGCCAGTGTAACGGGGGCCGACCGCGACAGTTGCTGCGGGGTGATCTATAATCCCTGATCCCGAATTCCTCATCATTCCCGGCGTCCGCCCGGGTACAGGCTCATATCTCTGATCTTCGGAATACATGAAGCCTTCCTGTTTCATTTTTATTATATTGGGCCTTATAAAAACAATAAGCCATGGAAAATTTCGTCGCTTATAATCCCACCAGGGTACATTTCGGCAAGGGGGTGGCGCATACCCTGGGAAAAGCTGCATCCGAACTGGGCCGGCGTGCCCTGCTGGTCTACGGAAAGGGTTCGGTTATGAGAAACGGTTCCTACCGGGACACCCTGGACCAACTTGAAAAATCCGGCCTGGAAGTCATTGAATATTCTGGGATTAAGCCCAATCCCATTGTGGAAGATGTGGACGCGGCTGCTTCACTGGGCATGGAGCACAAGGTCGACATGGTGGTGGCGGTCGGCGGCGGTTCAGCCATTGATTCGGCAAAGATCATTGCCGTGTGCATCGCCGGGAAATGCAGGGGATGGGATGTCATGGACGGCAGCCACAGGGTAAGGACGGCATTGCCCCTGATCGCGGTCCTTACCCTGGCTGCAACCGGCACCGAAATGAATGCCGTGGCCGTGGTCCAGAATGACAGGACAAGGGAAAAATTCGGATACCACCATCCGACCATGTTCCCGAAACATTCATTCCTGGATCCCTCGTATACAATCACCGTGCCCCCGGATCAAACGGCATACGGGATCGTTGACCTGGTACTTCATGCGCTTGAAACTTACTTTGGCCAGGGAGAGGCCAGCCTTTCAGACCGATTTGTGGAAAGCATCGTGCTTGAAACGATGGATTTCGCACCCCCGCTCATGGAAAACCTGGAAGATTACGAGCTGCGGGCCCGGATGATGTGGGCCGCCACCAATGCCCTGAACGGTTTGACTTCGGCCGGAAGGGCGAACGGCGACTGGGCCAGCCATGCCCTCGGGCACCAGCTTTCCCTCCTGTACGATACGGCCCACGCAGCCACACTCTCCATTATATTTCCCGCCTGGATGAAACATATGAAACCCAGGATCGGCCACCGGCTCGAAAAGCTCGGCGAAAGGCTGTTTGGGGACCCTTCCCCTGAACATACCATACAAAGGATCGAAGCGTTTTTCAAATCGGTCGGCTGTCCGATACGGCTGCAGGAGATCGGCCTGGGTCCTTCCAACAAGAAGGAGATCCTGGACCTTATGAACCGGAACAAATGCAATGGTAAGAATCCAGAAAACCACCTGACTGACAGTGACCGGGCCGCCATCGTCGAGCTCATGCTGGCAGATTAAACCCTGATGCCAGCGCATAAAAAAAAGAGGCGCAGTCGAAACTGCGCCTCCTCACCCTAATTACTAACTAAAAACACTAACCACTAAACCTATTAACCTAAACCTATTCCTGTTTTCTTTTTTAATAACGCAAAAATTGCGATTTTGTTTGTGAAAAAATGTTAAATAATTTTAAAAAAACCATACTCAAAATTTCACGCTCCGAAGATACTGCAGCACCCTCAATTAATTCCCCCTTAGATACCTGTTTAACATATATTTATGACAAATATTAAAATATCTGTTAAAGCCCCTTTAAAGGACCGTATTTTTCAGCTTATGTTGCAAAATATTTCCCTTAATTCAATTCTCCGCTTGCCCGGTTTTTAAAAGAACCTATTTTTGTCAGATCATTTAAATCACAGAACAAATGCAACAATTCCTAAAGCTTACATCGGTATTGGTTCTGAGCGGACTACTGAGCCAGCATGCCAATACCTGTACCAATTTTCTTGTCACACGGGGAGCTTCCGTTAACGGCGCGACCATGATCACTTATGCAGCAGATTCCCATGTACTCTATGGCGAATTGTATTACCGCCCTTCCATGGATTATCCTGCCGGGAGCATGTTCAAGGTTTATGAATGGGATACCGGAAAACTCCTTGGCGAAATAAAACAGGTCCCCCATACCTACTCCGTCATCGGAAACATGAACGAACACCAGCTCGCCCTCGGGGAGACAACCTACGGAGGACGGCCTGAACTGGTCGATACAACAGCCATCATCGATTACGGCAGCCTTATGTACCTTGCGCTCCAGAGGGCCAGCACCGCGAGGGAAGCCATTGAGACCATGGCGGCACTGGTGGATGAATACGGCTATTACAGCCTTGGTGAATCTCTTTCCATCGCCGATAAGAACGAGGCCTGGATCATGGAGATCATCGGAAAGGGACCGGGAAATACCGGCGCTGTATGGGTGGCATTGAAGATACCTGACGGATACGTATCCGCTCATGCGAACCAGGCCAGGATACGGACCTTCCCCCTGAACGATCCTGAAAATTGCCTTTATGCAGAAGATGTCATAACCTTTGCCAGGGAGATGGGATATTACCAGGGAAAGGACAGGGACTTCAGTTTTTCCGATGTCTATGCCCCGGTGGATTTTGGAGGTGCAAGATTCTGTGAGGCCAGGGTATGGTCATTCTTCAGCAAGATTACCGGGGGAATGGACGAATATCTGGATTATGTGAAAGGCGAGAACCTTCACAACAGGATGCCCCTCTGGGTCAAGCCGGAACGCAAACTGGCGGCCGCCGACCTGATGGGATTCATGCGTGATCATTTTGAAGGCACACCCTTCGATATGACACAGGATGTCGGGGCGGGCCCCTTTCGCCTCCCGTACCGCTGGCGGCCCCTCACCTGGTCGGTTGGTGACGCTACCTATTGCAACGAGCGGGCCGTTGCAACCCAGCAAACGGGTTTTTCCTTCGTTACCGAATCCAGGAACTGGCTGCCGGACTGGATCGGCGGGATCTTCTGGTTTGGTGTTGACGATGCGGCAACGACTGTTTACACTCCCATGTACTGCGGAATGAACAGGATACCGGAACCTTTTGCCGTAGGCAACGGGGATATGCTGACCTACTCCCCCACTTCGGCCTTCTGGGCATTCAACTTTGTTTCCAATTTCTGCTACCTGCGATACGATCTTATGACACAGGACGTTAAAAAGCTGCAATCAGCACTGGAGGCTGAATACATCAGTCATACCGAAGCCGTCGACAAGGCGGCGGCGGACTTATACAAGAAAGATCCTGAACTGGCCAGGGGATTCATCACCAGCTATTCCGTCAGCATGGGAGAACAAACCTTTCGGCAGTGGAAGGAACTCGGACAGTACCTCCTGGTCAAGTATATCGACGGCAATGTGAAAAAGGAGAGCAACGGGAAATTCCTGTACAACGGAATGGGAGGCAGAGTTCCTGCCAATCCCGATCAGCCCGGTTACCCGGACTGGTGGTATGAAAAAATTGCAGAAAAGGACGGCCAGAAGCTCAGGGTAATCGGAGAAGGACATTAGGGGAAACAGCATTCCCCCGTATCCCTCCCGGCGTATTCCGAGGCTGTCAATAAGTTCTTTATTAACGGGATTATTCTTAAAAAATATTTGTATATTCGCGCTCTGGAAAAATTAAGGTATACGAAATTTTATAACGATGGACTTACTTAAAGCAGCTGAAAAGGAATTTGCCAGGGACGCCGGTTTTCCAGCCTTCAAGGCAGGAGATACGATCACTGTTCATTATAAGATCAAAGAAGGGAACAAGGAAAGAATACAACAGTTCCGCGGTGTTGTACTGCAGCGCAGGGGATCCGGTATCAGTGAAACCTTTACGGTACGGAAATTATCCGGTAACATTGGCGTGGAAAGGATCTTCCCGATCTCCTCTCCGTTTATTGAACAGATCGATATCAATAAAAAGGGACATGTACGCAGGTCGCGGATCTTTTACCTGCGTGGGAGAACAGGCAAGAAGGCACGTATCCAGGAAAAAAGGATGTCCACAGCGGCCGGCAACGGCAACGGAAACGAAAAGCCAATCCCGGCAGAGAACGGAGAAGAATAGGGATCTGTTCCGGCAAAGCATAAATGATATTAAAAGCCCCGGCATTACCGGGGTTTTTTTATGGGACGAACCTGGCTCCCGGTTTTGATCGGGAACACCTGTCGGGAAGGACCGGGCCATGCATAGAGCCTGCCGGCTCCGGCTTAGTCCCCATTCACCCTGTACACCGGGTAGCGCATGAAGGATTTCTCGGACCAGGGTGAATGCGTATAGATAAAATTCAGCTGCATCCAGTCTGAAGCGGCGAAGCCGGGATCCCCGGCTTTGCGCTTTTCGAACTCCTCCCTGAGCGCCGGGTCGTTTTCCAGGATTTCCACGGCCTTCCGCTCAAAACCTGCCGGAGAAAAGTATTCCCGCCTGTTCAGTATGGGGCTGAAAAAATTCCAGCGCATGAAAGAATCGTCTCCCCTGGGATCGAGCGTCTCCATCAGGTATCGGTTGCCCGGCTGGTTCAGGGGTACGATCACATCTCCCTTATAAAAACGGATATCCTGATACTCGGAGCGGACCTCAATTTGATCGTGCTCGAAATGCCCGTTTGACGGACGGTCTGCAAAGCTGATATTCTCGATATAGAAAGCTTCCACCCTCATCACCGTATCCCGGTCCAGCCGTGACAGGGCGATCCGGTTCAGCCGGAGCCGCTCAATCACTTCGTCCCAGGCCTGGGGAATAATAAAATAATCCGGCCGTCTTACACTGAGCACGGGCCGGTAATATCTGTAATACGGGATGTTCCTTTCCCACGGATCTTCGCGGTCATAGTAATCCCTCCTCTGGCCTGTAAGTTCACTTGTCCGGCTTTTGTAGGCATAACCCTTAAAATACAATTCCTCCCATCGCGTGGTATCCAGCTCCCACCGGAGAACAAAATCCTCCTGCTCGCAGGTCGCCTGCAGGGCCTTTGCACGGAGACTGGCGATTTCTTCCCCGTGCCGGCTCGTGAAAGCCAGCAGTACCTTCATGAATTCATATGTCGCCTTCACCTGGTTCGGGAAGGGCTTGTAAACATGCGTCTCGTTCAAAAAGGAAATGGTATTGAACAGGGCGGTATAACCGGCGGAAAACCTCGGCGGATCATCCGCCTGTATCATGCCCTGCTCGGGCGAATGCCGGTATGGCCTGACATAGGGGCAGATTTCGTAAGGTGTTTCGCTCATGGCGGAATACAATTCCGGCAGCATAACCTGCTCGAGGAAGTCCCCCAGCCCCGGATCCAGCTTCTCCAGGATATTGTTGACCAGCGTAAGGGTGTACTGGTGGTCCGAACCATTGGTCACATGGTTGTCCAGGAACACATCCGGATCCCAGTCCCGGAAGATCCGGACAAAGCTGCGGGTGTTCCGGGTATCGAGTTTAATAAAATCCCTGTTCAGGTCCAGGTTCCTGGCATTTCCCCGGAAACCTGCCTCTATTGGCGGGTCCTGGTTGGTCCGGTGGTATGGACTGCGGTTCAGGGTCCCGCCGATGTTGAATACCGGTACGATGCAGAGTACAGTGTTGCTTAAACAGGAATACAGATCATCTTTTTTTTCCAGGATATGCCTGCTGAATTCTACACTAGCGTCGATCCCGCAGGATTCCCCGGGATGGATGCCGTTCAGGATTAGAAGGATCCGTTTGCCCTCCTCTTTTACAGCCTCCGGTGCAAAGGTCCGCCCTGAAGATATAACAAAAAGATGCAGGGGTTTTCCCACATCGCTTGAACCATAGCTCAGCAACCTGGCCTCGGGATAGGCTTCATCCAGTTCCTGGTATGCGCGTATTGCCTCTTCATAGGTAAGCGTGTAGTTTTCCTCGTAGCGAAGGCTCACCTGGCCAGGGACGGGGGACTGCATACAGGCAAGCATGAGTAGCATGCAGCATGTTTCACGGTAATTACGCAGAAGCATTAAAATTATATATCAGCGGGATTATTTCAATTTATCCACCTTTGCCTGGGCTTCCTTGATGATGTTGTCCGCCTTTACATTGGCTTCGTCCTCCAGCTGCTTTGCCCTCTTTTCTGCTTCGGTTTTCAAGGTCTTGGCAGCGGTCTCGGCAGCAATTTTTTTGATGGGATTACTGCCGGCCTGCTTGATCAGGTTCTGACCTTCGGTATCGGCTTGTTTTACTAGCTCCTCGCCTGCCAGCTTGGCTTCGTATTTGACCCGTTCTGCCTGCTTACGTGCATCGGCCATGATCTTTTCGGCCTCCCGGTTGATGTCCTCCTTCACTTCCTGTTTTACCTCCTCCACTTTCTGTTCAACCACCTCCTGCACCTGCTCCTTCACTTCCTGGGTCATTTTACGGGCTCCTTCCTCAAACATAGGCCGGACCTTGGGATCGTCAAAGGTTCCCGTGACCATGAATTTCACATCGATGGTTTCACCGGGATCAATTTTTACGCCCTGGTTTGCTGCCATCGCGGAGAGTTCGTTGATGGCGGACTGCGCCGTGCCCCCGAGTTCCGAACGGGGTATTTTCATTTTCATCTCATAATTCATGGTCTTGTCAATCCCCTGGTCGCCCTGCATGATCAGTTCACTATTAAATATTTTCGTCTTGTATGGCTGTATGTAAACCCGGCCATCCCGTATGGAA
Source organism: uncultured Bacteroides sp. (assembly GCA_964627835.1). Taxonomy (GTDB): domain Bacteria; phylum Bacteroidota; class Bacteroidia; order Bacteroidales; family SM23-62; genus SM23-62. The sequence continues at coordinate 9,576 of CAZVLG010000040.1, forward strand.
TACTGGATGTCCAGGTCCTCCATGGTGATGACATCGTATTTGTCGGTTTTCAGGATGCCGCCGATTTTTTCAAAGGTCTGTGAATTATTGATCTGGATAATCTCGGAGGCAAGGTTCCCCTTTCCGACGATGGAATTCATGACCGGCATCATCGTGGAATCAAGGAATGAGGTAAATTCCAGCCTGGTGGAGATCTTGCCCGTTGTACGTTCGGCGACCGGTGCCAGTTTCTGAACGGTGACAAAGGCCTTGAAGGCCTCTGGGATATCGATTTTCCGTACATCCAGGGCCAGGTCGATCATGGGGGATTTCATATCCTGCGTGTTGTATTCCCCGCTCATAATCACACTTCCCTGCAGGACATCCAGGTTGAGGTTCTTCAGGATAACTTTCTGGTCACGAACGATGATCAGCCCATACAGGTTGTCAATGTCCAGTTTGTCGTATTTGACCTTCTTGAGGTTCGACTGGAAAACGAAATCAACATTTGCCGGGACCCCGATGACCGAAAGCACGACGGAGTCCTCCGTCTCTTCCTCAACCTCTTCCTCGGTATCCGTCAGGAATTCGTTCAGATCGATCAGGTTGCTGTTAAGGTTCAGTATACCCGAAACGGTGCCTTCCTCCTTAAAGATGAACGGTAGGAAATTCTCCAGCCTGCCGTTCATCTTCACATCGCTGCTTCCGATATTGGCGTCAAATTCAGTGAGTTCGACGAACTGGGGTGAAAATTTCAACAGGGTCTGGTTAATATAGACCGGCTGTGGAATATCCGGAGAGGTAAACTTAAACTGCTGGAGTTTCAGGCTGCCGTCCGCCCTGAATTCCTCGTATTTCTCATTTTCCAGGCTTGACATTTTTCCCATCAGTTCCAGGCTGGCCTCAAGTTTGCCGCTCAGGCTGACATCTTCCATGGGTACCACATCGCTCAGGCTGGCAAAATCTATCTTCGCCGCAATAGTGGCATTCACCTGCGGATCGCTGATCGGTGTAATCACATGCATTTCAAGATCCACCGGGTTATCACCCAGTTCGACATGAAAGGCATTCACATCCAGCTTTGAATTGTCGTTCTGCACCCCATCATAATGAACCCCCAGGTCAATGTTTATATTCTCGGCCGACTTTGGCAGATCGGGGTAGCTGAAGCGGGCCTTATTTACCTTCAGGACTATATCGGCCGATGGAGTATGCTCCTCGGTCAGTTTGCCCCTGATGGTCCCGGAAAGACTCAATTGCCCGTCTGTCTCGACATCCTCAAAATCCTTCATGTACACAGCCGGCACCATGGAAAGCAGGCTTTTGAAACCGGTCTCCTTCGTGGCGAATGCCAGATCCACCGACATATCCTCATCTTTCGGCATGCTGACCATTCCTTCCAGCAGCAATACCAGATCGTTGATCGCAAAGGAATTGTCCTCTATGGTGAATACCGAATTAACAAGGTCGGCATCCAGGTTGATCAGGATACCAAGGCTTGCGTTCCGGACGAAACGGACTCCCCCCATCAGGAGGTTAACGCTTTCGGTATTGGATTCGAGCCGCAGGCTTGTATGGTCCAGTCCCAGGTCACCGGAAAGCAAAAAGTTAAACCCGGACAGGGAGGCTTTCATGGCAGAGCTCATATCATCGTATGATACCCGGCCATTCCGAATCTCGAATATTTTCAGGGCAACCTTGAGGTCCATGGTCCCGCTTTCGCTTGTGTCCACCTCTTCTTCAACCTCTTTCTCCGACTCTTTTGCGATGTCCCAGTTGGCCGTTCCATCCTTGAGTATAATCGCGGAGATCCTCGGTTGATCGAGCAATATGCCTTTCACCTCGATCGCCTCCTTCCGGATCAGGCTCATCACATTGACCGTGGCACTGAACTGGTCAAATGCCACAAGGGTATCTCCTTCAAATGCCTCTATCCCCACCACAGACACATCGTAAAGAGAGGCGGTGAGCCGCGGGAAATCCTTGAAAAAGCTGAGTTTCAGGTCCGAAAAATCAACCCTGGCATTGACGCTGGTATTGGCAACCTCCTTCGCTTTTTCCAGCAACTGTTTCTTGAAAAGCAGCGGGGTCACGATCAGTACGGTAAGGATAAGGAGTATCAGAATAAGCAGAATGCGAAGTATCTTTTTCATGGTTGTTAATTTTCAATAAAATTATGAATTTATTATCAATGCAATTTATTTTTTCTCGGGGACCGGCACACTGCCCTTATAGAAGGGCTTGCATTCCTTGCCAACCGCTGCTCGATGATGCTGCATCCGTTCGCATCCACGACTGCAAAGGTAACATCCAGGCTGTCCCTGCCAAGGTCAATCCATCCTTTTGCCTCCACCCTGTTCTCATCAGTACTGAATGCAAGGTCTTTAAGAATAATGTTCCCGTCCCGTATTTCCACGTCCGACATCAGTTTCCTGACCCTGAAACTTGTACCGTAATCGGATACCAGTATTTCGGCAAATGAAAGGATTGAAAGCAATGCTCTCAAACCGGAGTTCGCCCCGTGTATATTTATTGGAGCTTAACAGGAGTCGCTTGCTGATATTGTCCCGGTCAAAATGCAGGTATCCGGTCAGGAGCAGCACAAGCACCATCAATCCGAGGAATCCAAATAACAGGATACGTGCAATCCTTGTAATCGGCTTCCTTTTATTTGTTTTTTTGACACTGACCATGCTCCTTCTGGCTGTCTATCCAAATTTAATTAAAAAACCAGGGCTCAGCCCGATAATTAAAGAAAGCTTTTGCAGATCGTCCGAGTTTGAATATATTTGCATCGAATTCAGGACCCGTAGCATAATTGGATAGTGCACCTGACTACGGATCAGGAGGTTGGGGGTTCGAGTCCCTTCGGGTTCACGAGAAACCATGCGGTGATAACCGGATGGTTGTTTTTTATTGCATAAACCATGACATTCAAAGAGTTCAATCTGGACGAGAAGCTTACCGAGGCCATTGATTATATGGGATTCGAAAAGGCCACCCCCGTCCAGGAGCAGGCCATCCCCGAGATCATGAACGGAAATGACCTGATTTGCTGTGCCCAGACGGGCACCGGCAAAACGGCTGCCTTCATCCTGCCCATCCTGCATAAACTGGCCTCGGAAGAGTATCATGGTACCGATACGCTCGTTATTGTACCGACCCGGGAACTGGCTGTGCAGATCCACCAGCAGATCCAGGGATTTTCCTATTTCGTCTCCGTTGGTTCACTTGCTATCTACGGCGGAGGTGACGGAAGCGAATGGGAACAGGAAAAGACCGCCCTTACGAAGGGGAACAGCATCATTGTTGCCACTCCCGGAAAACTCATCGCACATTTAAGGATGGGATATGTAAAGTTCGATACCATCAGGAATCTGATCCTTGACGAGGCGGACAGGATGCTGGATATGGGCTTTTATGAGGATATCCAGAAGATCATCTCCTTCCTGCCCAAGAAACGCCAGACGCTGATGTTCAGTGCAACCATGCCTCCAAAGATCCGGGAACTGGCAAAACAGGTACTCAACAATCCCAGCGAGATCAACATTGCCATGTCCAAACCCGCCGAAGGAGTGCTTCAGGCAGCATACCTGGCTCACGATGAACAAAAAATACCCCTGATCCATTCCCTTATCGCCGATAAGGAGGAATACCAGAGCATCCTGATCTTCAGCGCCACCAAAAAGAGCGTGGCTGATATTGCCAAATCACTGAAAAAGAATGAATTCACGGTTGAACGGATCTCTTCCGACCTGGAACAGAAAGAACGCGAGGATGTCCTGGGGAGGTTCAAGGCCAGGCAGATCCGCGTGCTCGTCGCTACCGATGTCTTGAGCAGGGGGATCGACGTCAAGGACATCAGCCTGGTCATAAACTTCAATGTCCCGGCAGATGCCGAAGATTATGTTCACCGGGTCGGGCGGACGGCCCGGGCTGAATCCACCGGGGTTGCCCTGACCCTGGTAAACAGGGATGATATGTTCCGGCTGAAGCGGATCGAGGACCTGATCGGCAGCGAGATCCACAAACTGCCCGTACCTGCTGAACTGGGCGACGGTCCCGAATGGAATCCCGGTTACCGGCCGAAGGACACCAGGTACAGGAAGAAATCCGGGCAAAAAGGGAAATCCGGGCAAAAAGGGAAACCCGCATACAAAGGGAAGCCCGCGAAAAAATAAGCTTCCGGACCCTGCGTTACAAAATCCGGATCAGCCACAGGCTCATACCCCGAAACGGTAGGAAAACTTGATCATGAATACATTATGGGGGTGCAGGTCAAAAAGGTCCTTCACCGTGTCATCCATCCGGAATGATTGCGGACTGCTCCATTCAAATCGGTTCTGGGTCCAGACCAGGTAAACCACGGAACCCGCCCTGTATTCCCAGCGGAGCACGAAATTGGAGTTGAAATCCAGCACCTTGAAATCCGGGTTTTCGAAACTGTAGCTGCTGCTTCCGTCCAGGTTTTCATCCACCAGGTACTGGTTATCCGCCTCGTTAAAGCTGATCTGTTCGGGCGTGTAATAGCTGACACGGTCTTGGAGGTCCCGGGCTTTCGGATCCGTGACATAGCTGAAATCCACATATTTGCCGATGGAAATAAAGGGCATGCCGTAGTACTGGATGGTGAACTCGGGACTGATATTGAAGGTTGCCCGGAGCTGTATGTAGGCTTCTTTCTGGTCGAAGCGGGAACGGATGTACCTGGGTTCGGGGCGATCGGTTATATTCGTGACATACTGGTTCTTGTCTATATTCTTCGAGTACTCCATCTCGATGTTGAAATTCAGGGCATTCAGGGGACGGATCTCCATTCCGCAAAAATAGCCGAGGTACTGTGCCTCCCCGTTGAAGTTCTTGCTGATCCAGTTGCCGATGTACCCGTTGATGTTCTTGCGGTAATCGGACCCAATGTAGTAATTGACGTTAATCGCGGACGGGTTGAACATGGCCGGTCCGCCCCTAAGTTCATTGACCTCCATCCTGGAGGGTTGCACATTGAAATTCAGTCCCCCGCCCCAGTAATTCATCAGCCTTGTATCCCCGGAAAATATGAACCAGGAATATTTTCTTTCAGCCCCGAAGCTTATTGCATTGGTCTGGATCCAGGTCAGGTAAGTACTGCGGAAAATGGAGGCCGGTTCGGTCTGCATGTACTGCACACGGAGACGCTCAAATACGATGTCCCCCGACGAAAGGAAACCGGCATCGTTAAGTTCCAGTGCAGGCGAGCGATGGGCCAGGGTCAGGTCATAGGTCCATTTGGAATTGCCCTGTTTCCCGATCCGGAAGGTTCCTCCGGTTCCGGTCAGTCCGGAACTCAGCGAGTCAACGGAAAGATGTGTGGCATCGGGGCGCTGAAAATACCTGGGCATGGAGGTCTGGAGTGTGGTGATGGCCTCCCGGCTGCCGTTCACCTGGCTGAGCACCACGGATCCCTCAACAAAATAAGTCTTATCCTTCCACTGATGCCTGAAATTCAGTCCCCCGCTATATGCATTCCGGTTCATGAATTCCGCCAGGTGGTCCTCCCCGAGGTTCCTGTTGACCATGGTAAAGGCAAACCCGACCTGTGAATTGGCCTTGTTGAAATCCTTCATCACCCTGGATGCCAGGTAGTTGGTCAGGGGTTCGACCGTTTCCTCCCGGCGCAGTCCCTCATTATCGATCAACGCCGATTCCTTCTGGGTAACGGAGTTCATGATGCCGGCGGACCAGCCGTCGCTGGTTTTTCCCGTGATCTTGAAGGCTCCCAGGATGCTCGTATTTTCCGGCATTTTTACAAACTCATTGTCCCCGAGATCCGGCCAGTGGGATGGACGCTTCCCTATGCGCCTTGAGTAAAAAAGGACATCGTTTGACATCACACTGTAGTCATCTGTGATCGTGAAATCAAGCAGGTTCTTTCCCTCGATGAAAAAAGGCCTTTTCTCCTGAAAATAGGTCTCATAGGTTGTCAGGTTGACCTGTGAAGGATCGGCTTCCACCTGTCCGAAGTCCGGGTTGATGGTAAAATCCAGGATGAAATTATTGCTGATTCCTATTTTGCCGTCAACCCCTGCGTTGTATAAATAATTGTTGCCGTCCTGGAAAGGGTTTCCTTCCTCTTTCTCATAGGTCTCGTATCCGCCGACAATAAAGGGCATGATTTCCGTCTGCCTTCTTGGCTGGATATCCCGGATGCCATGCAGGTCTCCGAATTTGCTCACGAATCCGGATGCTTTTGGTGATTTGTACTGCCAGAAACTCCGCTCCTGGTGGCGGTACAAACGTCTTCCTACCTGAAGTCCCCAGACCTGCCCGTCTTTCTTGCCGAACCGGAGTTGTGAGAAAGGGATCCTGATTTCCGCCAGCCATCCCTGATCATCGATCAGCGTTTTCACGAACCATATCGGGTCCCAGGTCTCATCCTCCCGGTTCCCGTCGCCCGTGATGATGGCGTCGCCCCTGACACCTGCCGCATTCACATTGAATCCGAATGCGGTATTGCGGTCAAAGTAACTGTCGATATAAACTTCGACAAAATCGCCCTCCCATCCGTCACGCCTGCACATCCTGCGTATGATGCTGTCGGGGGCCGTATCAAAGGCACGGATAAGGAAATAGATGGCATCGTTGTCATAAACACATTTGAAGGCTGTATTCTGAGATGGAGCGGCAGAGTCATAGGGCATGGTCTGGGTGAAATTACCGCTCCATTCAACCTGGTTCCATGCATCTTCCGTGGCATCTGCATCAATCCGGATGCTGTTATCGGGTATTTTTGAGCATGAATAGGAATTTCGCTGCGCAGAAATACCAGCACAAAAAATAAATGAAACAAGGGCAAGGAAAAGGGAGAATTTAAAATAATCCATTGCCTCTACTCTAATACTCGCCTAAATATAAATCAAGTAGGAAGATAGGGATTAATTCCCTATCTGTCCTCTCACACCACCGTACGTGCCGTTCGGCATACGGCGGTTCGTTAAATTAAAATATACAACCGATAGGCCAATTAAACCG
>CAZVLG010000041.1:0-4371 GCA_964627835.1 uncultured Bacteroides sp.
GCTTCTATTATGAGGGTTTCCGAAGCATGACCCTAGGCAGGCGCCTGTGGCTTATCATCCTTATCAAGCTCTTTATTTTCTTCGTCATCCTGCGGCTTTTCTTTTTCCCGGATTTCCTTCAATCCCGTTTTGAAACGGATAAGGAGCGCGGAGAATATGTCCTGGATCAACTCACAAAATAATAATCGATATGATTGACAGCATTGATCTTTCACTGGTAAACTGGTCGCGCGGGCAATTTGCCCTGACGGCCTGTTACCACTGGTTGTTTGTCCCGCTTACTCTGGGACTCAGTTTCATTCTTGCATTCATGGAGACCCTGTACGTGAGGACCGGTGATGAAAAATGGAAAAACATAACCAAATTCTGGATGACCCTGTTCGGGATAAACTTCGCTATCGGGGTGGCCACCGGAATCATCCTGGAGTTCGAGTTCGGAACGAACTGGTCGAATTACTCCTGGTTCGTAGGTGATATTTTTGGCGCCCCGCTGGCCATCGAAGGCATTATGGCCTTTTTCCTGGAATCCACGTTCCTGGCAGTGATGTTCTTCGGATGGAATAAGATCAGCAAGAAATGGCACCTGGCTTCCACCTGGCTGGTCGCCATCGGTGCCAATCTGTCCGCCCTGTGGATCCTGGTTGCCAATGCCTGGATGCAGCATCCCATCGGCATGCATTTTAACCCGGAAACGGCACGCAATGAAATGCTAAACTTCTGGGATGTGCTTTTCTCCCCCGTGGCGATTACCAAATGGCTGCATACCACGACCAGCGGATTCGTTCTGGCATCGGTATTTGTCATCGGCATCAGCTCCTGGTTCCTTCTGAAGAAAAGGGAGATGCTTCTGGCCAGAAGGAGCATTGTGGTTTCGGCGACCTTCGGGATCCTTTCCAGCCTTTTCCTGATATGGTCGGGGGATGGGTCAACACGACAGATTGTTCATGTCCAGCCCATGAAGTTGGCCGCTATTGAGGGACTTTATCATGGGCAGGAAGGTGCCGGGCTGGTTGTGATCGGCATCATGTCAGAATCCGAAGAGGACCCGGAAAACGAAAATATCAAGGATTTTGCCTTAAGGATAGAGATACCCAATTTCCTTTCTTATATGGCCTACGGAAAATTTGACGCATTCGTGCCGGGTATCCTTGACCTTATCGAGGGAAACGAGGAAAGAGGTATTCTCTCCTCTGCTGAAAAGATTGAGAGAGGAAATTATGCCCGTGAGATCCTTAAAGAAATGAAGGATGCGAAAGCAGCGGATGATTTCATGACCTACGAAGCCCGGAAAGCAAAATTTATGGATCCCGAGTTCCAGAAAAACTATTTCAGTTATTTCGGCTACGGTTTCATCGACGATCCCGGCAAGCTGATTCCCAACGTCCCGCTTTCATTTTACAGTTTTCATATCATGGTGGGACTGGGATTCTATTTCATGATATTCTTCATTCTTGCCATGATCATGGCTTACAGGGATACCCTTGTCCGGAGGCGGGCCTTTCTCCGCCTGGCAATCTGGACCATTCCGCTTGCCTATATCGCCTCCCTGGCGGGATGGACCGTAGCGGAAATGGGCCGGCAGCCATGGGTGATCCAGGATCTGATGCCCACGTTTGCGGCTGTTTCCCAGATCGATGCCGGCATGGTGCAGGTAACCTTCTGGCTGTTCGCCGCCATATTCACGACCCTGGCTATTGCCGAAGTCAGGATCATGACGAAACAAATCAAATTAGGACCAAAAGAAGGGAGGAAATAAAATGTTTGGAAATCTTTCACATCTAGCACTTCAGCAGTACTGGTGGGTGATTATATCCCTGCTGGCGAGCCTGCTGGTATTCCTGATGTTTGTCCAGGGCGGACAGACCCTGATTTTCGCCCTCGGTAAAAAACCCATGCAGAAGACCATGCTGGTGAATGCCCTCGGCAGGAAATGGGAGTTTACCTTTACCACCCTGGTAACCTTCGGAGGGGCCTTGTTCGCCTCCTTTCCACTGTTCTATTCGACCAGTTTCGGGGGGGCATACTGGGTATGGATGGCCATTTTGTTCTGTTTTATCATCCAGGCGATCGCTTATGAATTCAGGTCAAAACCGAGCAATTTCCTGGGACAGAAAACATACGATGCGTTCCTGTTCATAAACGGTGCACTCGGAACCATCCTGATCGGTACCGCTGTGGGTACATTCTTCAACGGGGCCATGTTCTCGGTCAATGAAATGAACCAGTCACGGTGGGCAGTCGGCTCGCATGGACTCGAGGCTGTTCTGAACTGGCATAATGTGGCACTCGGGCTGACGGTATTCTTCCTTGCCCGGATACTGGGCCTTTTATATTTCATAAGGAATATCGATGATGAGGAACTAGCCGGGAAATGCAGGAAACACCTTCTGCCAAACACCATTGCCTTCCTTGTATTCTTTCTGGCTTTTGCCATCCGCCTTTTGCTTATGAAGGGATTTGCCTACGACCCCGAAACCTATGCAGTCAGCATGGAGAATTATAAGTACCTGCATAATTTCCTGACTATGCCCCTGGTGCTTGTCCTTTTCCTCGCCGGCGTAGTACTGGTGGTGTTTTCCCTTTACCAGGCACTTTTCAGGCAGGGCATGAAGGGATTTTACTGGGCCGGGACAGGAACGGTCCTGGTGGTTTTCTCCCTGTTCCTGCTGGCCGGGCTTAACAAGACCTGCTATTATCCGAGTCTCTATGATATGCAAAGCTCCCTGCATATCGAAAACAGTTCGTCAAGCCATTATACCCTTACGGCGATGAGCTATGTTTCTTTGCTAACCCCGCTGGTCCTGGCCTATATCTACCTGGCCTGGTCAGCCGTCAACAATAAAAAAATCGATTCCGGGGAAATGGAGAGCGAGTCCCATGTATATTAAAACCCATAAGCGAATGTATCTATCCTCGATATTGTGGTTCCTGAGCTGGCCGGTGTTTATTGCAATCAGTTTTTTTGCGATCCGCTGGGTAATCCGGAAAGTGGAACAAAAAAATCCTCCGGAGGAGGATCAGGCTTAGTTCCGGAACCAGGTTTCCGGATGAGTGCAGGGCTGTATCCGGTCCCTGCCCCTATTCCTTGTGAAGCGTGTAATCATACCCCTCAATGATGGGGTTGCTCAAGATCTTTTTACACGCCTCGTCGACCCTTTTGCCCGCCGAAGCTTCAGAGCCGGCTTCAATCTCAAGGGTGATATGCTTGCCTATGCGGACGTTTGAGACTTCATTAAATCCAAGGTTCTTCATGCTGTTGCTGACTGCTTTTCCCTGTGGATCAAGCAGGGCCTTCAGTGGCATGATGTTGATTTCTGCGATGTACTTCATTTTCTAATCTTTACGGATCAAAGATACCGTGACTGACAGCAACAGGTAAAACAGGATGATTACCGGCAGTGCCGTTTCCTGCAATATTATCAATAAAATACCAGAAACAGCAAGAAATACATATCGAATCTGGTTGGTCCTCCATCCATAAACCCTGAATTTCAGGGATAACATGGGTACCCTGCTTACCATCAGCAGGCTGATAACAAAAATATTTACAAGCAACACCAACGGCTGCAGGAAAAAGTTGCAGACCGGGGTCCCCATGTGATGAACCAGGAACAGGCTCCCCCCCGCAAAATAAATGGCAGCTGCCGGGGTCGGTAATCCTGAAAAATCCGGATGGTCTTCCCGGAGGTTAAATTCTGCAAGCCGCATTGCGGCGAACAGCACCAGGAGAATGGGCGAAAAGAGCAGCAGCCGCTCCGGCAGGGAGGTGTCCTGTACGCCACCGTAAAATATATCGCCGCGGATACCGTACTCCATCAGTTTATAGGCGATGGCCGATGGTGCCATTCCAAAGCTTATTAGATCTGCAAAAGAATCAAGTTGCTTTCCGATCGGGCTGGCTGCATCCAGGATCCGGGCAAGAAAACCGTCAAGAAAATCCAGGACAGCCGCAATGAGGATCAACCAGGATGCAAACAGGACCTGGTTGCCAAGGGCCATCAGTACGGCCAGGACACCGATGGCGAGATTGCACAGGGTTATGAAGTTTGGGATATGCCTTGTGAAATTATGGTTTTGTTCCTTCAAAATGCTTTCTTTAAACAACAATAAAAGTAGGGATTTGTGAGTTAAAAAGATTAATGATCCGCAAGATTCTCATCCTTATTACGGGACTTCTGCTTCCGGCCGCTCTGTTGGCGGAGATACCCAAGTACAGCAATGAATTCCTTTCGATTGGGGTCGGAGCCAGGGCTTTCGGAATGTCACATGCAATAACTGCCACCACCCTGGACGTTACGGCCGGATACTGGAATCCTGCCGGACTGACCGGCCTTGAGCGGGATGCTGACCTTGGACTGATGCATGCGGAAT
>CAZVLG010000042.1:0-6045 GCA_964627835.1 uncultured Bacteroides sp.
TAAACATTTGATAACATACCATTTACAGGAGATGTTGGGATAATATAAATGTTGGGATAAGCCAGGTTATTTGTAAATGGCACCTCCTTGTTGAAAGCAAATGCTAGTACCGCCTCTTTTTCCCTTATTAATCGTTCCACAAGATTTCTTCCCTTGGTCCGTTTGTATTTGCCCCTTTTCTCCGATGTCTTTCTTGGTGGCGGTTCCACTCTTTCACCGATACCACAAATCAGGGTATATCTGGATTTAATCTGTTGCCGTCGTTTCACCCTTTCTTCAAAAGGCATCTCATATACATTCATCAGGAAAATCTTAAAAATACTGGCCCATTTGCTTTTTTCGCCATCTATCAGACCTTCCAGTTCCCTCAGGATATGTGCCCCGCAAATGGCGTGGCGCATTTTGTGGAAATTGAAATAGCTGCTCCAACAATCATGAACCAACCAGCCCCTGATTCTGTCCAATATGGATTTGTTGCTCGTCAGGGCCAGTGCTCCTCGTTTTTCATGCACGAAAAGATAGGTGTAAAGCAATGAAGTTGCTGTATGCAACCAGTGTAATTTGCCCGCTACCCGCAATCCGGTTTCATCAGCATGGGCTACATTGCTCTCAGCGATCTTGGATTTTATCGTTTCTTCAGTCTCCTCAAGCTTCTCGTAACATTGACGACCGGCTGAGTAAACCGTGGATTCGTTGATTGAATACCCAAACAGATCACTGAACAGCAACTGTATCTTCTTGAAAGGAAGCTTGAAATGGACATTCAACAATACAGCGTAAGCTTTGACCCCATTGCCATATTGAACAGGGGCATTGACCCCCTCAGGGGCGCTGCCTTTATGCCACTTCCCACAATCCGGACATTGTCCTTTTAGTAGCTGATGTTCGATAACTTCCAATTGGGGTTGTGGGAAATCAAAGACCTGGCGGGTTTCCGATAACGCCAGCTCATCTTCTGTGAATTCATGACCACAGTCACATGGCCCAGGCTTATGTTTTACTATTTTGTTCGGATGCTCAACCTGTTGCAAGGTCCTTCCTTTGTGCCCTTTCTGGCCTCCCTGTTTACCCTTTTTCTTTTTCGGAAACGCAGGCTTCTTTTGATATCCGTCACTCGATGGCGGTTTACTGCTATTACTGCTGTTGCTGTTTAAACGGGCCTTCAATTCAGCAATTTTTGATTTCAGATCTGCATTCTCATCTTTCAATTCAGTATTTTCCTGACGCAGGTTCTTATTATCTTCCTCAAATGTTTCCAACAGTTGGACGCGCAAAGTCAATTCCCGGCTTTCTTGCTCCATTTGAGCTTGACGATTTAACAGAAATTCAATTTTCCTGGTAAGCTCGGATATGACCTGATCTGTGTCCAAAATCTTTTTTTATCAAAAATAGTTTGGACATATTCTGGAAACCAAATATTTACCCCTGATTTTATCACATTTATTACAGCAAAATTGTTAATACTACCTGGATTTCGAGGATGTTAAAATAATTGAGCAATAACAGTTCATTACTTGTGAATAAACCTCAGATTTTTCTACTTTTAGACACCAGCTAAACAGTTACCATTTTTCTTAAATTAGTCTTCAATAAATTCCATAAGACATGAGACGCATTGTTTACTTTCTGATCACAGCCCTGATTCTTACTTCCTGTGGCTCTTCCAAAAAAATGCTCGAGAAGGGCAATTATGATGCAGCCATACAGAAAGCGGTTAAGAAGATCCGTAAGGACCCGGATAGTCCAAAAGATATCGAGGCACTTGACCGGGCATACAATATTGCCAATGAACAGGACCTGGAGCGGGTAACCTTTCTTGAAAGGGAAGACAACCCGAACAATTATGAGGAAGTATTTGCCATCTACACCCGGATGAAGAACAGGCAATCGCTCGTGCGGACAGTCCTCCCCATGAACCTGAACGGGCGGTACATTGATTATACATACGTCGACTACGATGCAAAGATCATCTCGGCCAAGCGAAAAGCAGCGGAATATTATTATCACAGCGGAAAGAACCTGATGAAATCAGGCACCAAGGAATCCTACCGCCAGGCCTACATGGAAATGAACAGGGCACAGGAGTATTCAGGCGGCATGTATCCGGACCTGGAACCCCTGATCGAGGAAGCAAGGTTCAAAGGCATCAGCCGGGTTGTTGTGCTGGTGAATAATATGACCCACATGAAACTTGACCCACAGTGGGAGCAGGATCTGCTGGAGATCGACACACGCGGGTTCGAGAACGAATGGGTGGAATATCATTTCAAGCACCTCAATGATGACATTGCGTATGACTACACCATTTTCGTGAACCTGGAATCCATCGCCATTTCTCCCGATGATGTCAAGGAAAAGGACAATTTATACAAGAAAAAGGTCGAAGACGGATTTGATTATGCCCTTGATGCCAGGGGAAATGTAATGAAAGATACGGCTGGCAACGACATCAAAATACCGAGGTACAAAGAACTTCAGTGCACCCTGATTGAGACCCATCAGTTCAAATCGGTCAGGATAGACGGAAATGTCGAGATCCTTTCCGAAAATCCAAAAAAACTGATCATTAAAGAACCCATCGGGGCCGAACATATTTTTGAACATCATTCAGCCCGTGCCGTAGGAGATCTGGGGGCTCTTGATGCCGAAGCAAAACAAATGATCGAACAGGAAGCAGTTCCCTTCCCGACCGATTTCGAGATGCTTTTCATGTGTACCGAAACCCTCAAACCTGCCATCCGCGAAGGCATCAACAAGAACCGGCAATTCATTTACTAGGCACCGGAAACTTCAAAGCATAATAAGAAGGCCGTCACGACAGGATGTGGCGGTCTTTTTTTTTGCCAACTCTATTTGAAATAGTAATTTTACAGCCCCTGTCAGGGATTACTTCATGCGGGAACCGATCATAACAAAACCCAGGCCTGAAACAGCCATACTTATTGGTGTTGTCGGGAAATACCAGGATGCTGATGAAGTGGAGGATTACCTTCTTGAGCTGGCTTTTCTGGCAGAGACTGCCGGAGCCATACCGGAACGGAGGTTTATACAGCGGCTTGATTATCCGGATCCGCGCACTTTCGTGGGAAGCGGCAAACTGGCTGAGATAAAGGAGTATGTCAATAATAATGAGACAGACCTGATTATTTTCGATGACGAACTGAGTCCCTCTCAGCACCGGAACATCGAAAGGGAACTTAAATGCCGGGTCCTGGACCGTACCAACCTGATCCTGGATATCTTTGCACGGCGGGCCAAGACGGCCCATGCCAAGACGCAGGTTGAACTGGCCCAGTATGAATACCTCCTGCCGAGGCTGACACGCATGTGGACCCATTTGGAGAGACAGCGCGGGGGAATTGGACTCAGGGGACCGGGAGAAACGGAGATTGAAACGGACCGCAGGATCATCCGCGACAAGATTGCCAGGCTCAAAGAAGACCTGAAACGGATCGACAAGCAGAAAACCGTGCAACGCAAGAACCGGGGGAAAATGGTACGGGTTGCGCTGGTGGGTTATACCAATGTGGGAAAATCAACCCTGATGAATGTCCTGAGCAAATCGGATATCTTTGCGGAGGACAAACTGTTTGCCACCCTGGATACCACGGTGCGCAAAGTAGTTATTAAGAACCTTCCTTTCCTGCTTTCCGATACCGTGGGTTTCATCAGAAAGCTGCCGCATACCCTGGTGGAATCCTTCAAGTCCACCCTGGATGAAGTCCGTGAATCGGACATTCTGCTACATGTCGTCGACATCTCACATTCCAGCTTCGAGGAACAGATCGAAATCGTGCATGAAACCCTGCTCGAGATCGGGGCGAGGGACAAACCCACTTATATTGTCTTTAACAAGATCGATGCCTTCCGGTACACCGAAATGGAGGCGGACGACCTGACTCCCCCGACCCGGGAAAACATGAGCCTGGACGACCTGAAAAAAACCTGGATGGCCAAAAGTAACGGGCAATGCATATTTATCTCCGCAAAAAACCAGGAGAATATCCAGGAGATCCGGGAACTTCTTTACGAAAAGGTAAGGGAAATCCACTCAAAGCGTTACCCCTACAATGATTTCCTGTATTAGGATGCCAGGATCCCAGGCAGGGGCTGGGGACCAGGATATTATTTGGCCATCTGCCTGGACTTGCTGCGGACAAGTCCCTTTTCAACCATGTATTCCGCAATCTGGATGGCGTTGGTGGCTGCTCCCTTTCGGAGATTGTCGGAAACGATCCAGAGGTTCAGACATTTTTCCCTTGATTCATCCCTGCGTATCCTTCCCACGAAAACCTCATCCTTGCCCTCGGCATACCGGGGCATGGGATATACATGGTTCACGATATCGTCTTCGACCACCACCCCCGGCATCTCGGAAAGCAGCTGGTGAATATCCGCAAGTTCAAATTCCTTCTCGAATTCAAGGTTCACGGATTCCGAATGGCCTCCCATAACAGGCACCCTCACGGCGGTTGCCGTACACTGGATGGAATCGTCACGGAGGATCTTGCGGGTCTCGTTGACCATCTTTATTTCTTCCTTGGTGTACCCGTTTTCCAGGAAAACATCGCAATGGGGCAGGCAGTTCCGGTCGATGGGATGCGGATAGGCACGCTCCCCCTGCACGCCTGCGCGCTCGTCCTTCAGTTGCTGGACGGCCTTGACCCCCGTACCTGTCACCGACTGGTAAGTGGATACTACGATCCGCTTGATTTTAAAAACCCTGTGAAGGGGTGCAAGCACCATGACCAGCTGGATGGTGGAACAATTTGGGTTGGCAATGATCCGGTCATCCGGGCCAAGCACATCTGCATTGATCTCCGGCACAACCAGCTTTTTGCCGGGATCCATTCTCCAGGCAGAGGAATTATCGATCACCACCGTCCCGGCTTCGGCAAACGCCGGTGCCCACTGGGTGGAAGTCCCACCCCCCGCCGAGAAAATGGCAAAGTCGGGTTTGTTGCCGATGGCTTCCTGCATGCCGATCACCTTATGCTTCTTCCCCTTAAAAAGGATCTGTTTGCCTACCGATTTTTCAGAAGCAACAGCATAAAGGGTTGAAACAGGGAAGTTACGCTCTTCCAGGACTTCCAGCATAACAGTACCGACAAGGCCGGTTGCGCCAACAACAGCAACTTTCATGGATTTTACGATTTAATAGAATTTGACAATAAAAAACATCAATCTGTTAGATTTGCAAAATTTCAAATAATATTTTGAAATGAAAAGACTCTTTTTGTTTTTTTTTGCTGCATCGCTCTCCATCCCGGATATTTATGCGGGGGCACCGCAGGATGACTTGTTCGGGGACCGTCCGGGCAGTGGAGATATTGTTTTTAATGAAATCATGTACGACCCGGTACCTGAATTGGGGCTTCCCGGCTATGAATACATTGAACTTTTTAACCGGAGCGGACATACTGTGAATCTGGGCGGATGGATACTTCAGGCAGGTATAAGGAGCCTTTCCATCCCCGACCAACAACTTCCCGCAGGTGCTTACCTCCTGCTATGTTATAAAGGGATGAAAGACCGGTACGATGGCACGGTTATTTCGCTCGATCTGTTGAGCAGCAAGACCATGCTGAAAAATGAGGGAGCCCTGTTGCTGCTGCTTGATCCTGATTCCGTCCTGATCGACTGGATGGAATATGATCCCGGCCTGCACTCCGCTGAATATTACGCGGAAGGGGGCTGGTCGCTGGAAAGAATTGATCCAGGCAGGCCATGTCACAGCCCCGGGAACTGGACCAGCAGTTCAGACAGGAAAGGAGGCACTCCCGGCCTGGAAAATTCGGTCAGGGGGAGCAATCCTGACCGGGACCCTCCTGAGCCGCGATCCGTCTACCTTCCGGATTCACAAAACCTGGTGATTGAGTTCACGGAATCCATGAACCCGGAAACGGTGTTGCAGAAGGATGCCTGGCGCGTTGACGGGGGCATGGGTACTGCGGATTCATTGATCCTTCCGCCGCCCTTTCGCCGGGATCTCAGGCTCAGATACCTGAAAAATTTTAGCCCCGGAAGGGAATACCGCCTGGAGGT
>CAZVLG010000043.1:0-9559 GCA_964627835.1 uncultured Bacteroides sp.
GTCTCGGTTAAGGAAGGAACAAGCTTTGCCTGGCTGAGCCCTGCATCAGCGGATGTTTGTTTGGGTTGTGAAGGTATGTCGATTCCCGCCTGGTTGAAATAGCCGGTCCGCAGGGGAATGATAACCATCGCGGCAAGCAGGCATGCAGCCGCCGATCCAAAGAGCCATCAGCGGACCCTACGCTGCCTGGCCAGGGGGTCCCTGTCGCTTAAGAAGGATCGGTACGTATCCTGTTTCGGAAGCCTTTCAAATTCTTTGTATTGCAGGAAAGGCAGTCCATAGGATTCAAGCAGGAAATTGTTCCCTTCCTCCTCGCTGAACTGGATCCGGTTCTCCCCGTCAAGGTAGAAATAGCCCAGTCCCCCGATCAGGAACTTCGTCCCCTTGCGGGTATCCCTGCGGATCCCCTCGATATAGGCGAGTGCCTGCTCCTGCACGTCCTTGTATCCATACCCGGTGACCTGCGAAACATGCCCGTAGAGCAGTCCATCGTTGTGTACCAGATTCCGGTTGAAGAGGATGTGTTTTGAAGGGGGACTCGCAGTGCCCCGGTCGGGGTCGAATTGAGCCGGCTTGTAGTTGGCTACAAATCCTCCCAGTCCCGGGATAATGACGCAATCATGCAGCAGAATAAGCTCTTTTATGTGTTTCCCGAAGTCCAAAATCATCAGATCAGTTGAACAAATTTAGGGAAAAATAGACGAGGAAGGGATGCATGACCGAATTTTTAAGTACTTTTTTTTTGGTCAGAAGCGTTTTACTATCTTCGTACTTCCATTATTCCAGACGCTTATGCAAACCATCCGAATGGTTGATCTGAAGCGGCAGTATGACCGTTTGAAAACTGAGATTGACTCAGCCATCCAGAATGCCATTGATTCCACTGCTTTTATTAATGGCCCGGATGTGCTTCGTTTCCGCGACGAACTTGCCGCCTATCTTGAAGTGGAACACGTCGTTCCCTGCGGTAACGGTACGGATGCACTCCAGGTTGCCCTCATGGCACTTGACCTTGAGCCCGGCGATGAGGTCATCACCACCCCTTTCTCCTTTATCGCCAGCATCGAAGTGATAAAACTGCTCCGGCTTGTCCCGGTCCTGGTGGATATTGATCCCCTGACCTTCAATCTGGATCCAGACGCCCTGGAAGCTGCCATTTCGGACAGGACCAGGGCCATTATCCCGGTTCATTTATTCGGGCAGTGTGCAAACATGGAGCCCATACTGGAAATTGCCGGTAGAAGGGGACTCAAAATTATTGAAGATGCTGCCCAGGCTGTTGGCGCCGAATATATTTTCCGCGATGCAACCCGGATGAAGGCCGGAACGATCGGGACGCTTGGGACCGCCTCCTTTTTCCCTTCAAAGAACCTTGGCTGCTATGGCGATGGGGGAGCCGTCATAACCCGCGACCGGGAGCTGTACGAGCGCATAGGCACCATTGTAAACCATGGATCCCGGGTCAAGTACTACTACGAGGAAGTGGGGGTGAACTCCCGCCTGGATACCCTCCAGGCAGCCATACTCAGGGTCAAGCTCAGGCACCTTGATGAATTCCATGCAGCCAGGCAGGAAGCCGCCGCCGCGTATGACCGGCTGCTGGGGGACATCCAGGGACTCCGGCTCCCGGCAAGGGTGGGCTGGTCCACCCACATCTTCCACCAGTATACCCTTGTCCTGGAAGATGGAAGCAGGGATGACCTGGCCGATTATCTGAAATCTCAAAAGATCCCATGCATGATCTACTATCCCCTCCCCCTCCACCTTCAAAAGGCTTATCGCGACCTGAATTACGGGGAAGGGGATTTCCCCGTAACCGAATCCATGTCAAAATCTGTTTTCTCGATTCCTATGCATACCGAACTGGAAACCGAACAGATTGAATATATTTGCCATCACATTAAAAAATTTATATCCCGGTGATATGGGCGAGAAAGGCTATTATGCACATGAGACTGCCGTAATCGACGACGGCTGCAAGATCGGAAAAGGATGCCGGATCTGGCATTTCTCCCATATCATGCCGGGCGCCATCCTGGGCGAGAACTGTAACCTCGGACAGAATGTTCTTGTCTCGACGGATGTTGTCCTTGGCAATAACGTCAAGGTCCAGAACAATGTTTCCATCTATACGGGAGTGATCTGTGAAGACGATGTGTTCCTGGGGCCTTCCATGGTCTTTACAAATATTGCGAACCCGAGGTCGGCGGTAATCCGTAAGGATCAGTATGTAAAAACACTGGTGCAAAAAGGAGCCACCATCGGTGCCAATGCCACCATTATCTGTGGAAATACCCTGGGGGCCTATTGCTTTATCGGTGCCGGTGCCGTGGTAACCAGAGATGTCCCCCCCTATGCACTCATCCTGGGAAATCCGGGAAAACAGGTAGGATGGATGAGTGAATACGGGCACCGTCTGCATTTTGACCGGAACAGCCAGGCCATATGTCCCGAAAGCGGTGAGAAATACGAAATGCAAAACGAAACCCTTACCAAGCTATGAGTTATAATTTCGCCCTGATCGGCCTTGGAGGCTATATTGCTGTCAGGCACCTGAAGGCCATTAAGGAGACCGGTAACAAACTGGTTGCCGCGCTCGACATTAGCGACAGCGTTGGGATCATAGACTCCTACTTCCCGGAGGCAGATTTTTTCGTGGAATTTGAACGGTTTGACAGGCATATTGACAAACTCCGCAGGGAGGGTACCCAGGTTGACTACATCAGCATCTGTTCTCCCAATTATCTGCATGATTCCCATATCCGGTTTGCCCTGAGAAGCAGGGCACACGCGATCTGCGAAAAGCCACTGGTGCTGAATCCCTGGAACTACGAGGGACTTGCGGAGTTCGAGAAGGAAACCCGGAAGAAGGTTTACAATGTTCTCCAGCTCAGGCTGCATCCTTCCATTGTGAAACTCCGGGAGAAGGTCCTCGAAGGTCCGGCAAACAAAAGCTATGACATCGATCTTACCTACATTACAAGCAGAGGCAACTGGTACCATTATTCCTGGAAAGGCAGCGATCAGAAATCGGGGGGCATTGCCACCAATATCGGCATCCATTTTTTCGATATGCTGATATGGATCTTCGGGGACATTAAGAAAAACGAAACACACCTGCTTGCTTTCGATAAAGCTTCCGGTTACCTGGAACTGGAAAAGGCCAGGGTTCGATGGTACCTGAGCATTGATTACAGCGACCTCCCGGAAGAAATAAAGGGCAAGGGACAGCGGACATTCCGCAGTATAAGCATAGACGGCGAAGAGATCGAGTTCAGCGACGGGTTCACCGATCTGCATACCGTGACATATCAGAAGATCCTGGATGGAAAGGGATTTGGTCTGGAAGAATCCAGGAAGTCCCTCGAAATGGTATACGATATTCGAAATGCAGATCCGACAGGGAAACGCGACAATTCACATCCCATGCTTTAATAACATAGTAAAAATAAATTACATGATTGCTGATTTACTGGAAGGGAAGAAGAAGCTGGCTGTGATCGGCCTTGGTTATGTGGGATTACCGATTGCACTCGAACTGGCCAGGAAAATAAAGGTTATTGGTTTTGATATCAAACAGGACCGTGTGGAATTGATGAAAAAGGGCCTGGATCCCAGCAAGGAACTGCCGCCTGAAGCGTTCGAGGCTTGTGATATCGTATTCACCAGCAGGGATGAGGACCTGAAAGACGCCAGTTTTTATATTGTTGCCGTACCCACCCCCATCGATGACCACAAACAACCGGACCTGGGTCCCCTGCTCAGTGCCTGCGATACCGTAGGTGAATACCTGGAGGAAGGGGATTACGTGGTTTTTGAATCCACCGTCTACCCCGGCTGTACGGAAGAGGATTGCGTGCCCCTGCTTGAGCAGGTATCCGGCCTGAAATGCATCCGGCAGTTCAAGGTCGGGTTCTCGCCGGAAAGGATCAACCCGGGCGACGATGTCCATACCCTCACCTTGATTACGAAAGTGACCTCGGGATGCGACGCTGAATCCGCAGAAGTCATTGCAAAATTATACGAACTGGTCATAACAGCCGGCGTGCACCGGGCGAGTTCCATAAAAGTTGCCGAGGCGGCCAAGATCATTGAGAATACCCAGCGGGACATCAACATTGCCTTCATGAATGAGTTATCGATGATATTCAGCAAAATGGGCATCAATACTTATGAAGTGCTGGAAGCGGCCGGTACCAAGTGGAATTTCCTGAATTTTTATCCCGGCCTGGTTGGAGGGCACTGCATAGGGGTCGATCCTTATTACCTTGCATATAAATCAAGGACTTTCGGGCATCATGCACGGATCATAAATTCGGGAAGGGACATCAATGATGGCATGGGAGCCTGGGTCGCGAACCAGGGACTTAAAAAACTCTTCAGTCTGAAAAAACATATCCAGTCCTGCCGTATCCTTGTCATGGGAATCACGTTCAAGGAAAATGTCTCCGATATAAGAAATTCCAAGGTCATCGATATGATCCGCGAATTCCAGTCCTTCGGGATCGAGGTGAACGTGGTTGACCCGAACGTTTCCCCGGAGGAGGTCCGGCAGGAATACAAGCTGGAACTGGTGAGTGAGGTGAAGCCTCCTTATGATGCTATAGTCATTGCCGTCAACCATGATGAATATCTTGGCCTGAAGGAGGATTACTTCGCATCCCTGGCAGCCAGGGATGCTTTGATTATGGATGTCAAGGGAATCTACCGGGGCAAGATAAACAAAATGATGTACTGGAGCCTGTAAAGTCTATGAAATGAATGAATTAATAGTTGTTACGGGTGGTACCGGGTATATCGGCTCTCATACCGCGGTTGAACTGATGGAAGCCGGGTATGAGGTGCTCATCATTGACAACCTTGTTAATTCAGGGATCGAGGTTCTTGACGGGATCGAGAAGATCACCGGCAGGAAACCGCTCTTCGAGAAACTGGATCTCTGTGACAGGCAGGGGGTGATCGATTGTTTCAAGAATTATCCCCGGATCAGTGCCGTTATTCACTTTGCAGCGTACAAGACCGTCCCCGAATCAGTCGAGAAACCACTGATGTACTATGAGAACAACCTGGTATCGCTGATCAACCTGCTGAATACCATGAAGGACCATGGTGTAAAAAACCTGGTGTTCTCTTCCTCCTGCACCGTATACGGACAGCCCGACAAGCTCCCCGTGACAGAGGACTCCCCGATCAAAAAAGCCACATCCCCCTATGGCAATACCAAGCAGATCTCGGAAGAGATCATCCTGGACTCCATTGCCGCAGGGTACCCTCTTGAAGCCATCTCCCTCCGTTATTTCAATCCCATCGGAGCCCATCCCTCAGCCCATATAGGGGAGCTCCCGATGGGCATTCCCGACAACCTTGTGCCATATCTCACCCAGACAGCCATTGGTTTACGGGAGGAACTCCGTGTTTTCGGCGATGATTACAATACCCCGGATGGTTCGGCCATAAGGGATTACATAGATGTGGTTGACCTTTCCCGGGCGCATGTGGTTTCGATCGACCGGCTTCTCGCAGGTAAAAACACGCAGCACATGGAGATCTTCAACCTCGGAACGGGAAAGGGATTGTCCGTTTTTGAGATCATCAATGCCTTCGTGAAAGCCACGGGCGTTGAGTTCAAATATAAGGTGGTAGCCCGCCGGGAGGGGGATGTCGAGCAGGTCTATGCCGACACTTCGCTGGCCAACAGGGTGCTTGGGTGGAAAGCCGGGACCCCCCTGCACGATACCCTGCGATCTGCCTGGAATTGGGAGCAGAAATTAAGATCGGGCTGAAGTATGGTTAAACCGTCGCTGCTTTTTGCGCAGTAACGCAAAAAAAGGCTCCTTGTTTAACCATACCCTCAGCTGTCGTAATACAGAATATTATGGAAAAAACAGTTGTCATAACAGGTGGGGTGGGATTCATCGGATCCCATGTGGTCAGGCTTTTTGTGAAAAAATACCCGGAGTACCGGATACTGAACCTGGATGCCCTGACATATGCAGGAAACCTGGAGAACCTCAAAGACCTGGAGAACCTGCCAAATTATGATTTCATCAGGGGTGACATTGTGGATGCTGAATTCATCAATGGCCTGTTTGCCGAACACCGGCCGGATGCAGTTATCCACCTTGCTGCTGAGTCCCATGTCGACCGCTCGATCCTTGATCCGCTTGCCTTTATAAATACCAACATCATCGGTACGGTCAACATCCTCAACGCCAGCCGCAGCATCTGGAAGGACGGTTTCGAAGGGAAACTGTTCTACCACATCTCCACCGACGAAGTCTACGGATCCCTGGGGAGCGAAGGCTACTTTACCGAAACCACCGCCTACGACCCCCGCAGCCCATACTCCGCCTCCAAGGCAAGTTCGGACCATCTTGTAAGGGCCTATCACCATACCTACAATCTGCCCGTCGTCCTTTCGAACTGTTCCAACAACTACGGTCCCAACCAGTTCCCGGAAAAACTCATTCCCCTGTCCATCAACAACATAAAAAACAACCGGCCGGTGCCCATCTACGGAAAAGGCGAGAATGTGAGGGACTGGCTTTTCGTCGGGGACCATGCGGAAGCAATCGACCGTGTCTTCCACCGGGGAAAGAACGGGGAGACCTATAATATCGGTGGGAACAATGAATGGAAGAACCTGGACCTGATCAGGCTCCTCTGTGAAATCATGGACGACCGGCTTGAACGTAAACCCGGAACTTCTGCGAAACTGATCGAGTTTGTGAAAGACCGTGCCGGACATGACCTTCGCTACGCCATTGACGCAGGCAAGATCAAATGGGAGCTGGACTGGGAACCCGCGACCGGTTTTCGTGAGGGACTGGAATTGACGGTGGACTGGTACCTTTCCAACCAGGAATGGCTCGACCACGTACTCTCCGGCGACTACGCCAAATACTACGACCTGCAGTACAAACAACGCTGAACCTGCCTTCCTGCCGAAGGTATTGTCAAATGAGTCGCCTCTCTTTCGTGTTATTTGCACGAAAGGCAGCGACGAATTGATGATGCCGGAGGCAGTGCTGATGACGAACCTTTTTTTGCGTTACTGCCGCAAAATGAAGCGATGTTCTTTTGTAGCCGTAGGCAGTGCTGATGAGGAGCCTTTTTTTGCGTTACTGCGCAAAAAGCAGCGACGAATCAGCACTGCCGAAGGCCCTATTCGACGGTAACTGATTTAGCGAGGTTTCGGGGCTGGTCGACGTCGCAGCCGCGCAAAACGGCAATATGATAGGAAAGAAGCTGCAGCGGAACAACGGCAAGCAGGGCCGCGATCTTCTCATCCGCATGCGGGATCTCGAGCACATAGTCTGCCATTCCCTTGATGATCTTATCTCCTTCCGATACAATGGCAATAACGATCCCGTTCCGGGCTTTCACTTCCTGGATATTGCTGACTATCTTTTCATACGATTTGTCCTTGGCTGCAATGACCACCACCGGCATGTTTTCATCGATCAGGGCTATGGGACCGTGTTTCATCTCCGCGGCCGGGTACCCTTCCGCATGGATATAGGAGATCTCCTTCAATTTAAGGGCGCCTTCAAGGGCCACCGGGAAAAAATAGCCCCGCCCGAGGTACAGGAAATTATTCGCTCCCTGGTAGAGCTCTGCAATTTCCCTGAACTTGTCGTTAAAGGTAAGCAGATACTCCATTTTGGCAGGGATCTGGTTCAATTCGTGGATCAGGCCCTGAAACTCCTCTTCTGGAAGAACCCCTTTTTTGCGGCCGATCAGGATGGCCATCATGGCCAGCACGGTAACCTGTGCGGTGAACGCCTTGGTCGAAGCAACCCCGATCTCCGGTCCCGCGTGCGTATACACCCCGGCATCGGTTTCCCTGGGTATGCTTGATCCGACCACATTACAAATTCCGAGCACCAGGGCTCCGGCATCCTTTGCCAGTTGTATGGCTGCCAGTGTATCTGCCGTTTCCCCGCTCTGGCTGATAGCGATGACCACATCGTCTTTGCCGATCAGTGGATTACGGTACCGGAACTCACTCGCATATTCCACCTCCACCGGGAGCCTTGCCAGGTCCTCGAAAAGGTATTCCCCTACCAGTCCCGCATGCCACGAGGTTCCGCATCCGATGATTATAATGCGTTTTGCCTCCATCAGTCTTGGCAGGACATCGAATAGTCCCCCGAGACGCAGATCTTTCAAATCGTGACTTATCCGTCCGCGGAAAGTGTCCTGTATGGCCCTTGGCTGTTCAAAGATTTCCTTGAGCATAAAATGGGCAAATCCGTTTTTTTCAATGGCCCCGATATCCAGGTCCAGTTTGTGGACCTTCGGTTTGAGCTTGTCGTTCTTGATCGTCTTCAGGATGAGTTCATCTTTCTTGATGATGGCGACGTCATCGTTGTTCAGATATACCACACTTTTTGTGTATTCCACGATGGGTGTGGCATCCGAAGCCAGGAAATATTCGTTTTCGCCAATGCCGATCACCAGCGGGCTCCCCTTCCGGGCAGCAATTAGCTTGTCCGGTTCATTCCTGCAAAGGATGACCAGCCCGTATGCCCCGACAACCTTGGTTAAAGCAAGCCTTACCGCAATTTCTGCCGTGACTTTTCCCTTCAGATAAATGTACTCGATCAGGTTGGCCAGTACCTCCGTGTCGGTTTCACTGCTGAAGGAGTATCCGCGATCGATAAGCTTGCTTTTCAATATGGCGTAATTCTCAATGATCCCGTTATGAATGAGGACGAAATGGCCGTTCTGTGAAGTATGTGGATGGGCATTGATATCGCTGGGTTCCCCGTGGGTCGCCCAGCGTGTGTGCCCGATTCCCATGGTTCCCGAAATGTCTTTGTCGGCTATGTAATCTTCAAGATCGGTAACTTTTCCCAGCTTTTTAAATACCTTGATCCCGTTGTTCAGGATCGAGATCCCTGCCGAATCATATCCCCTGTATTCAAGTCGTTTGAGGCCGTTGATGAGGATCGGGTAGACGTTCTTATCACCTATGTATCCAATAATTCCGCACATTTATAAATGGGTGTAAGTAATTTCAAGCCGAATGCGTTTATCCTGATCCGGGGTCCAGCCGTACAGTATTCCCCGGGTTATCGTCTGGGCTGCATTGCTTGGAATAAGGATCATTTCCAGGTTATTTACCTGGTCTGAAAGAAGGCTCTGCAAATGTACCTTAAGGGTAAAGGAATAGCTTTGCTCATCCTCGTCGTACACGCCTCCAAAATTATCGGCGTCAACCAGGTAATCATAGCCATAATCGTATCTGCCGTCCTCGTGAATAAGATATAGATTCAATTTCCCCGGGAAATATTCACTCTTCTGCATGATCTGGTTGGTATCGGCTAGGGTAAAAATAATCCTGGCTTCATTGATGGCCACGGGCATGGAATCCAGCCAGCGGGTAAGTCCCGGGAAACGTATGACCGGATTTACCCCGGCAAGGGATTGGATAAATATCAGCGAATCATTGTCGGACCCGTTTTGCAGGTACTGCTCCAGCGGATACCCGCCTCGATCGTGCCGGAACATGTTAACACGGTTATTATTTCCACTTTCCAGCGAATAGTATTGC
>CAZVLG010000044.1:0-2161 GCA_964627835.1 uncultured Bacteroides sp.
CCCACATGGCTCCAGAACGCAGGGGAATGGATCATCCGGAAGATGCAGAAAACCTTTATCCGCGAACTGGGAATACGGCAATTCTATGTCTGTGAAAAGTAATGAAGAGCTGAAACGGATCATGCGTTCCGAGCTGTGCAACCGCTGCGGGACCTGCGTAGCCCTTTCGGAGGGGAAAATTGCCTTCAGCGGGCGGGAACAAAAGTACAGGCCTGTCATGACAGGCGAATTAAAGGAAGAAGAAGCGGAACGGATCCTGCAGGCCTGCGCGGGTAAATACTTTCCCTTCCCGGAATACCGTGAGCTGTTCTTCCCGGATGCTTCCCGGTTTCATCCCTATATCGGTCCCTACGAAAACCTGTCCATCGGACATTCCATGGATCCCGGTATACGCAGCAATGCCGGAAGCGGGGGCATACTTTCCTCCGTCCTGGTGTACCTGCTGGAAAAAAACAGGATCGACGGCGCCATCGTTACCGGCATGGACAGGGACAAACCCTGGCTGACCAGGCCCGTTATCGCCAAAACCCGGGAAGAGATCCTGGAGGCCGCACAGAGCAAATACATCATTACATCGGTTAATGAGATACTTTCCGAGAGCAGGGACTTTAAGGGCAGGCTGGCTTATGTGGGACTCCCGGGACAGGTGCAAAGCATCCGGAAACTGCAGAGAATAAAGGATCCTGCCATTGAGAACATCCGCTATGTGTTCGGTCCGTTTTACGGCAATACCCTGTATTTTTCCTCGGTCCGGAGTTTTATCAGAAGTTACGGGGAAAAGGATTTCAGGCAAATCAGGAAACTCTGGTTCCGCTACGGTGAATGGCCCGGCAACATGCGCGTGGAAATGCAGAGCGGCCGGACCTTTGAACTGAAAAAATTTCATGCCAATTACCTGATCCCCTTCCATATCCTGAAAAACAGCCTTTTCTGCACAGACCTGACAAATGAATTTGCCGATCTTTCCGGCGGGGATGCCTGGGCGCCCAGTTACGAGGAAAGGGGACAGGGATTTTCCATCGTGATCGCCCGCAGTAAGGCGACACGTGACATCCTGGAGGACATGGAAAAGGACGGATGGCTGAAGCTTGCTCCCTGCAGCGAAGAGGAAGCCATCAGCATGCATTCGCACGGTTATGACTTCAAGAAACGCGGCAGTTTTATCCGGATAGGCCTCCGCAGGATGTTCCTGAGGCAGGTGCCCGATTACGGCTATACATTATCCGGATTCCCTCCCTCCCGTTACCTCATGGAGCTTTTCATAAGCAGCCTTTTCCTCCTGCTCGGCACCTGGCCGGCGAGAAGAGCGGCCGAAATTTTCAGGCCGGCATTCATCGGCAGGATCTTTGAAAAAACAAGGACGGCCTGGAAAAAATCCACCCGCTCCATCAAACGTAAAAACCTGGGATGAAAAGAAAGACCCTGCGAAGAATTGCACTGGCCCTGCTGCATAGCCTGGGATTCGTGCTCCTGTTTTTCGTAATCAGGAACCTGGACTTCCGCCTGTTAAAAGACTACCTTTTCCTGTTTAAGTTATGGAAGGTCCTCCTGGGCTTGGCCATCCTGCTGATGGTGTACCTGGTCAAGACCTGGCGATGGATGAAGATCAACAAGGCCTTCGGGGTGGATGGCAGCTATGCCAGCCTGCTGGTGTTTTTCCTGTTTTCCGGATTGCTGAGCACGATCACCCCCGGGCGGCTCGGAGATTTTTCCAGGATCTGGTTCATCCGGAAACATTACGGGGCAGGGATTACGGTTTCCGCAGCTTCTGTTCTCCTGGACCGGATCTGGGATGTGCTGGTGCTCAGCATGGTTGGGGCAATATCACTGGTCCTGGTCCTCAGCCGTTTCAGCATCGAATGGTATTCCCTGGCCATCATCGTCCTGATCTTCCTGCTTGCCCTGTTGATCATTCTCTTCCCCGGCATCCTGTTCCGGCCGGCCATGGCCATGGCCGGGGAACGACCAGTACGCGGTGAACTGAGCCATATTTACCTGGCATGGAGAAAAAACCGTTATGGCTTCCTTATCCCGGGTTTGGGGTCCAGTCTGATCGCCTTCGGGATGCTGGCATTTATCCCGGTTCTTTTCTCGTGGGACCTAGATGCACCTGTGCATTACGGGGCCAGCATCACGGCCGTTTCCATTTCCAACATTCTTT
>CAZVLG010000045.1:0-19783 GCA_964627835.1 uncultured Bacteroides sp.
TCTGTTTTTCCTAACATTTTGCAAGGTTTTACCCCAATTTCGGAAAAAGCTTGCAAAATCAATGCTATTAAATCAACTCTTTATCAACATTATATCACTAATTATCAATATGTTATAATCTATTTCAGGTTGGACTATTTACTCCTCGCCCCGGATCAGTCCCCGATCAGCAGGAGTCAATCCCGGATCAGTCGCCGATCAGTCCCTGTCCCTCGATCCAGGGCGCACCGGCTTCGTTAAGCTCCTTTTCCAGCTGTGGCAGTTCAACATCCGCGACAACGGCCAGGTCATTCTTGATCCTGGCCAGTTCCGACTTGCCTGTTTCGAGGCTTTGTCTGTGCGTTTCGGTGGGACCGTATGTGGTAATTAAACCGTTCACAGCACTGTACAGTCTTTGGCCGGGAGTAGGATCCTGTTTGTCAATGACTTCTGCAACCGATGGACTCCCATTCATCCGGATATTCAGGGCATGAAGCTTTTGTTCTGCCTCGTGGATGCGGGCCTCAAGTTCCCCTGAACCTTTATTAACCCTCTGGACAGCTGACTGCATGGCTTTAACTCGTTTCAGGCTTTTCTCCAGCACGGTGGCAGTAGCCATGAAATCCTGCTGGAATGCCTCGACAGCCTTTCGGAATTCAGCCTGTTCCTCATAGGAGTATGCTCTTTCCAGTGCCCCTTTATACAGGGGTTTAACTTCAAAGCTCTGGGGACCGGACAATTCCGTCACCTCTCCATCAATAACCTTCGCAAGACGAACCGAATATGTTCCCGGAGTAACTGGAAAACCAAAGTTTGAAGCTTCTTCTCCAAGCATGATTCCGATTTTGGAGGAATTGCCCAGCTCCCATGCGGTCCGGTGAATTCCCTTTGTGGCTTCCCCCTTGATTGAATTCACCTGGTTGCCATCAGTATCTGTAATAATGAGGCGAACCTCGGGAGCTTTCTGCAATTTCTCCTCGTCCAGTTTTTCCCATCCGGGGAAAGGAATATCCCTGTTTTCCTTATTGAGCTTCTTTTCCTGTTCCTGCCTATTGGTTTTCAGTGTAGTAAGACTTTCAGGCAAATAATAGCTGAAGACAGCTCCAAACGGTGGATTTTTAGCAGCATACTCTGAGGCTCCCTGTCCATAAACAATGGACCGGGGTGTATACCACAGGGCATCTTTTACAGGAAATAAGGCAGGCTGATTGGTAAAAGCATCGGAAGACATTTCCCTCAGCGGTGAATAATCATCCAGGATAAAGAATCCCCTTCCGAATGAGGCACACACCAGGTCATTCTCCCTTCGCTGTATGGTCAGGTCCCTGAAGGAAATGGTCGGGACACCTCCCTTGAGCCTGATCCATTTGCTTCCCCCGTCAGGGGTAAAATAGATGCCGTATTCGGTGGCTGCGAAGAGCAGGTTTTTCATTAAATGGTCCTGTACCAGCCTCCAGACCAGTAGTTTGTCCGGAAGGTTCCCACGGATAGATGTCCAGGTTCGGCCGGCATCCGTGCTTTTCAGCAGGTAGGGTTTATAGTCGCCGAATTTATGGTTATCCAGGGCTGCGTAG
This sequence comes from uncultured Bacteroides sp., assembly GCA_964627835.1. Lineage (GTDB taxonomy): Bacteria > Bacteroidota > Bacteroidia > Bacteroidales > SM23-62 > SM23-62. The sequence goes on from CAZVLG010000045.1 coordinate 1,554, forward strand.
ACTGTTTGCGCATCGAAGAGGTCTGCCCGGAGGTCGTTCACAAAAGCCGTAGCCGGGACATCCTTAATGCTGCCTATTTCCAGCTTTCTCCAGTTGGTTCCGCCGTCCTCGGTTACCTGGATAATCCCGTCATCGGTGCCGGCATAGATCAGACCTTCCTTCAGGGGTGATTCCGCCAGGGATGTAATTGTATTGTACTCCGACATGGCCCCCATGTCCCAGGCATTGTCCCAGCTCTGCTGCCTTCCCATGATGGGAAGCGTCAGGCGCTCCTGGTTCCGGGTCAGGTCCCCGGATATGGTCCTCCAGCTGTCACCCCGGTTGTCCGAACGCCAAACTCTGTGGGATGCATAATAGATCCTTGCCGGGTCGTGTGGACTCACGAGGATGGGCGAATCCCAGTTGAAACGTTCACGCTTCTCACCCTCAGCGGGCTGGGGCTGGATGCGGATTGCTTCGCCGGTGATTCTGTCAATGCGGTGCAGGATTCCCTCCTGGAATTCTCCATACACAATATTCGGATTTCCGGGTTCGGTGGCAGTCTGGTGCCCGTCCGCGCCGAGTATTTTAAACCAGTCTGCATTCCGGATACCATGAACATTATCGGTCCTCGAAGGTCCTCCATGGGATCCATTGTCCTGTGTACCCCCGTAAATAAAATAAAAAGGTTCATGGTCGTCAACGGCAAGTTTATAATACTGTGTGACAGGCAGGTTCTGGATAAATCTCCAGGTCTCTGCCAGGTCAAAGCTTTCGTATATCCCCCCATCCGTTCCTACCAGGAGATAATCGGGATCATCCTTCCGAAAGGCCATGGCATGGTTATCCCCATGTTTATTATCTTCCTTTACCCGGCGGAACGTCTTGCCATGATCATCGGATACCTGCATGTTATAATCCATCAGGTAGAGCCGTCCTTCTGCATGAGGCGAGGCATAGAGTTCCTGATAATAATGCGGTCCTGTGGCACCCGATACGGTAGCAGACTGTTTCTGCCAGCTTGCTCCCCGGTCGGTTGACATAAATACACCGCCGGTTCTCCGGTCCAGTTCAATAGCTGCGTAAACCCTGTCCGGATCATGGGGGGAAATAGCCAGGCCGATCTTGCCAAGGTTGGATCCGGGTATGCCTTTATTCATTTTTTTCCAGGTTTCCCCTCCATCCCTGCTGCGGTGGATACCCGATCCGGGTCCTCCGCCCATATAAGCGGCAACCGTACGGTGCCTCTGCCATGTAGCGGCGTACATCCAGTCCGGATCCCTCGGATCGACAACAAGATCCGTTGCACCGATCCATTCCTTGTCCCCCAGAACCTGCTTCCAGTTCTTTCCCCCGTCGGTGGACTTGAAAATTCCGCGTTCGCCGCCTTTGCTCCAGAGAGGCCCCTGGGCTGCCACAAATACAATATCTGAATTCCCGGGATGGATAAATATCCGCGCAATATGCTCGGAGGATTTCAATCCCATATTCTCCCAGCTCTTGCCTCCGTCCATGCTTTTATATACCCCGTCACCGATGCCCACATGCCTTCCCCCGACATCTTCGCCGGTACCGACCCAGACCGTGTTCGGATTGTTTGGATCGATGCTTACGCATCCGATGGAATAAACCGGTTGCTCGTCAAATATGGGGGACCAGCTAACACCGGCATTCGTGGTCTTCCAGACCCCTCCTGAGCCCACCGCCACGTAAATGATGCTGTTGTCTTGCGGATGTATGGCAATGTCTGCAATTCTTCCGGAGGTGAATGCGGGACCGATATTTCTGAATTTTAGTCCCCCAAGAGTGCTTTCCGACAGAGGCTGAGTGCTTTCCTGCTGGGATGAAGCGTTTTTATCCTGCGCAAGCAGGCTTGCACCTAAAAGAAGAAATAGGAATACCGCCAGATTTTTCATTTGTGTTGTTTATTTGGTTTTAAGAGTTTGTGGTCTTATTTATCAAATATAATATCTATTTTTAAAACCCATAAAAAAACAATACCATGGCAGTACGAAAAGCAAAGGCTGAATGGAACGGAACTCTCAAGGAAGGCAGGGGGACCATGAGTTTCAGCAATTACGACGGACCCTTCAGCTTTGTCTCCCGTTTTGAGAAAGGCGAAGGGACCAATCCGGAGGAACTTGTCGGGGCAGCACAGGCAGGATGTTATTCGATGTTCCTGTCCGCATTGATCAGCGGGGAAGGTTTCAGCCCCGAAACGATAAAGACAACGGCAACCGTTCACCTTGAGCGGGATGACGTCGGACCGGTCATTTCACTAATCGAGCTCGACTGCCAGGTAAAATGCGAGGGCCTGTCACAGGAAAAATTTGAGGAATTGTCCGCCGTCTCAAAGGAAAGATGTCCTGTATCACGCCTTTATGCCGGCACCAGGATTAAATTAAATGCCGTACTGATCTGAGCCGGATTTTTCTGGCCTGCAGTAAGCACCCTGGAAATCTACTCCACAATAATCTTACTAAAGTTGTTTCTTCCCATGTTGCGCCGGAAGCATATAAAAACAGGCCGAATCGGAATTGGCACTTTTTAAAGATCTGGTGGAAACAAGGGGCATCCGGTTTAATGAAGGGTAGTAAAATAAAACCCCGAAAAATCCAAGCTGGATTGATCAGGGTGTATCCGTGCCCAGGACAAGAATCGAACTTGCACGACCAAAAACGGTCACTAGGCCCTCAACCTAGCGCGTCTACCAATTCCGCCACCTGGGCATGAAATCATGGGTGTGGGTATGGGTGCGGGTGTGCAAAAATATGAAAAATTGTAGAATATTGAATAAAGTTTGGAACTATTAGTCCCAACCTATTAGTCCCAAACCTTCTCAAAAGATATTTGTAAATTGGGATTCAAGCGAATACGCAAGGAACAATCCATTAAATAGCAGCTATTATGAGTCAGAATACTCAGATTAAGGAATTGGCAGAGACGGTTTTTAAGGCAATGAATACACGCGATTTCAGCACATTTGAGACAGTCATAACAAATGATGTTGCATTTGATTTCCCCGGTATCGGAAGGACGGAAGGAAGCCGGAGAACATTGCTGCTCCTTAAATCATTAATTAGAAAATACCCTGTGTTGCGGTTCACCGTTTCCGAGATTATAGCGCAGGATGACCGGGCTTGCGCCGTATGGACTAATAAGGGCGAAGACAGCAAGGGAAATCCTTATTCCAACAGTGGCATCACCCTGATTCACTTCTCTGGTGATAAAATCAGATTCTTAAGTGATTATTTCAAGGACACCTCCTTTGTTGAATCCCCAAAGTGAGATATATTCCTTCCGGTATGAAAAAAGTAATGGCAATTAATGGCAGTCCCCGGCCCCAGGGGAATTCTACTCATCTTCTGCAGCATTTTATGGAAGGCGCTCGACAGAATACACCAAACCTGAAAGAGATCCGATCACATAAGCTGAACCTTCAACACTGTTCTGGTTGCCTTCGTTGCAATGTCCTGAAGCGTTGCTCCATCTCCGAAGATGATTGGCAAGCTTTGAGCGCAGATATTCTCGAAGCTGATATCCTGGTTTTTGCCTCCCCTATATATTTTCATCATCTCCCAGCTCCCCTTAAGTCCATAATCGACCGCTTCCGTTCCTTTGTGCACGTGCAGATCACTGAAACAGGACTCATCCATACTCCCTGGCAGGAATGGAAAAAGGATTTTGTACTGCTACTGAGTATGGGTTCACCAGACCACGCAGAGGCAAACTCCCTTATCGAACTGTTTGAGTTCATGACTTCTATAATGGGAGAAAACAACAGGCTGCATGTCATTACCGCTACCCGTCTGGCAGTCGTAAACCAGCTTGTCAAGAAAAAGGATGATCTCAGATCACTGTACGAAAAACTAAAACTGCCTGTCGGTCTCGCCGAAAAAGATACAAAAAGGAACCGTGTAATCCTGGCGGAATGTCAAAGATTGGGTGCAGAACTCTCCGTGAAATAGGATTTTCCTCAGATAAAATCTATCTTGCTGACAGATCCAGGATTTGGAAAAATTACCATGAAAAGAGTATCCTGCCCCGGCCTAATGATCCTGCTCTTATTTGTTTTCCAATGTGAATTCATGCTTGCCCAGGAATCGGAAATGTTTCGGCTTGCTGGATTTGCTACCGTAAACGGAAATACAACAGGCGGGGCAGATGGAAACGTGGATACCGTCTCTACCGGGATTGATCTTCAGAACGCTCTTAATGCCAAACAAAAAGAAGACACGCCGCTAATCCTATATGTGGAGGGAACCATCACTCTTGCCAATTCAGGGGATCTCAGTAAAATCGATGTGAAAGACCTGATGGATGTCTCAATTATCGGTACGGGGACTGGAGCGGAATTCGACGGAATAGGGATCAAGATCTGGAAAGCAAGCAACATCATACTCCGGAATATCAAGATTCATCATGTTCTGAGCGGGGAAAAGGACTGCATCAGTATTGAGGGACCTGCGGATCATTTGTGGATAGACCATTGCGAACTATATAACGAATACCCGGATGTGGACAAGGATTACTACGATGGATTGCTGGATGCAAAACGCGACGCGGAATACATCACCTACTCCTGGAATTTCCTGCATGACAGCTGGAAAACCTGCCTGGTCGGGAGCTCGGAAACCGATACCTTTGACCGGAAATTGACCTTGCACCATAACTATTTCCTTAATTGCAACTCAAGACTTCCACTTTTCAGAGGAAGCACCGGGCATTTTTTTAATAATTACTTCAAGGATATCACCTCAACGACGATTAACTCCAGGATCAATGCCTGCGTCCGCATTGAAAATAATTATTTTGAAAATGCTAACAATCCCTGGGTATCCGCTTACAGCGATATTCTTGGCGGGGGCGAACCTGTTGGCAACATACTGGTTAACAGCCCGTTTCAATATGGCAGCGACACCTATGAACTTCCAGTGTGTTCCCCGCTTATCCCATATGAATACAGTACCATTCTTCACCAGGCCGAAGATGTCCCCGCACTGGTCCAGGCACATGCTGGAGTGGGAAAGCTGGATGTAGGCACCGAATCTTTTCATTCCCCCGAAGATTCATTTCATGTCTTTCCTAATCCTGCTGGGGAAACAACAAGCGTACGCTTTCACAGCCGCCAGGCGCAATCCTACATCCTGTCAATCATTGATATGACAGGTAAAAGAATTGTCTTGTCCGATGGATCCTTAAACACATCGGGACAACACATCGTAAATGCGGATATTAGCTCCTATCCTCCGGGATTGTATTTTATCGAAAAACTAACCGAAACGCAAAGATCTTTTTGCAAGTTGATAATAAGCAGGTAATCGCAACATGAAAAAGCCGCAGCGGTCTGCGGCTTTCCTGGTGCCCAGAACAGGACTCGAACCTGCACGTTGTTGCCAACACTGGTCCCTGAAACCAGCGCGTCTACCAATTCCGCCATCTGGGCAGATAGATATTGGATTGGGAGTGCAAAAATATGAAAATTTTTAAATTATTGAATAAGGTTTGGGACTAATAGTTCCAAACCTTATTCAATATCCGAATCTGGGTCCAAACTGTGACAGAATCTAAAGATTTCTTTTGTACTGAACCAGTCCAATACATCTCTCTTTCTGCAGTATTTAGGAAATCCATTCAGGTATTCCAGGTAGGACGAGTACTTCCAATCAGAAAGCTCATTTACTAATCCATGTTTCAAAGGATTTCGATGGATATAAACCACCACCGTTCTGAGGTAATGATCATCTTCGATCAGCTTCCTCCGAAAGTTCTGAGTAAAAAGACTGCCCTTCCTGTTGTAAAAATGATTGAATGATTGGGCATAAGCAGCGAAAAGGTTTCCAAACACTTTAGAAAAATTAATACATCCTTCCTCGCGATCCTCTATGGTCTTTGTCTTAATCAACATATGAAAATGGTTGGGAATCAGGCAGTAACTATATAAATCAACGTATTCAGCCATTCTCTCTTCAAATAGGTCCATGAAGAAGTAATAGTTCCTATCCTCTAAAAACATCTTTTCAAAACCACATGCCCGATTATAGATGTGATAAAAAGCATCTGGCACCATGGGATCTACAAATTTCTTCATCCAGTAAGATTTTTCATTAATACTAACCTTTATTGCAGATCCCTGTGAATATCGTAGGAAAAGGTTTGGAACCTTTAAGAGTTCCAAACCTTTTCCACTCCAAAGAAAAAGGAGGCGAATTTCGCCTCCTTTGACCACTAAACCTAAAACCTATTACTATGAAATTGAATCTGAAAAGTGCAATGCCTAATCCCTAAAATCTCATTTCCTATTATATATACGGATCACTGAAAAATAAGTTCAGATATTAATGTATTTTTTACTTGATTTCGTCAACTTTTTCAAGCTGTTCGTCCTTCGTCCTGCGTTCTTCCATTTTTTGCTTGATGGATTCCAGTTTCTCCTCGTAAGTTCTCCTGTCAACAGGCTCCAGTTTTCGAAGCTTCATTACGCTCCTGTCACGCCCGCTGGAGCTCTTAAGGGTTCCATCGTCGTAATCCACATAAGCTAAGAAGTGGTTCAGGTCGTTGGGGATCAGCACGTCGGTCTCGATAAACCCGACATCCTCCTCGGCAAGCCAGTAGTTATGGTGAAACTCCTCCCATACATCAACATAGTATCGCTGTGAATTCAGGTTGCTGAAAATAACCTCTCCATACTGGTTGGTAAATCCCTCAACAAGTGGGGGGTATTCATCGACCCAATCATCAAGGGTGTTGTAAAGTATCACGCTGGCATCCTGAACGGCATATTCATCGTAATATTCCAGAACGATTACTTCAAGGCTGGTGGGATACAACACATTGATGGTGGTCCAGGCCTTGTCAACACCGTGGCGCCCGTTATAGGCAAAAAGGGTAACAGTATACGTGCCCTCCTGGGTGTAAATATGACTGGCATCAAAGGTAAAGGTCCGGGCTCCGTCCCCGAAGTCCCATTCAAAATTGTCAGCATCGGTTGAATTGTTGGTAAAATAAACGGCCCCACCAACATCAACGACGTTCCGGGATACAAAGAAGTCTGCAATAGGATCCCTGCTGCAGCTTGCCATGATCAGTGGAACGATTAATAGTATATATGCTAATTTTTTCATGACTTTTTCAGATTTTCGGTTTCTTGCTTAATAAAATTCAAAATCTGTGCCAAAACAGGATATTGAGCTATAAATCGGGCTTATCAGGACGATGGCGTAACTGACAGGACCCGCGTTAAACAAGCCAGACGATCCTTATAGGTGATTTTACGAGGCAGGCCGGGAAATTCGTATAACTTTAAAGGTTTTTCTCCACGAAGCTCGTCATTTTCTCCCTCAGGTGGATCCCTGCTTGCTGCCTTGCCCCATGCCCCTGATTGGGGTAAAAAGCCATTTCAAAAGGCCGCCCTGCCTGGATAAGTGCTTCTGCGAATTCAACAGAATGCTGGAAGTGGACATTATCATCCGACATCCCGTGCACCAGCAGGAAGTAACCCTTTAGCCTGTCGGCATACTGGATCGGGGAACCCAGTTCGTAACCTTCCGGATTCTCCTTTGGAGTTCGCATGAAACGCTCGGTATAGATCGTGTCGTAATATCGCCAGTTGGTTACGGAATACAAGGCTATCCCAAGCTTGAAGACATCCGATCCAAGGGTCATGCACAAACAGCTCATGTACCCGCCATAACTGCTTCCCCAGACTCCGATCCTGGATTCATCTATCCAGGGAAGCGAGCCCAGGTACTTCGCAGCCCCGATCTGGTCTTCAACCTCCAGTCTGCCCAGCTGCATATAGGTTGCCTTCCGGAATGCCTCTCCTCTCCCGTCTGTGCCGCGGTTATCAACACAAACAATAACATAGCCTTTCTCAAGTAACAGGTAATGCCAGGCATCGGTGCCCCACTCATCCCTGACCTGCTGGGAATCCGGCCCCCCGTAAACAAACATCAGCAGCGGGTACTTGCCGTCTTCCCTGAACCCTTTCGGTTTGTACATATAAGCATTCAACACAATCCCATCCGGACTTTCAATAGTGAACAACTCCTTTTCAGGAATGCCGAATGCCTCTGCTGTCTGTTTGAGATCTGCGTTATCCTCAAGGACCCGTATCATGACCCCTTTCGAATCATGCAGGGTTATGTATTTTGGGCTGGATGTTGAGCTGTGTGTGTGTATATAATAATCAAAGGTTTTGCTAAATTCAGCCGTGTTCCAGCCAGGACTAAAGGATATCTTCTTCTTTCCACTGCCATCCAGCCGGATACTCCAGACATCTGAGTGCAAAGGTGAATCCTCGTAGGAAGTATAATACAACAATTCCCCTACCTCATCGAAGCCCAGGAAATCAATGATGTCCCAGTCCCCGGATGTTACCGGCCCGATTTCCCTGCCCTCCATATCATAGAGGTAAAAATGGTGGTAGCCGCTCTTTTCGGATTGATAAAGGAAGTGTTCCATATCACCCAGGAAAATCACGGTCTCATCGGTTGCCTCCCGGATATAATAGTCATTCCGCTCCTCCAGGATCACCCTGCTCTTCCCGGTCCCGGCATCCGCCAGAAGGATATCCAGCTTGTTTTGAAGTCGGTTGAGCCGCAGGATGCACAGCTCGCCGGGGCGTCCTGTCCATTTGATCCTGGGAATATACTGGTCGGTCTCCTCCCCTGTATCCATCTCAATATCCCTGCCGTTCTGAAGATCAACTACACGGATACTAACCAGGGAGTTTTTCTCCCCCGCCTTGGGGTACTTATAACTGTACCACTCCGGATAGAGGTCCCCATAACTGGTCATATTAAAAAGCCTGACCCGAGACTCATCGGTCCGGTAATAGGCAATGCTTCTGCTGTCTGGCGACCATGCATAGCCTTTCGAGAAAGCGAACTCCTCTTCATAAACCCAGTCCGGCGCCCCATTGATGATCCGGTTGTGCTCCCCGTCAAATGTAAGCTGTCGCTCAAGGCCCTGTTCAAGATCGAATACATACAGGTTATTCTCCCTGACAAAGGCCACTTTCCGGCCATCCGGAGAGAAAGAGGCAAGCTGCTGTTTACCTGCCCGGGAAAGGTAGGTGACAGATCCATCCGAAAGATCAACCATGTAATAATCCGCCCGGAAACTGTGCCTGTATATCCTTTCCTTATCGATGGCCACCAGGATTTTCCGATCGTCCGCACTGAATTCATATTCCTCCAATGAACCTCCTTCCGAACGACCAAGCTGGTCAATCCTGAACAGGATATCCGTGAACTCACCGGTCCTGTAGCTGTATTTCAGGATCGTATTCCCGTTCAGGACCGTAAAGTACTCACCATTATTCATCGAGCGCAAACCGCTCACATCCGTTTCTGCAAATACACGGCCCCGAAAAATATCATCAAACGTGATTTCTCGCACTGGATCCAGCACGAAATCCTGCCCGGATACCTGCTGCACGAGGAGCAGGCTTAGCAGTAGTAACTCCATTTTAGAAATTTTCATCATACCGCAAGGATTTAGAAAACCCAATAATACTTCCCGGTTATTTCCCGTAAAAGTAGCGTTTTATCCCTCCCGGAGACAATGACTTTTAGCAGGTAGAAGGTTTGGATTTCTTTCATTATGGTTATCTTTGCATTCTTTAAAAATGACAATCGATTCCAGAAGCATGATCAGTATTACATTTCCGGATAATTCTGTAAAGGAATTCAGGGAAGGGGTCACAGGGTATGAAATTGCCGAAAGCATCTCACCCAGGCTGGCAAAGGAGGTTCTGTCGATAACCGTGAACGGGGAGTTGTGGGACCTTTCCAGGCCGATCCGGCAAAGTGCCAGGATCCTGCTGCATAAATGGGAAGATGAGGATGGGAAGCATGCTTTCTGGCATTCTTCGGCCCACCTGATGGCAGAAGCCATTGAAATGCTTTATCCGGGAACGAAATTTGGGATCGGTCCGGCCATAGAACAGGGTTTCTACTACGATATCGACCTTCCCGGGGGAAAGGTACTCACCGACGCAGACCTCCCGAAGATCGAGCAAAAGATGAAAGAGCTGGCCGCTAAAAGTGAACAGTATAAGCGCAGAGAAGTAAGCAAGAAGGAGGCCCTGGATTATTTCAAAAAGAAAGGCGACGAATACAAGCTGGAGTTGATCAATGAGCTGGAAGACGGGACGATTAGCTTTTACAACTCGGGTAATTTTACAGACCTCTGCCGCGGACCGCATCTCCCGGATACATCCAGGATAAAAGCAATCAAACTGCTTAGCCTGGCCGGCGCCTACTGGAGGGGAGACATCAAGCGCAAGCAGCTGACCCGGGTATACGGGATTACTTTCCCCAAGCAGAGCCAGTTGGATGAATACCTCGATCTGCTTGAAAAGGCCAAAGAACGTGACCATCGAAAGGTCGGCAAAGAACTCGAATTGTTCACCTTCTCCCCAAAAGTTGGACAGGGACTCCCACTCTGGCTGCCGAAAGGAGCTTTTATAAGGGAAAGGCTCGAACAATTCCTGAAAAAAGTACAGGTGCAGTACGGGTACGAACCGGTTATTACCCCCCATATCGGACAGAAAGAACTTTACGTTACTTCGGGACACTGGGAAAAATACGGCCATGACTCGTTCCGGCCGATCTCCACTCCCATAGAAGGCGAGGAATTCATGCTGAAACCCATGAACTGTCCCCACCACTGCGAGATCTATAAAAGCAAGCCCCACTCCTACAAGGAACTGCCGGTCCGGTATGCGGAATTCGGAACGGTCTACCGCTACGAGCAGAGTGGAGAACTGCACGGGCTCACCCGGGTGCGTGGCTTCACCCAGGACGATGCACATATTTTCTGCCGGCCCGACCAGCTCAAGGAAGAATTCATCAAGGTAATCGATATTATACTCTACATTTTCAAAGCCCTGGATTTCAATGATTACATTGCACAAATATCTCTGCGTGACCCGGAGAACATGGAAAAGTACATGGGCTCGGATGAACACTGGGATAAGGCAGAACAGGACATTATTGAAGCCACCCGGGAAAAGGGATTGGATGCGGTCACGGTCATCGGTGAAGCAGCCTTCTACGGTCCCAAACTGGATTTCATAGTCCGCGATGCCCTGGGAAGGAAATGGCAGCTTGGCACCATACAGGTCGATTACAACCTGCCGGAACGCTTTGACCTGGAGTATATCGGGGCAGACAACCAGAAACACCGTCCTGTTATGATCCACCGGGCGCCTTTCGGATCTATGGAACGATTCGTGGCTGTGCTGATCGAACACTCTGGCGGAAAATTTCCCCTCTGGCTGGTTCCAAACCAGGTAGTTATTATCCCGGTCAGTGAAAAATTTAACGATTACGCTGAAAAAGTTTTAAAATATCTAAATAATTACGATATTCGCACTCTGATTGACGAGAGGAGCGAGAAGGTAGGTAAGAAGGTCAGGGACAATGAGTTAAAGAAGATCCCGTACCTGCTTGTGGTGGGTGAAAAAGAGGAAAATTCCGAAACAGTCTCCGTCAGGAGACAGGGTGAAGGAGATAAAGGCAGCTTGAGCCTGCAGGATTTTGCAAACATGCTCGTAAAGGAAACAGATGAACAATTAAGGAAAGCAGACTGATTATTAATAAATTAAGGAGGACCAAAAAATAGCAGGACCAAATCCCAGACAACGAAATTTCAGACCGAGGGAAAGACAACCCCAGCATAGGATCAACGAACGCATTACATCTGCCCGGGTCAGAGTGGTTGGAGACAACATCGATAACCCGGGTGTTTATTCAATCCGCGAAGCTCTTGAAATGGCAGATGAATATGAACTTGACCTGGTTGAAATTTCCCCGACTGCCGATCCTCCCGTATGTAAAATCATTGATTATCAGAAGTTCCTGTATCAGCAGAAGAAAAAGCAGAAGGAACTCAAAGCCAAGACTTTAAAGATCGTCGTCAAGGAATTGCGATTCGGTCCCAATACCGACGATCACGATTATAACTTTAAGCTGAAACATGCTCAGAAGTTTTTGGAGGATGGTGCAAAGGTCAAGGCCTTCGTGTTTTTCAAGGGCCGTTCGATCATTTATTCGGAAAAGGGGGAAATACTCCTTCTGAGATTCGCGCAGGACCTTGAGGACCTGGGCAAGGTTGAACAGTTGCCAAAACTTGAAGGAAAACGGATGACCATGCTGATCGCACCCAAGACAATGAAGAAGAAATAGTGAATGTTCAATATTAAATAAATACAGGATGCCGAAAATGAAGACTAATCCGGGTGCTAAGAAGAGATTCTCTACAACCGGAACAGGAAAAATCAGGAGAAAGCATGCTTATAAAAGCCACATCCTAACCAAAAAATCCAAAAAGAGAAAAAGGAATCTGGGATATTACGCTGAAGTTGATAAGGCTGACCGGAAGAACGTCAAGCTTTTGCTGGGCATGAAATAATGATCATAAAAATTAGAATTGTTAATTAACCAGAATGAATGAGCACCTAAGAGCATAAGAATTGGTACAGGTGGCAAACCGATCAGGCCGCCATCAGCCAATCCTGAACTATGTGCCGCTTACCATTCGAAAACTTAGAAAAATGCCAAGATCAGTAAATTCAGTAGCTTCGAAGCAGAGAAGGAAAAAGATACTGAAACAAACCAAGGGACAGTTCGGGAGGAGAAAGAACGTGTGGACCGTGGCAAAAAATGCCCATGAAAGGGGACTCCAATATGCTTACCGTGACCGTCGCAAGAAAAAAGGAAATTTCAGGGCGCTCTGGATCCAGCGGATCAATGCCGGAGTCCGTCAGTATGATATGTCCTATTCAGAATTCATCGGAAAGATGAACAAAGCAGGAATTGAACTCGACCGGAAAGTGCTGGCAGATCTTGCCATGAACCATCCGAAAGCTTTCGAAGCAATTGTCGAAAAGGTAAAGTCTGCATAACTGGATACGCCAGGAACAAAGGAAACGCCTCAGTAAATACTGGGGCGTTTTTTTTTATTGATTCTCCGGGATGCTGAACCGGCGCTACTCAGCTATTGCGGAGTCAGGCGCCTCGTCCAGCATCCCATCGAATCGTCATAAATAATACCCTAGTATGCATTGCTACACAAAAGACATTATTTTTGTAAAGCCGTTCCCCGGAAATCACAGGTAATTAAAATCAATACCCATGCAAATTGCGATCATCGGTTATGGAAAAATGGGAAGGATGATTGAGTCCATTGCCACCGCAAAGGGGCATACTATCGGAGTCCGTATCGACATAGACAACCAGGAGCAGCTCTCCGCTGAAAATCTGCGGCAGCATGATGTGGCAATCGAACTCACCAGGCCCGAAACAGCATACGATAACATATCCAGATGCCTGGACGCTGGACTCCCGGTCGTTTCGGGTACGACTGGCTGGACCGGTCGCCTGGATGAGCTTGCTGAACGCTGCCGCCAAGAAAACCGCTCCTTCCTTTATGCCTCCAATTTCAGTCTGGGTGTCAACATCCTTTTTTACCTGAACCGTCATCTTGCCGCTGTCATGGACCGGCAGGAACAATACGATGTCCGGATCAAGGAGATCCACCATATCCAGAAACTCGATGCACCCAGTGGAACAGCCCTTAGCCTTACGGAAGATATTCTAGGGGGGATCAGGCGGAAAAAGGGCTGGACCCTGCATAATACAAACACCTCAACCGATGCTGCAATCAACAACTCCGGACCCGAAAGCATACAAATCGAAGCGATCAGGGCAGGTACGGTTGCCGGAGTACATGAAATCACCTACGAATCCGAGTATGACAGCCTCTCCATCCGGCATGCTGCCAAAGACCGCAGGGGGTTTGCCAACGGGGCTGTTCTGGCAGCGGAATTCATCCGGGACAAGAAAGGGTTTTTTACCATGAAAGAGGTTCTGAACCTGTAAATGGATTCCGGATGACTGTTCCCACGAAAAGATACATCGCTTTTGGGACCATCACGGTCCTGTTTACACTGTTTGCAGTGTGGATCCGTGTTTACTGGCTGCTTCTGGCCCTGCCCTTTATCTTCGATCATTTCATTACCCGCTGGCTTCCCATTAAAAAAATTAAAAGTCTAATTCACCTGCCCGTAATACTTAGGGAAGTATTCGATTGGGCAGGGGCTGTTATTTCCGCCCTTTTATTCGTTTTCCTGGTACGTACCCTTTTTATTGAAGCCTACACCATTCCAACACCGTCCATGGAACAGAGCCTGATGGTGGGAGATTATCTTTTCGTCAGCAAGCTCAGCTATGGTCCCCGGATACCGAACACACCGCTAGGTTTCCCGTTCACACATAATACCATGCCCTTTTCAAATACGAAAAAATCATACAGTGAAAAAATACAGTGGCCTTACCAGAGACTGGCCGGGTTCGGGAAGATCAAGCATAACGATGTCGTTGTATTTAATTTCCCTGAAGGGGATACCGTTGTGCTGCAACTGCCCGATCAGAATTATTACAGCCTCATCCGGAATTACGGAAGGCGGACCATACAATCACAGTACGACGTGATCAGCAGGCCGGTCGATAAGCGTGAAAACTTCGTAAAACGGTGTATTGGTATGCCGGGGGATACGATCGAGATCAGGCACACCAATGTGTTTATAAACGGTGAACCGGCGGAGGAAGTCCCCAACCTTCAGCACAGGTATTACGTGCGCACAAACGGGGAACGGATTGATTCAGCCACCCTGGCCGATCTGAAATTACAAAGTACCCGGCAGCTGTACGATCCAAAACTTGAGAGCTATGTCTTCTCCATGACCCGTGCACAGGCAGATAAGGTCTCGGAACTTCACAATATTCGATCCGTCACCCGGCTTGAAAATACCAACAGACATCTTGCCTACTTTTCAAACTTTCCCTACAGTTCTGATTTTCAGTGGACTGAGGACAATTACGGTCCCCTGGTTATTCCTAAAAAAGGTGAAACTGTCAGACTTCGTCCGTCAAATCTGCCCTTATACAGGAGAATCATTGAAACCTATGAGAAAAATCAGTTTGAACTCAGGGATAGTATAATCTACATTAACCAGGAACCGCGAATTTCTTATACCTTTGGCATGGATTATTATTTTATGCTTGGTGACAACAGGCATAATTCAGCAGACTCAAGGGTCTGGGGATTTGTTCCCGAAGACCATGTAGTGGGAAAGGCGGTTTTTATATGGTTATCCGTAGACCGCACAAAAAAAGGATGGAATCGGTTCAGGTGGAACAGAATGTTTAAGAAAATCTAATCGTAACAGAATATCATGTTAGCAAGAATCCGCAGTATACTTTCAAATAAATATGTCCGGTTTGGGTTTGCAGCCACCATCTATATATTATGGGTCATCTGGCTGGGTAATTTCTGGTGGATGTTTGGACTCATCATTGTCTTTGATATTTACATCAGCAAAAAGGTGAACTGGTCGTTCTGGAAAAGCCGGAAGAAAAAGAACAGTGTCTGGATCGAATGGCTGGACGCACTTATCTTTGCAGTGATTGCCGTTACCATCATCAACATATTCCTTTTCCAGAATTACAAGATTCCCACTCCCTCGATGGAAAAATCCCTTCTCGTCGGTGATCATCTTTATGTAAGCAAGGTGGCTTACGGACCGCGGATTCCGAATACCCCGCTTTCTTTTCCCTTTACCGCCAATACCATGCCGATTATTGGAGGAAAATCTTATGTGGAATGGATTAAACGCCCTTATAAGCGGCTGGCCGGTTTTGGAGATGTCAAGAACAACAATGCCGTGGTTTTTAATTTCCCTGCCGGGGATACGGTGGTTGTGAGGTACCCTGAGCGAAGCTATTATTCCATCGTCCGTGACTACGCCATGCAAATGAAAGAGAACGATATTCGTAACGGGCGTCCCGAAAAGACCTGGGAAGAATATATGGTGGCTGGAAGGAAACAGATATGGGATGAATTTGAGATCGTTTACCGCCCTGTTGACCGTCGGGATAATTATATCAAGCGTTGCATTGCGATCCCGGGTGACACCCTTCTTATACGCGATGGGAGGATCTTCATCAATTCTCAACCCGTTGAATTATTCGAAGGCGTGCAGCACCGTTATTACATCCAGACGAATGGCACGCCAATCAATCCTAAAGCTTTCGAGCGGCTGGCTGTCGCCAGGGCCGATCAGGAACAGCTGGGCAGTGGTTACATCATCCCGCTGACGGATGAAAACGCTAAAAAAATCAGAAGCTTTACGAACGTTGTCTCGGTCACGAAATATGAAAGTCCCCGGAACGAATACAATTACCAGATTTTCCCGCATGATACCAACTATAAATGGACGCTTGATTATTTCGGCCCACTATGGATGCCCTACAAAGGTGCCACTATACCCCTCAGCCTCGAAAATCTCCCACTCTACAGGCGGATCATTGAAGCATACGAAGGGAATAAATTGGAAGTCAGGGATGGAGAAATATATATTAACGGGGAAATCGCAAGGGAATATACCTTCCGCATGGGCTATTATTATATGATCGGCGACAACCGGCATTATTCATCCGACTGCCGATACTGGGGATATGTGCCGGAGGACCATATTCTGGGAAAGCCCAAATTCATATGGCTGTCGATCGACCAGGACAAACGCTTTCTGGGTAAGATCCGCTGGAAAAGGATGTTCATGTCAACCGATAAGATCTGAATCCAAAACCGGATCAGAAGCCCCCATACAAAAACAGAAATCTATAATCCCATCTCTCCCGTTGAGTGGAACCGGAACGCTTAATCCAGGCAGGTGGGTCAGGCAGGTGGTCCAGGAGCGACGGCCAAAGGCAGGTGTCAAAATGGGAAGTCTTCCATCTCTATCTGTTCCAGCTCCTCAATTTCCGGCTTATCGGCGATCCGGTGAACTTCGTGTCCATCGACGTAAATGGCTTTGTGGGGTCTTGTAGGACAGGCATATTCACATGCGCCGCAGCCCACGCAAATCTTGGGTTTGATTTCCGGAATTGTCAGTCCATCCCTGTAGGGCACCATAGTAACTGCCTGCGTCGGACAATGCTCGGAGCAGGAGCCACAGGCAGTATTTTCCGAATAAACCACGCAATTCTCCAGGATCAGATGAACCTGTCCCAGCTGGGTGGTCTTTTTCGCTTCTGCCGATAGGGAAAGGATGGCTCCTGTTGGACAAACCTCTGAACATCGCACACAATCAAAATTGCAGTAATTGCTTGAATAGTCCATAAAAGGTTGCATGATCCCGGCCAGCCCGTATTCACTCAGTGAGGGCTGGAGCACTCTGGTCGGACAGGCCGATATGCACAGATGGCAGGCGGTACAGCGGGAGGTGAAATGCTTTAGTCCCAGGGATCCTGGGGGACTCACGGGAAAGTGTTTGACCGGTTCTATCTCTGTAGGAATCTTGTTTTCAATGACCGTGGAAGCTTCTTCCCCTGGATCCCGGATCATATCTCCGGCAACTGTACCTGACAAGGTATCCTCTTTGTGTACCTTGCCGAATGTTTTTCTTGACAGGCCTGTCAATGCCAAACCTGAGGACAGCATCCGGATTATGGCTTCCCTCCTGCCCTTGTTTCTTGGCACACTGAATCCCACAATCGGCAAAGATTCAGTTCCGGACCGTAACGGTACGGCCTTGGGGGGTTGACCGGCACCGCCCGGAAGGTACTTGATTGCATCCTCCGGGCATACTGCCAGACAATTGAAGCACCCCACACATCTTGAAAAATCCACATACAGGTTCTTCACGTCGATGCAGGAGGCCTTGCATGCAAAGACACATTTCGCACATTTTGTACAGCGGCTTTCAATCATCTTTATCCGGAATACCGATACCCTGGAGATCAGGCCAAGCAATGTACCGACAGGGCAAACCGTATTGCAGTAAAGCCTTCCATGGTAAAACGATAACCAAACCACTATTATCAGCATCCCGGAAGGGATGATATAGCTCAGTCCCCTCGCAGGTGTAATATCCTCAGGGTACAGGAAATATGCATTCATGCTCTCAAACAGTCCCGCTAACCGGTTGTTGATCCAAAGGTAAGCCGGCTGGCCAAGATCCGAGAATATGCGTCCGAAAATACTGTAAGGATCTAGGAGATTGATCCCGAGCATCGTTCCTCCAGCAAGTAAAATGATCACCGGAACTGCCAGGAAGCTGTATCTCCAGAAGTTATGCGGTTTGCCAAAACGGTACCGGTGTATTTTTCTTTTTGTCCTTCTGCGAATCCTGCTCACCAGGTCCTGCAGGATTCCCAGGGGACAGATTGCGCTGCAGTATA
>CAZVLG010000046.1:0-10963 GCA_964627835.1 uncultured Bacteroides sp.
TAACCGTAACGTTGCCCGTGATATTTGCCCCGAAGGGGAACAGCGGGATCAGGCCGAGCATGTTGTTGAACCAGATGAAAAAGAATACGGATAGCAGGAATGGCATGAATTTTTCGTATTTATGCGCGCCGATGGAGGGCCGGGCGATATCATCCCGTATAAAGAGGATGATTGGTTCCATCAGATTCTGCAAGCCGGTCGGGGCCTTGTCCGGACGGCGTGCATACGCCTTGGCAACGGATAGGAAAACCAGCAGCATAATGATTAAACTGATCAGGATGGCCAGTACATTCTTGGTAAAGGACAGGTCCAGTTTCGGAAGTGCGGTGCTCCCGTCCTCCAGTATTTCAACAATTTTACCGCGGTTCTCCCCCTGCAGCTCGTACCTGAATCCCCGATAATCCGCATGTCCGTGATGGAACTTGCTGAACATGAACACGTTCAATCCCCGGGTCTCGGAATAGATTATCACAGGCAGCGGAACGCTCAGGTGGAAATCCTTATACGTGAGTATATGCCATGTGTATGCATCCAGTATATGGTCGAATATGAAGGTGGAAGGGGAGAATCCTGCTGCCTCTTCTCCTTCTGCACCAGGCGGGTCGGTTGTTTGGGAATGTCCATCGCTGGAACCGGGATCGGTAGCCACGGGATGAGTCAAGGCGGAATGCGGTTCAGGGGTTTCGGATGGAACTTCAACTGCCTGCGTGTCCGCGGCCCCGGCATTGGTGGCCCGGTCCTGAGAATGATCCTGCTGCCCGGGCCGGGCGGCGAAAAGGAGGAGTAACAACAGCGCTCCCAGGATGTATGAAACGACTTTTCTGCTCAAACCGCTTGCAAGGTATAAGAGTGATAAAAATAATAAAAACAAAGGTTATAAGAATGAATTCTTAGCTGTTTTTAATCGACTGCCCGGCAGTTATTTCGATGATTCCCTTTCAGGATCGTTTCAGGTGTTTCAGAATAGCGACGACTTCCACCAGGGTGAAAACGGCATAACAGACCAGGAAGCTGACAAGGAAAGCTATGGCATGCTCGGTTGCCAGAAAGAGGAAAACAATCAGGAACAGGATGTAGATGAGCAGTTTTATTCCCATGGCGCCCAGGTATTTGGCGCTAAATTTCCGGGAATCGTTCCCGCTTGCCCTGACCAGGTAGATATGCACAACGATGGTAACGGCAAACAGGAAGAAGGGAACAACCGGGAACAGGGGGAAATAGGAATCGGGCACCACGAAAAGAAAAAGCCCGTATCCGGCAGCGGTCAGCAGGAGTGCAAGCAGAAAAAGATTGAAGCTGAATTTCCGAAGCGAATCCTGCATGATTTAATCATTAGGCCGGATCAGGTCCTTGATTGCATAATACATGGATGCCATGACCGAAAGCAGTGTCAGGACCAGGGTAAATACAGGAAATTCCCATTTCACTATTTCATCCAGCTTTATTCCGCCGAATACCCCGACCAGGATGATGGCGATCATCTGAAAAGCAAGTCCGGAGTACCTGGCATAGCTATTTAGCGTCGACGGCTTGTTTTTCGGCTTTTTCGGGTTGGATTGTTTCTTCATGGCTTGGACTGCCGACATTCATATCGCAGTTACCGGTAAACTGGCACCCGGGTTCAATGGCAAGTTTCGCAGCAATGATATCACCATGGATCTTGGCTTTGGATTTTAGCGACAGCAACTGAGATGCCGTAATCTTACCTTCGATGGAGCCTTCCACATCCGAATTCTTGCAATTTATTTCTCCCTTAACCGTACCGGTCTCTCCGATAACGACCTTCCCCTTGGTAATAAGCTTCCCTGTAAGACTCCCATCTACCCGTATATCCCCGTTGGAGTTTACATCGCCTGTTATTTTCGTGCCAATGCCAATGATATTGATTCCATTGGTCTCATTCTCATTATACATCTTTGCCATGGTATTATATTTTCCCCAAAATTATGTATTTCGTACGGAATGGTCAAGCTTTCCGGGCACCATTATAGGCCCACTTCAAATAAACCGCGCCCCAGGTGAATCCGCCTCCGAAGGCTGAAAGAATGATATTATCGTTTTTCTTGAGCTGATCTTCCCATTCCCATAAGCATAACGGGATGGTAGCCGCGGTGGTATTTCCATACCGTTGAATATTTATCATTACCTGCTCTTTTAGTATCCCCATCCTTCTTGCCGTGGCTTCAATAATGCGTAGATTTGCCTGATGGGGTACCAGCCAGGCAAGCTCTTCAGGGGTGATGCCGTGTTTCTTCATCATGGCAACAGCTATATCGGCCATGTGTGAAACTGCGAATTTAAAGACGGTCTGTCCTTCCTGGAAGATGTAATGCTGCTTCCGGTCCACTGTCTCATGGGTAGCCGGGCGCAGGGACCCGCCGGCTTTCATATGCAGGTGCGGCGCACCTGAACCATCCACATGCAGCATGCTGTCAATAACTCCAACATCTTCGGTCGTTGGTTCCAGCAGCACACAGGCCGCTGCGTCTCCGAACAGGGGACAGGTGGTGCGGTCGGTATAATCCACGATGGATGACATTTTATCGGCTCCCAGCACGATCACTTTTTTATACTTTCCGGTTTCGATGAAATTGGCTCCGGTCTCCAGGGCAAACAGAAATCCCGAACAGGCAGCAACCAGATCAAAGGTCCAGGCATTTTTTAACCCGGCTTTATGCGCGACCAGGTTGGAAGTTGCCGGGAAAAACATGTCGGGCGTAACGGTTGCCGTGATCAGCAGTTCAATCTCTTTTGGAGATGTGCCGGTTCTGTCAAGCAGATCCTTGACTGCCATCGCCCCCATGTCCGAAGTGGCTTTGCCTTTGTCTTTCAGGATCCTTCTTTCCTTGATCCCGATCCTTTGCATGATCCATTCATCACTGGTATCCACCATGGTGCTCAGTTCATCGTTGGTAAGCCGGTATTCGGGAACATACCCTCCAACACCGGTGATGGCCGCTCTGATTTTTGTCATTACTGAAATTTATCTTTAATTTTTCCGATTAGGTTTGATTTTATCACGTTTCCGGTATGCAGGATCATATTTTTAATGGCCGGTCCGTTGGAGATACCGTGACCAATGATAACGGGTGAAAGTATTCCCAGTATGGGGGTGCCTCCATACCTTTCAAAATTGAATTGTTCCGTGAAATCATCCTGGATTTTTCTCCGTCGCAGCAGGTCATAAAAGGCCTCGAGTTCCTTAACCAGGACGTTCCCGACAAAACCCTCACAAACCACGACATCAACCCCGTTGTCGCGAAAAAAATCATTTCCCTCGACACTGCCGATGAAATTGAATTCCTTTGTGCCCTTCATGGCCTGGTAGGTTGCCCTGGTCAGCAGGTTCCCTTTTTCCTCCTCCTTGCCGATATTCAGGAGTCCCACTTTCGGATCCTTCATCCCGTGTACAAGTTCTGCGTAGATCGAGCCGAATATCCCGTACTGGTAGAGTACATCCGGCCTTGCATCGGGATTCAGTCCGATATCCAGAAGGATGGTCGGGGTTCCCCTGTCATTGGGGATGGAAGTGGCAAGGCACGGGCGGATTACCCCGGGAATGGAGTTTATGATCTGCATGGCACCCACAAGCATGGCACCCGTATTGCCTGCGGAAGCAAATCCATCCAGTTTGCCTGCCTTGAGCATGCGCAGGCCCTGGGCCATCCCCGACTCCGGTTTTTCAGAAAAAACCCTTGCCGGGTTGTCGTTCATTTCAACGGATTGCCGGGTATGAAAAACAGTAAACCCGCTCAGATCATATCTTTCGCGGGTTGCAATTTCCTGTATCCGTTGCTGGTCCCCGAACAGAACCAGATCGGTTTCATCAGGAAGATCCTTTCGAGCCAGGACGGAGCCTAACAGGCTAGCTTCAGGGGCAAAATCCCCTCCCATGATATCGACACCTATCCGCATGCAGGTTTATGCTTCTTCCTCAATAACCAGTTTCCCTTTGTAGTAAAGGTTTCCATCGACATAATAGGCACGGTGGTACTGGTGTACCGTACCAGTTGTCGGGCAGGTGGCAAGGGTGGGGGACTTGGCCTTATAATGGGTCCGCCTCTTATCCCTTCTTGTCTTGGATGTCTTTCGCTTTGGATGCGCCATTTTATTCAGTTTTATTAATTAATCCCTTTAGTTTATCCCATCTTGGATCCTCGCCGCCTGATTCATCGTTCGCTGCATGCTCCCGGAGTTTGTCCATCATCTCCGGGTTGCAGCCGGAATGCCCGTCTACTTCCGGATGTACCTTCTGATATGGCAAAGCCAGGTGAATATACTCGTAAATATACTGCTCCAGACGGACCTCGTTGGAGGAATCCGCGAGGATCAGTACTTCATCGGATTGCTCCCGGGTCTTCTCATCAAACCGGATGAACAGAACTGCCTGGTGCTCAATTGGAAGAACAAATGAATCCAGGCATCGGTCACAGGTGACGGTTACCTTGCCTGCCAACTCAAAATGAAGTTCCAGGAACTGGGAATGTTTGATCAGTTCAACATTGATCTTTACCAGTCCCCTGTCAATTTCCGATGAATCAAACTGCTCAAAGAACGAGTGGTCCGCAACAAATTCAAAATAGTGCTTCCCCTCCTTCAGACCCCTGAACGGGATCGCATATTGTCTCAATCCTCCCACAGCACCGAAAATTTGTCGTGCAAAAGTATAATTTAATAATCAAAATACAAAAGTTTTTATGTCCTGCCCCCGCATAATGGACATACCCATCTAAGAAGCAGGAAAAGACTTAGATTCGGCAGGTTCAGGAGATCCGGGCAGGCGATCAGGATCCGACTTCAGCTTCGATCGTTTCAATCAGGGCATCAATGAAGTAATCGTCTTTGGAGATGTATTGTTTCGCCCCGACTTTTAAGAATTCCGGAATCAGACTTTCATCCTGTTGGCTGGAAAGAACGATGATGGAAACATTCTTGTCCGCTTCCCGCATTTTCTTAATGACTTCCAGTCCGCTCAACTGACCCGTATCTTCGGGAAACAGGTGGTCCAGTACCACAAGGTCAGGCTTCAGATGCATGTTTTCGAGGCATTCCTCTCCGGAAAAAAAGGTTTTTACATCAATTCCTGCCCTGCTTTTAAAAGTATACTCAAGCAGGTTCAGGATCATTTTGTCATCGTCCACAAAAAACACCAGCTTATTTTCCATATCAGGATGTTTAATCCATTACAATATATGCAAATTCGATAATTTACACAACTTTTGCGCCGCTGCCGCTTTTATGATAAGTATCTCTGCGGATTCCTGTAAATATTCCGATAAAAATATTTTGTCTTACAAAGATACAAAAAATGGCAACAGAACGAATGACCGGAAAACATTAAAGAAAGTTGCACAGTTCCTCAAATAACCCGCATAAAGAATTTGGATCTTCCTCGGCATATTTTGTATATTTATAATGCTTAATTAAGAGTATTAGAGCCTGACCCCATGTTTAAAAATTTCATTAAGACCACTCTGCGGAGTTTTGTCAAGGACAAATATTACTCCGCCATAAACATCCTTGGCCTTGCCGTTGGATTGACCGTAACCATCCTTATCATCCTTTACATTTACGATGAAATAACCTACGACAGACATCATGAACTGAGCGAACGGGTGTACCGCCTGGAATCGGATTTCACGCTGGATAATAAGTTCCATAAGTTTGCCGTCACCCAGGCCCCGCTCGGGCCGACCCTGATGGACGAATACCCGGAGATCGTCCAATATGCCCGATGCCTGCCTGTGGGAACCCTTTATTTCAGGGAGGGGGACCGTGAATTCCAGGAAGACAGCATCTGGTATGCGGATTCTACCTTCTTTGAACTGTTCACACATCCCTTTGTTTATGGACAGCCATCAAAAGCCCTTGCCCGGCCCAATACCATCGTGGTCACGGAGCGCTTTTCCAGAAAACACTGGGCCGGGGAAAATCCCCTGGGCAAAACCCTGGAGGACATAAATAATAATGTTTACGAGGTCACCGGGGTGATCCGGGACCTTCCGGCCAACTCGCACATGAAATTCAACGGACTGATCTCGGTGGCCACCCTGGGTGAGCAAATCGGGCCGGAACGGCTCAACGATCGAAGCGGACTGTCATTCTGGAACGTTGGCATCTACACTTACGTCCTCCTGGGTGAAAACAGTAATTTCCAGGATGTGCTGGACAAGTTCCCCGGTTTCTATGACAAGTATATGCGGGAGGTCGGCGACCAGATCAAGGGCGGCTTCAACCTTATGGGGACCACCCTGTCGGAGATCCACCTGAACCCGATGAACCTTGAGTACGATCTGCCGAAAGGCAACCGGTCGTATGTATATATATTCCTGTTTGCCGCGGCCTTTATACTGATCATTGCCAGCATCAACTATATGAATATGGCCACCGCCCGTTCCGCACGAAGGGCAAAGGAAGTGGGACTGAGAAAGGTTGCGGGTTCTTCCCGCAGGATGCTGATCAGGCAGTTCCTGTCCGAGTCCGTCCTGATCGCATTTATTTCTTTTCTGATCGCATTGCTGCTGGTCCACCTCCTGCTTCCCCTCTTCAACGATCTTACAGGTAAGGTCCTCAGCCTTGGGATCCTTGAAATGAAGGAGATCTATCTGATCGGCCTGGGTATTACCATTCTTATCGGCCTCCTGTCCGGCCTGTACCCCGCCTTCTACCTTTCCCGATTCAATCCGGTAACGGTTCTCAAGGGACTGATAGCCGGAGGGAAAGGCGGGGGCTCCTTTCGCAAGATCCTGGTCCTGGTCCAGTTCACCATCTCGGTGATCATGGTCATCGGGACGATGATTGTGTCGGGACAGCTTAAATTCATGAAAACCACGGATCTGGGTTTCGACAAGGAAAATGTAATCGTCATGACCGTACGCGATACCACCCTGAGAAAAAGCTACGATGCTTTCCGCGAAGAGTTGCTGGCTAATCCGGATATCCTGGCAGTCTCCCAGTCCGGGTCGAATCCCGGTTCAAATGTCGGGATCATAGTACAGCGAATAGAAGGTGAAGGAGGTGAATTGTTTGATAAAGGGGTCAATCTGTTCTTTATCAACTACGATTACATGGACATGATGGGCATCGAAATGGTCGAGGGAAGGAATTACGACAGGAACATGAAAACCGATGCTACCAACGCGTTCATTATCAATGAGTCCGCAGCCAAAGAGTTTGGATGGGGAGAAGAAGCGATCGGCAAGCGCTGGCAATTCGGCATCCAGCTTGATGGTCCGCCGCAAAGGGATGGTGAAGTGGTCGGTGTGTTCAGGAATTTCCACTATGCCTCCCTTCATAATAAGATCGAACCCATCGTCCTGATCCTTCAGGAAAATCCCAGGTTCATGCCTTTATTCAACATCCGTACCAGCGGAAAGAATACGGAGGCCGTGCTTGAGTTCATAGACGCCAAACGTACGGAATTCGGCGATCATTATCCGTTTGATTATGATTTCCTTTCGGATAACCTGGACCAGTACTACAAGGCGGAGATCGTTATCGGCAGGATATTCAAGTATTTTACCCTCCTGACCATATTCATAGCAGCACTTGGGCTGCTTGGACTTTCAGCGTTCATGGCCCAGCAACGGACAAGGGAGATCGGGATCCGCAAGGTCTTCGGATCCTCGATCAACGGTGTGGTCCTGTTGTTGATGAAGGACTTCAGCAAATGGGTCATCATAGCCAATGTCATTGCCTGGCCGGTGGCCTGGTTTGGAATGAATAAATGGCTTCAGGATTTCCAGTACCGCATTGATATAACGGTCTGGATATTTGCCCTTGCGCTTGTTCTATCGCTTTTCGTCGCATTGGTTACGGTTTCCTGGCAGTCGATCCGGGTGGCCCTGGTGAACCCTGCAGAATCGCTTAAATACGAATAAGCGCTGGTTCATCGGCAATGCCTGCATGCGGCATGCCGAAAGTCATATTGCGATTCCTTCAAAATGTCTACTTTTGCGGGCACATGAAGGAATGCGTTCAGCCATATTACATATTGGACGGCAGGGTCCTGGATTGCGGGTCGTTTCATATGGGACTGATCGACGAGGGCAAATCCATCTACGAGGTGGCCAGGCTGGTCGGAAAACGCCTGTTGTTTCTTGAGGATCATCTGGACCGCCTGTTTGCATCCCTTGAACTGGAAGGCCGGAAATCCTGGCTCAGCAGGCAGACCATCCGGGAATATCTTGAGAAACTGATCCGGGAGAATCCTGCAAGCGAAGGGAACGTGAAATTTGTCATGAACCTGCGATCCCAAAAAAGCCATTACTTTCTTGCCTACTTTGTGGCACACCGCTATCCGGGTCCTGAAGATTACAAAAAAGGGGTGAAAGTCATACGTTTTCCCTTCGAACGAGAGGATCCCAATAAAAAGGTCTGGAGACCCGCCTTCCGGAAAGAGATCGGGGAATTACTCCGGAAAACAGGTGCATTCGAAGCCGTTCTTGTGGACTCACAGGGATCCCTTCCGGAAGCCAGCAAGGCCAATATCTTCATCGTTCAAAACGGTACCATCATTACGCCCCCCGATGATATTATACTGCCCGGGATCACCCGTAAATACGTGCTTGAAGCCTGCATGAAAACGGGAATCCCGGTACGCAAGGAAAAGATCATGCTGGATGAACTGCCTCGGGTGGACGGACTGTTCCTCACCGGCACTTCCATCCACGTACTGCCGGTGGCCCGTGTCGATGAACTGGAACTGCCGACAGGGAATAACACCATGCGCAGGATCATGGAACAATATGAAAGCATCATTCAAGATCATCTGAGATAAACCAAACCTTACATTACACAGAAAAATGCAATACGATATTACCATCGTCGGAGCGGGGATCGTGGGACTGGCAACCGCCTACAAGATCCTGGAACAGAAACCGGACATCAAACTGCTCATCCTGGAGAAGGAACCCGGGGTGGCCATGCACCAGACCGGGAAAAACAGCGGGGTGATCCATTCGGGCATCTATTACCGCCCGGGCAGCCTCAGGGCACTGAACTGCATCAGCGGGTACAAACAGCTGCTGGAGTTTTCCGACAGGGAAGGAATTCCTTACGAGCTTTGCGGGAAGGTCATCGTTGCCGCCGATGAAAGGGAGCGGGCCGTCCTTTCCACCGTCCTGGAAATGGGACAACAGAACGGACTGGACAGGATCCGGATGATCTCCGCGGCAGAAATGAAGGAAAAAGAGCCGCATGTACACGGCCTGGAAGCCATCGAGGTACCCTATGCAGGCATTATCGATTTCAAACAGGTCGCCGACAAACTGGCCGAGATCGTGACAGGGCGCAAGGGCGCCGGGATCCTTTTTAAGCAGAAGGTCCTGAATATCCATACCAGGAAAGGCTATTCGGAGATTGTTACCGACCAGGAAGTGTTTTCTTCAAAACTGGTGATCAACACGGCTGGTCTGTATTCCGATGAGATTGCCGCCATGACGATCCCCAGGCTGGACCTGCGCATCATCCCTTTCAGGGGGGAGTACATGACCATCAAAAAGGAGCGGCAGTACCTGGTGAAAAACCTCATCTACCCCACCCCGGATCCCAACTTTCCCTGGCTGGGAGTGCATTTTACCCGGATGATGAAGGGGGTGGTTGAAGCGGGACCGAATGCCGTGTTCGCCTTCAAGAAAGAGGGATACAAAAAATCGGACATTTCCTTCCAGGACCTTGGCAAGGCGCTGGGATTTCCCGGCTTCCAGAAGGTCATGTTCAAATTCATGAAATTCGGGCTTGCCGAGTATTACCGTTCCTATAACAAAGCGGCCTTTACACGGGCCCTGCAGAAGCTGATCCCCGAGATCCGCATGGATGACCTTTTGCCAGGGGAAGCCGGGGTGAGAGCCCTGGCAGTAAGCCGGAACGGAGAGATCCTGGACGATTTCGTCTTTGCCGAGAATGAATGGGCCGTCAACGTGCTGAATGCCCCCTCTCCGGCTGCTACGGCCTGCCTTTCCATCGGCGATACCGTGGCCGAGAAAGCCCTGGCAAGATTTTAATAAACTTATTTGGAACTTATTTATCTTATTCTATATATTCGCGCCGCAATATTTTCAAAAACAAAAATCGACTACCATGAAAAAATACATTTGTAGCATTCTCCTGGTTGTTCCGGTTCTTTTTGCCCAGCCAGTAAAATCTCAGGATGTCTACGCTGTGTCGAGCTGGGAAAGTCTGTTCCAGTGGGCCGATATTGCCGGTACTCCCCAGTCCAGTCAGAATATAAATGAGAGGCTCAGGTATACGTTCTTCCTGAATGCCGGCCAGTACTGGCATATGGATTTCATCAACAATCTCGGGCTTTACTCGGGACTTTCAGTCCGGAACGTTGGTTTTATCTACGATACCGATCTTCCGACCAAAACCATTCGCCGTTCGTATAATGTCGGGGTTCCGCTTGCGCTGAAGATAGGTGTGTTTGACAAAAACTTTTACCTGTTCGGGGGCGGTGAATACGAATTGCTTTTCCTATACAAGGGCAAGCGCTGGCTCTCTAACGACAGGAACGGGACAAAACTGAAGGATACGGAATGGTTCAGCGCGAAAACCGAAAGATTAGTGCCCTCCTGGTTTGTTGGAATCCAGCTCCCGGGCGGTTTCAATATTAAATACAAGCAATACCTGGGGGATTTCATAAACACCGGTTACGTGGGTCAGGACCTGGGCGATCAAAGCGTCAGTTTCGCGAATTATTCCGGCACCAAGGTTCAATACATCTCCGTTTGCTGGCAGTTCCGCACCGACCAGTGGAGAAAATATATTCCCGTCGATGACAAGGTCGCATACAGGGATTAATCATCCAGAATGATTACATGCGAGGGGCTGTCTCAAAAGGGGCAGCCCCTTCTTTTTTTTCTCTTTTTTGCTTGATTGATTAAAACGGCACTTCAAAATTTTCTTAAGAACAAATTTTGGCAGGTGCCTTTTTTAATCAAATCAAGCACATAATCAGGATATA
>CAZVLG010000047.1:0-7709 GCA_964627835.1 uncultured Bacteroides sp.
GGGACCTGGCTGTCACGGGTAGGAGCAGCAAGGGGATGACGATATGGAGCAGGTTTCTTTTCATCGGGGTCGTTTTGAACGGAACGGGATCCCGGCGGCCCTTAAATCTGGCTAAAAGTACGTTTTTTTTACAGATTTGGCCAGATAAAAGGATAATTCCCGCCGGCTTTCATTGGCTGAGCAGAGGACCGGAACTTGTACAATTTAATCATAATAAACCATGTAAAATAAAAATAATGTTTTAAATTTGCATGGTTAACGAATGTATATACCAAGAAAAATAGAACAGGACATCAGGGAGGGTTTGGCCTCGAATCCGGTTACAGCCATTACCGGGCCAAGGCAATGCGGTAAGTCCACACTTGTCAGGAACCTGATACATGGAGATCCCGGGGTAGTGTACCTTGACCTGGAAAGGCCTTCCGATTACAGGAAACTGGATGACCCGGAATGGTTCTTTATTTCCCAGAAGGACAAACTGATCTGCATTGATGAAATTCAGCGCAAGCCGGATCTCTTTCCGCTGATTCGGAGCCTGACGGATGAGTGGGGAGGGAACGGGAAATTCCTGGTTCTCGGTTCTGCTTCACGGGATATGCTTAAGCAGAGTTCAGAATCCCTTGCCGGGCGTATTGCCTACATCCGGTTAACGCCGTTTTTATGGGAGGAGATCAGGGACAGGAGTTCCGTGGAGGAATACATGGTAAAGGGCGGATTCCCCAGAAGCCTGCTGGCAGATTATTCACGGTCGGAAAGATGGAGGGAGGACTTTATCACCACGTTTCTTGAACGTGACGTTCTGCAATGGACCGGGGTGTCTCCTATGACCATGCGCAGGACCTGGCAGATGCTTGCCCATCTTAACGGCCAGACCCTTAATCTCAGTTCTATCGGCAATTCCCTGGGTGTGAGCAATGTCACGGTCAGGAATTACCTGGACCTGCTCGAGGGTACTTTCATGCTGAGGAGTGTACGGCCCTATTATTCCAACACCGGGAAAAGACTGGTAAAATCGCCCAGGGTGTATATCAGCGACACCGGGATACTAGCCTCCCTCCTGGGTTTGCCGGATTTTGCAGCCCTGGCGGGACATCCGGCATTCGGTTCATTCTGGGAAACACTCGTCCTGGAGACGATTAGCGGTCACCTGCCATCCGCCGGTATTTTCTTCTACAGGTCGGGGCAGGGTGCGGAAATGGATTTTATCATTGAACATAAAGGGACCAGGATCGCCATCGAATGCAAAGCATCCGTATCCCCGTCCCTGACAAGGGGGAACCGGTCGGCTATAGAGGATATCAGGGCGGACCGGGTACTCGTCGTATCTCCCGTGGAAAACGGGTGGGATATGAAGGACGGCGTGAAAATCGTTACGCTTGACCGGCTGGTATCCTTACTGGGTGAGCTGGTTTAATTACCCGTGGGGCCCAGGTGTTCGATCAATGATAAGACCGCTTCGTCCATGGCTTCCAGGGTCCTGACAGGCAGCAACCGGACATTTGCCGTATCCAGCACCGGTTTTAGAAGGCCTGCCAGCAGGGATGAGCGAACCTCGATCCTTTGCGGGAGGAAGCCGAGTTCCAGCAACTTATCCAGCACCCGCTGCGGCAGGGTTTCGTACATGGTGTCGAGGTCGGGTTTCGGGGCGAGCGTATCCACCCCGAGGACGAGTCCCGTTTTTTCATCCAGAAAAAGCAGGGCAAAGGGGAAATACCCTTTGCTTCCCTTCTCCTTTACCGGAGTGGGCAGCATGACCAGGTCAAGCTGAACGATCTTTCGTGATTCCGGGAGCCGTGAAACCTTGAGGGCACTTTCTTCCAGGAAGATCAGTTGGTAGGTCACCCCGGCAAGGTCCGGGTCCAATTCCAGGTAATGGTCTTTCCAGGGACCGGAGGGACGTTCCCCTGTCCGCTCACGCACCAGGTATACCTCCTCACCCATGTCTTCCGGGCTAACAAGGGCGGGATTATCTTCGGAACGGCGGGCCACATCCAGGGTTTGTTCCAGTATAATGACAGCGTCCGAGAGAGATCTGCCTTCCGGAAGAACGGGAAGGTATGCCGGGACGATCTCCTCCAGGGAAGGCCAGCGCCCTTTGCCCCGGAAAGGGATCCCGGCGGATTTTATGCTTGCAAGCTGCCCGGGACTGAGGTTTTCACGGTCCGTAAAGGAAAGCATGATCTGCGGGATGGTAAGGAAGGTTACCGGCTCCGGATCATCGTCTCCTTCCTGGAACTGCCAGAACTGTGCAAGCGCCCGGACATCCCGGTAAGCCGAAACGGCAAAGAACTCTTCCCTGGATCCCATGATGCTGATGAAATAGATACTGCCGGTTTCCGGGATCCGTACACCGAAAACATCGGATTCAAACATCCATTTCCACGGCGCAAGCCCGTGCAGGTCCTTCGCCAGGGCATATATTTTCCTGAAATTATCTTCTTTGGAGCTCATATTGAATGCATGTATTTTTATTTTCGGTCATATCCGCAGGAAACGGAGAATTATTTCCAGGGTTTCTTCGATGGATTGCTGGCTGGTGTCGATCTCGATTTCCGGGTTCTCGGGATGTTCGTAGGGATCGTCGATGCCGGTGAACTGCTTGATCTCCCCGCGGCGGGCCTTTTTGTATAATCCTTTCGGGTCTCTTCGTTCGCATTCCTCAAGGGGCGTGGAAAGGTAAACCTCGATAAAGTTTTTGCACTGGCCCCGGACAAAGGCGCGGGCTTCCCGGTAGGGGGAAACGAAGGAGGCCACCACGCAAACACCGTGTTTTTCCAGCAGGGCGGCCAGGTACCCCACGCGGTAGATGTGGCTGTCGCGATCCTCCCGGCTGAACCCCGTTCCGGGGAACAACTTGCGCATGATATCCCCGTCCAGGTGTTCGACTTTCTGTCCCCTTTCCTTCAGGGCTTTTACCAGGGCTTCCCCGGTGGTGGTCTTGCCGGATGCCGGCAGTCCCGTGATCCATATGACGCAAGGCTTGTTCATTATTCTATTGCTGCAATTTCTCTTATCAACCGTTCAATGTATGCTGCCCTGTCATCACCCGAACCATAAGCAACGGTTTGCAGCATTATGATGTTCGCACTAGGCAAGTTGCAACCGCTTTTCAAGTTCTTCAACGGCAATTTTAAATTCTCTTGCCCGTCCTACCCGTATGGTATCGGCAATGGCCATAAGCTCATAGAAGGGCTTATCTAACAGTACTACTTCTGGTACTGCCTTGTGAAGCGGCTCGATTGCCTGTCCCTTCGAATTTCCTTCCGAATAAGGCCAAACGTATACGTCCGATGCGGTGATAACTTCATTGACCGGTGGGGCGGAATGGGCAGTCGGGACCCCTCTCACCATAGCTCCTGGCTGGACCGGAAATACGTATTTCAAGCCATAGATAAGGAATTCTCTCAAGGAGTTCATATGCACTTTTCGTTTATTTAAATCGATGAGTCCTGCTATTTTACTGCGGTTCAGGGATTCACTGATTTCTGAAGCACTGATTTGTAAAGAATGGGCAAGGTCCGAGTTCCTCCAGTTGTCATGTTTCAGTGCAATGATCTTCAGCAGGACTACGATATCCTGGGGCCGCATTCCGTTATGCTTTTTCATTTCAGTTCGTTTGGATTCACAATTCGCGAATCGCGAATAACAAATATATGGATAATTGTTGAATAAAAAAAACCCCATGCCCAGGTGTTACGGGCATGGGGTTCTATAATGAGAGTTTGGGATTATTTCAGCAGGGTAATGTCGCCGACGTCGGTGAAGTTCTGCCCGTTGGCATACTTACCGCGCACCCTCCAGATGTACACGCCCTGTTCGGCCATCCGGGTGTCGTTGATCCATCCGTTCCACCCGATGTTCACATCCTTGCTGATGAAGATCTGCTCGCCCCAGCGGTTATAGATCACCAGTTCGTATTCGAGCACCTGGTTGTACACACCCGGGAAGAAAATCTGGTTGTTGTCCTGTCCGGGACGGAATTGAGGATCTGCCGGGCCTTCCTGGCTGGGTTTGAAGACGGTCGGGAACTTCATCTCACCGGCCGGTTCAACTTCAATATAGGAGTAGACGAATTCATCGCTGCACTGGTTCCCGTTGGTAACCGTCAGGGTGATGTCGTACCGGCCGGGTTCGGTGTATACGTGGGCAGGTGCGAGGGTATCGGAAGTTTTGCCGTCGCCGAATTCCCAGAGGTAGGTTGCCTTCACCGTATCGGTCGACAGGTTGAAGCACTTCACGGGAACGTCGTTGACGAATACCATCGGCGGCGATACGTTTGCATAGGCCGTCGGTGTCGTACTCACTTCTACCAGTTCGCTATAGGTATCCGTTCCGCCCGGGCCGTATACGGTCAGGGTGACCTGGAAGGCCCCGGATTCGTAGTAGGTGAAGCTCGGGTTCTTCTTATAGGATACGGACCCGTTGCCGAAGTCCCACACATAGCTGTCGCCATACTCCGAATTGTTCACAAAGTCAATTGACAGAGGTGCACAGTCCGAGGGCGGCGGATCGAAGGCGGCAACCGGGGTGGCCGGTTCGATCGTGATGGTATGGCTGTTGCTGTCGCTGCAGAACGTAGTAAGGGCCGACAGGGTCACGATGTAATCATCCGGTCCGTCGTAGGTATGGGTCGGGGAAACCTCCGTGGAGGTATTTCCGTCGCCGAAGTTCCAGAGGAATGTCCAGGATCCCGTCGGTGTGAGGTTATTGAAGTTAACCGTTGCTTCAGGGTATTTCTGGACGATCGGGTCGGCCGTGAAGTTCACCGTCGGCAGCGGATGTACGGTAATGTCGGCGGTCTTCTGGTCGGTACATCCGTAGAAGGAAGTAGTCGTCAGGGTGACCGTGTAGCTTACCGGATCCGTACCGGTATTGTTGAACTGGTGCTGGATCAGGTACGAGCCGTTCTGTGCATTGCCGTCACCGAAGTCCCAATAATAGGACGATCCGCCCGGCGTGGTCTGCATCGCTGCAATAACCGGGTTGCAGTCCTCGTCGGGAACAATGGTGAAGGTGGCGTCGATGCTCGGGTAGACCGTTACAACCTGCTTGGCCGTGTCACGGCATCCGTTCGACGAGAACCCGACCAGTTCGACGTTGAAATAAGACACCGTCGAGGTATAGTTGGAGAAGTCGTAAGACGGATTGGTTTCCGTGATTGTGCCCGGGTTGGCCGGATCGTCCATATCCCATTCGTAGGCCACGGCACGGTTCGACTCGTTCGTGAAGTTGATGGTCACGGTGCCGCAGGAAGGCCTTGCATCGGATGAGAACCGTACATCCGGGCGGTCGTTCTCGACACTGACCTGTGACTTGGCGGTACATCCCTTGCTGTCGGTAACCGTATAGGTGTAATTAAAGGTACCGTGTGCAACCGACTGGAAGGTCGTTGTCTGGGTGTTCACCGAGCTCAGGTTGAAGATATCGCCCGTCCACTCGTGCTTGGTGTATCCGCCCGTTCCGCCTGTCGGGTTCCCGTTCATATTCAGGGGAAGTCCGCCGCAGACAACCGGGAAGTCCCCGTCACCCGTAATGTTCACGCCCGGGTTCGGGTTCACCGTCAGGGTTGCGGCGCTGGTGTTCACCGTGGCACAGTTGCCCCTTACCTGCATGCGGTAGCGGTAGCCGTTATTGGCCGTCGGTATGCCTGTCATGGTGAGGCTCTGCGTGTTGGCACCCGAATAGATCCCTCCGTCGCTGATATCGGTCCATCCCGAGCCGGCGTCACGCTGCCAGTGGTAGGTGATGCCCGTACCGGTGGCACCGGCGATGAAGGTTACGTTTCCGTCCTCGCAGAGCTCCTTGGCTGAAGGCTGCTGTACAATGGCCGGGAAGGTGTTCACCGTAAGCTGGGCGGCATCCGAGGTAAGGGGCGGGTTACATGCGCCGCTGACCAGTACCCGGTAGAGATTGCCGTCCTGCGTGGTCACCTGCGGCGAGGTCAGGGTCAGGGTCGTGGTCTTCGTGCCCGTATAGGCCCCGCCTTCGGGTATGTTGGAGAACCCGGCCCCGCTGTTCACCTGCCACTGGTAGCTCAGGGTGTCCCCGTCCGCCACGACAGAGAAGCTCGTGGCCACGGTCTCACAGGAGATCACGTCTTCCGGATGGGTCCGGACCACCGGGGAGGTCTTCACGATCAGGGTGGCCGCATCGGATTCCAGGGTCGGGGTACAGAGTCCCGTAATGACAACCTTGTACTGGTACCCGGTCATAATGGAATCGACACTGAAAACGCTCAGCTTATTGGAGGTCGCACCCACGTATGTGCCGGACTCGATCAGGTTCTGCCATCCGCTGCCCCGGTCTTCCTGCCACTGGTATCCGGTGGTCGAACCCGTGGCAACTACCTGGAAGCTAGTGGCCAGGTTCTCGCAGATATCCGTGGTCTGAGGCTGTTGCGTAATGACCGTATTGGTCTGGACAGTAAGGGTCACGAAACCGGACTGTATAATATCGCCGCATCCGCCGGTGACCTCCACGTAGTAGAAGTTGCCGTTCATGCTGGCCGGCACGGCAGTCAGGTTCAGCGTGGCATTGGTTTCTCCCGCCATCGGGTTGTTGTTCTCATACCACTGGTAAGAGTATGGCGTCTGGCCCGTTGCCGTAACGCTGAAGCTCGCATTGTTGTTCTCACAGATCGTCTGGTTCACCGGCTGTACGCTGATGCCAGCCTTCTCAAGGAAGGTGATCGTTGCACTTCCGGTAATGTTGGCATGCGGGGCATTCACCTGGCAGCCGAAGCTGTCCACAATGGTTACCAGGCTGTAGGTCACCGGTGCCGTGAACGGGCTGACCGTGATCGGATCCAGGCTGCGGTAGTCGCTGATCACACCCACACCGTTATTGATGTTAATGATGTAGGGCGGGGTCCCGGTCGTAACATTTACGGCAATGTCCGTGGAGGTACCCGAACAGATGGCTGCATCGCCCGAGAGGCTGGCCACCGGCAGCGGGTTCACCGTTACAGTAACCACGTTGCTGTAATCGGGCCCGCAGCTTCCGGATGTCACGGCCCTGCGGTAATAGCTGGTCGTCGTGATGCCGGCCGGCGGGTCATAGGTGGCACCCGTGGCCCCGGTAATTGCAGTAAACGGACCGGTATCGGCGGTAGTGGAGATCTCCCACTGGTAGAGGCGGGTTGTGGGTCCGCCGCTGGCCCCGAAGGCCGAGTTCAGGAGTCCCGGGTTACCGCCGTAGCAGCGGTCCTGATCCCCGGTTATTTGTCCCGGGTTAAGTACCGCAGGCTCGGTAACCGTTGCATTTTTGGTCGTGAGGCAGGTATTGGCGTCAGTGATGGTTGCCATATAGGCTCCCGCGGAAATCCCGCTCAGATTCACGTTGTTCTCGTTTCCGGCCGTGATCGAAGGACCGGTCCACAGTACCGTATACGGAGCCACCCCTTCGCTGATGGTAAGGTCAATATCGGCATCCGAAGCCCCGTTGCAGCTTACATCGTATCCGAAGTAATCGGTGGGCACGGTAACCGTGGCGCTGAGTGCATTCGGTTCGGTAAGGGTAATGCCGGCCGTTGTGGTACAGCTGTTCTTATCGGTTACCGTCACGTTGTAAGTCCCCGCCCGGAGACCAATCAGGTTCTGGGCATTGCTGACAAAGCCCGAGGGACTCGTCCATGCATATGAATACGGTGTGACGCCTTCGCTGACAGCAAGGTTGATCGCCCCGTCGGATCCTCCGTTACAGCTGACCTG
>CAZVLG010000048.1:0-20345 GCA_964627835.1 uncultured Bacteroides sp.
CCGACCTCGGGGAATATTTACCACGTTTCAAGGTCTCAGGTATTATTCAGCGGAACTCCTGTGGAAAATGGCATGAAGACCATAATCAGCTGCGGTGCCGGATCTTCCGAGATCTTTAAAAAGGCTGAGGGCAGTATTGAAAGTGTGCAATCCAGGTAGCTCTTCATTTTGGCATGAATATTGAATTCTATTGATCGTTCAATAGACTTCTCAAATGCTCCGCATTGAATTCCCTGGCAGGTACGGCCGGATTGCCAGGCAGTAATTTGATTTTTTTATGTTTAACCAGTGCGGTGCCATCATCGATGGTATAGCCGCCTTAATCAGTATTGTCATGAAACCAACCATTACCTTTTTAATAGTATTCCTGTTTTCAGCCTGCCTGTTCACCTTGCAGGCCCAGGACAGGATCCTCAAAAGGAACGGGGAAACCATAAGCTGCAGGATCCGGGAAGTAGGATCAGAGGAGATAATGTACAACCTGCCAGAGTACGATTCTGAAGTCCGGTTCAGCATCTTCAAATCACAGGTTGACCGGATTGTATTTGGAAATGGCCGGGAACTGGTCGTTGATCATGCCGAAGCCGCAAGGTCTTCTGCCGAAGCAAATTCAGCAGACCTTTTCCTCGTTCAGAACAGGAATGCGATAAAGATTCAATTTTTATCCCCCCTTTCCGGCGTTACCTGCCTCAGCTATGAGCGGGCCATCAAGCCCGGGCAGTCATTTGAGGCCTCGGCCGGATTCATCGGATTGGGATTCAACAACCCGGACGATGCGGCCGGATTGGGGATCAGGGCCGGATATAAATTTATCCGCAGCCCTGATTATTACCTCAGGGGCATGCGTTATGCGCATATACTCAAAGGAGGTTATGTGAGGCCCGAACTTGTACTGGCCAGTTACAGCCTGAGGGAAGACAACAGGAATGTCACGAAAGCCGGGCTGATGTTAAATATCGGGAAGCAATGGGTCTTCTCGGATGTTTTCCTGGTGGATCTTTATGTCGGGACCGGATATGGGTTCTCAAATGCAAGCCCGGGAGTGAGCTGGCCTTATTTCTTTGCCGTTGGTACGGATCAAGTTCCCATCGCATTCAATTGGGGCTTCAGAATAGGCATCCTGTTGTAAGATCCTGATGAATTCTTGGAAAAAGCTTTGCAATGATCTTACATTCATTTGCTACCCACATGAAGGTGAGATATTCAAAGCTTTTTCCTATTTTCAATGTTTGTTGAGTTCAAATCCTTAATTAACCTGTTTAATATCTGAGCAAATGAAAAACAAGATGATTCTCCCCCTCATTATTATCCTATTCCTTTTTATCCTGACTGCCTGCTTTCCCGGTGCCAACCCTGCAGAAGGTATAGCCGATGATTTTGGAAACACGGCAGGATTTCTAAAGGGACTGTGGCATGGCATCATCGCACCTTTCACCTTCATCGTATCGCTGTTTACGGACGGCATACAAATGTATGAGGTCCATAATAATGGAAACTGGTACAACTTTGGTTTTGTCATCGGTGCCGGAATCCTGTTCAGCGGAAGCGGAAGGGTATCCAGGTTCAAAAAAAGAACGGCCTGATTCCAATAAAGTCCTGTAAACCGTAAAGGATTTCTTGAAAAAATCCTCGTAAAAAGTTTTTTATTTCATCTGTTTTTGATTATAATATAGTCATTAACTATGATTAAAAATTAATCAAAATGATGAAAAGAAGCGGAATGGCTGACTTGCCGCTCCACCACGGTAGGATTCCTGCATGGTTATACGAACGCATGGCAAAAATGGCCGGAGCCATCACGGAGGCCATCGTGTCGGATTACGGAAGCGATGAATTTTTGCGAAAAATCAGTGATCCCTGCTGGTTCCAGGCGCTTGGATCGGTCCTGGGGATGGACTGGCATTCGTCGGGCATAACCACATCGGTAATGGCTGCCCTTAAACAGGCGATTAACCCTTTATCAGGGGATCTGGGATTACATGTTTGCGGAGGCCGTGGGTCCTATTCCCGCAGAACCCCTTTCGAGCTGATGGAGTATTCAGACGGAAAAGGGCTGGACAGCGATTCCCTGGTTCGATGCAGCAGGCTTACGGCGAAGATCGATAACACGGCTATCCAGGATGGATTCCAGATCTACCTTCATTCATTTATTATCTCCCATACAGGCAAATGGTCTGTCGTACAGCAGGGAATGAACGGTCCGGCCGGTCTGGCGCGCAGGTATCACTGGCATTCGGCCGGCATTAATTCCTTTGTGGAGGAGCCGCATACTTCCATTGTCGGTGAAAATATGGGGCAAATAATGAACCTGACAGACCGCAAGGCCGGAAGTACGAGAAATGGCATTTTGAAGCTGACCCACGAGTCGCCGGTGAAAATGATCGATGAGATCCGGCTGATGGTCCTGCCGAAACATCACGATGTCAGCTACAGGGAAGTAGACCTGAAGAAACTGGGGAGCGTTCTGGCAATCGCCTATGACCGCAAATTCAGGGATTTTGAAGAACTCCTGCTGCTGGAGGGACTCGGACCCAAAACTCTCCGCTCCCTCACTCTTGTAAGCGAGGTGATCCATGGTACCCCATCCAGGTTCAGGGACCCGGCAAGGTTCTCTTTCGCGCATGGCGGGAAGGACGGTCATCCATTTCCCGTCCAGACATCCGTCTACGACGAAACCTATCGGTACCTGAGGAAGGCCATAGATAGGGCAAAACTGGGTATCTACGACCGTCAGAGAGCCGTCAGGGGATTACTGCCCCTGCTCCGGAAACTGGAGAAGGATTTTGTCCCCGATGTAAATCAATTTCAAAAGTATC
This sequence comes from uncultured Bacteroides sp., assembly GCA_964627835.1. GTDB lineage: Bacteria > Bacteroidota > Bacteroidia > Bacteroidales > SM23-62 > SM23-62. Next base: position 2,817 of record CAZVLG010000048.1, read on the forward strand.
TGAAAAAGGAAAGGAATGATTCCCCGGATTTTGGCGGAATGACTGCGCATCGGAACCCCGGAGAGAAAAAATATAAAAAAAGAACAGGTTCCGTTGAAAAACAACTGAGCCTGTTCTTGTTATAATTGTCTTGCTATCGGCGAACTGCAGGATTTGTTCCTGCGGTTGAAAGACCCGGGGAATAATCCTGCAATAATCCCGGGCCCTTGCGCTTACTTTTTACGCTCCCTGGAAGTGGCAGGTTCATTCGAACGGCCGGTACTTGCCGGTTTGCTTTTCGATGTGCTGCTCCTACTTGCCGGGGTGGCAGTACTCTGCCTGGTCTGCTGCTGGCTTTTCTGGTAATTATAGCTGCGCTGGCTGCCCTGGCTTCTGGCCTGGGATTCCCTTCTCAGTTCCTGACCGGTATTGCCGGCAGGTCTGGGTTCCTGCCTGCTTTGATAGGTACTTCCCTGGCTTGTTCTCTGGGACTGCGTACCGCTTCTGACGGTTCCCGTTGAGCCCTGCGAAGAGAAACGCTGGGTCGAAGTGCCGGTCCCCGATCTCTGCTGGGTTGAAGTGCCGGTCCCCGATCTCTGCTGGGTCGAAGTGCCGGTCCCCGATCTCTGTTGGGTCGATGTACTGGTTCCTTCCCTGGTGCGGGTTGCCGTGCCGCTTCCTGATTGAGTGGTGCGGCCTGTGGAAGTTGTACCTGTAGGCCTGCTGCGGTCCGGCATATCGCTCTTTTTCCAGGAGCCATCTTCCCTGGTTTGCCAGTTGTCGCCTTTTTTCCGGTAGACATTCCCTTTACGGTCGGTGTAAACATTGTTTTTACGATCGCTTACCGAAGGTGCGCTGTAGGATGAGCGTGAACCGGCCGTACCGGTCCTGGACCCGTACGTAGTGGCTCTCGTTCCCGTATGGATCACCCCGGTCGGCCTGCTTTTGTAAACATTCTGGCTATGGGCGACATGGTGATGTCCATCGTAGTAACCTGCCCTGTACCCCGAACGACTGCTGGCATATACTCCGTAGCTGTACCCGTGGTAGTAGCCCCTGTAATAGGAACGGCTGTATCCGTTGTAGTACCCATGCCTGTACCCGTAACGGTAACCTGCTGGTCCCCACCAGGAGGTGTAATAATAGGGGCTCCTGTAATAGGTATAGCCGATCCATCCGTAGCTGACTCCAACGGAGAAGCCCCAGCCGGTGTAAGGATTGTAATGGACTCCGTAACCATATGTCACTGGACGGGGATAATAATAAGTCCCGTACCAGGGCCTGTAATAATAGCCGGTCCCGTAAACCACGGTTCCGTGGTACCGGTAAGAATACACGTAACCCGGAGTGTACCCGACATAAACCACATCAGGGGTATAATCGTAGACGTATACATATTTTACGTTATATACAGGGTAATCCGGTGGTATGGACTGAACGTCATCCGGAACGGAAACGCAGACTTCCCAGGGACCCGTGGCATGATCCGATACGAACCAGACCGCATTGTCCACTGCATAGTAACGATTGTCGATGTAAAGGACCGATTTATCGGTATTTACGGCGTATGCCATTGAGGTTCCCTGGATTTTTTCAAACTGGGGATTGCCGTCATACGCCACCTCAATCGCCGCGTTTTTGCGATCAATCTCGGCCGTCTGCGGGATCTCGTTTTCAAGCATCGCTTCCCTTGCCTCCCGGGTATCGGGAATGGAGGAGCGTACGCTTCCTATTTCTGATTCGGTATCTATGCTGCTGAAATATTCCGGAAGTTCATCCGGGTTGACGAATTGCCAGTCACCGGAATCAAGTGACCCGGAACTGTACCAGCGGCCTGCGATCAGGACAAAATAATGCTGGGTATTGATATCCATCAGGATCTCACTTTCCGTGTTCCATACATAAAGCAGGTCGGTTCCTTCAAGGGCTGCAAAATCAGGTTCCCCGTCGGTGATGATCAACTCGGCCGGAACCAGGCTTACAATTACCTTGGGGGGGTAATCCAGTGTCCTTGCGATGGAATCAACATCGGTTTCATAGGTTTCATCGCTGGGCCTGATCTGCATGATTGAGTTGGGAGGGTTATCGATTTCGCGCCAGGTATTTTCAACCCTTCCGGCCCTGTACCACCAGTCACCTCCTTTGAGGTAAAAGAATCCATCTGCCTGGTTGTAAAGGATAAAATAGGGAGTGTTGACCACATACTGGATCTTTGTATCTTCAATATCTTCCAGGATAGGCTCTCCGTCGATCAGGACCAGGACTGCTGCTTCGTCTTCAAATATGATCTCTGGCGGGGTATGACTCAGTTTCTCTGAAAATTCGCTGGATTGCTCCGCCATTTTCAGGCTGGTCAGCAATCGGTCAAGGGAAAAGGTCAGATCCATCCCCGGAATCCCGGTTTCAAGCATGCTTATCATATTCGCTTTATCCTCCCCTTCCACCTCCGGAAACTTGATCGACTCAATCTGCACATCGGTCAAACTTACAAGCCGGGTGTCGAAATCCGTTACCAGGCGGCTGGTGAACCACATGGCTCCGAAAACGAGCTTTTGCCCCTTCTGTTTAACCGAAAGTGCGGCTCTTGCATCAAGGATATCGCCGTCAAGTGAATTTATCTGTGGCTGGTAGATCGAGATCTGTGCATCTTCCGTATCCAGTTTTTTCGGCCACTCCGGTTCCTGTTTGTCGGGTGCGGCAGTTTCTGCGGCAGCCACGGCCAGGACCCAGGTTAATATCAGGATAGCTTTAATTGTTTTCATGACTCATAATTTTTTAAAAAACAGTTTTTCTGATTGAGTGAAATCCAAATTCCGTGCCATGTCTGTTTACATGATCCCAACTGCTCTGTTGGCAGGCATTGCAGGCGATTGTGAAATAGTCAAATAATGGCAAACCGGACTTCGGGTTGTTTGTGTCTTTCTTCCGAGAAAACCCTTTTATCTAACCCATCCAACCGTATAAATTTATATAAATTTCGTCTGCTCAAACAGGATATTCATCAAAAACCTTCCTCAAGGAAAAAGATTCATAGCGATTCATTTTTTATTCCTGCCGAGAATTTGGAATTTTATCGGCGTGAATGGGAAGCGGATAAATGATCTTTAAAAGGAGAACACTTTTCAGGATACTGACAATAATCCTGGCATCCGGAACCTTGAGTTCGTGCGAGGAGATCGGTAATCCCCCGGAACTGCCGCTGGCTGCCTTTGATACCGATTATTACGAAATGGACTTTTACGTGCAGCCGAACGACCGGACGGGGTTCCAGATATTTGCCGAAGAGTTCTTTTCAAATGATCTGGACAGCATATTTGGCATGCTTGGATATGCTACGGACCAGATTGAAGAAGTTATCCTAAAGGAGGCCAGGATAAGCCTAGAGGAATCAGGGAATTACAGTGACTTTAGCATACTGAGATTCATGGAAATGACCCTGTATACAGATTCACTCGGAGAAACAAAAATTGCCTGGTCCGATCCCATGCCCGCTGAGCAATCATCGGTTTCCCTTGACCTGTCGGATGAGAATATCCTCCCCTACTTCATGGAGAAGGAATTTATGCTTACCGCCCAGGGTTACCTGCTGGAAAGGATCAATGAAGAAATGAAGCTTCATGCGAAGGTTAAGTTCCTTGTCAAGGGAAGGCTATAGTTAGATAATTACAATTAATATAGGTCCAAGTACTTGATAATTTAAAAATTAGTAGTTTATTTGCATATAATATAATAGTATCTTAAAATCTTTTTAAATGAAAAATTACCGGAATACCTTCTTTATCATTGCAGCGGCAGCAATCGTTTTTTCAGCCTGCGAGGATCTGCTGGGTGACCTGCTTAAGTTTAACTCCGGATGGTATACCACAGAATTCACCATCGAGCCCTCGGATGAAACGGGTGACATAATCTTCAAGACCGAAGAGCTATCGGCCGATGTTGACTCCATTCTGGAAGCCAACGGGGTGACTCAGGAGAACCTGAATTCCATCCGGATATCAGATGCAAAAGTCAGCATATTAACAGAAGATTGTACTTTTGACCCGGTAACACGGATCGAATTTTTTCTTGAAACCTCAAGCCTTGGAAGCACCAGAGTGGCATGGCTGGACACCATACCCCAGGATGCAACCTCGATTGAGCTTGAACTTAGTTTGGATGATCTGCAGGAATACCTGATGGAAGAGACTTTTACACTTACAGCATCCGGGAACCTCGGTACCAGGGTCGATAAGGATGTGGACCTTGTTGCGGAGATCCGGTTTCTGATCAGAGGTGGACTTGCACAATAATTGACAACATGAAACATTTAGTAAAAAACGTATTTATTATCGTTCTGCTGGCATCTGTATCATGCCAGACAGCAGACAAATCTGCCAATTCAGGTGTAAAGTATTTCAGACATTTGAAGTTTTCAGAGACTCCATTTGACATTTTCAGCGGTTTACATGGCCTTACTGCAGAGGAAGCCGGTGACATCATTCATTATAAATTCAGTTACGATGATCAGGGAAGGCTGATCAGCCTGGAGTATCGCAGGGGAGATGAATTGCTCGAGGGTGCCCGCAGCGGTGCGCCCAGGATACAGATCTCCTATGAAGGCAATAAGGAAGTCCAGCATTATTTTGACAGCAAAGGAGAACCCATGAGCCGTTCAGGATGTTTTACAGCAGAGTATAAACTGGATGAAAACGGAGCACGCACAGGCTTGCGCTTCCTTGATCAGGAAGGAAATCCTGTAGAAAACAGGAATGGGATTGCATGGTACAAGTGGGAAATACTGGTCAACGGCCAGCTGAGAGAAAACCGTTTTAACCTCGAAGGTGAAGAAACCGTTCTGAATGAATTCTGTCCTTTCTACGAACTCAGGTTTACCTACGACGAAAATGGTTTTGTCAGCAATATGGCAAACTTCCAGGGAGATACCATGTACAACTGCACGGTTGAGAATTGCGGGGACATTGGCGTTTCCTATTTCTCTTTTGATTATAACGATGCAGGTGACCTTACCCAGTTTACCGTCAGCAGCCTTAACGGCCAGCTTTCAAACCTTTACTGGGGCTGGGCCAGGTTTGAAAACAAATACGATGAGCACGGCAATGTCATCGAACGTTCCATGTTTGACCAGGATAATGAACCACTTGCCGGCATGGCTGTGCCTGTAACTCAGACTGTATATGATGAGCACGGTGCCGTTGTCGAGGTAAAATACCTGGATCCGCAAAGGAACCTGATGAACCATCCGCGGAGCGGTATCGCCGTTTCGAAGTATGTCTACGACGAATCAGGACATCCGAAGGATACCCTGAATTTTAATGCCGAGATGGTTGAAATATGATAAGAACCCTTTTCCTTCTTTTCCTGGCCTTAGTGGTTTCCTGCAAGCCGTCCGGGGACCGGAGAGCCCTTACCGATTCAAAGACCCCGCAGGATGCCGGGCCATCCATAAGCCAGTTTGAGGGACCGGCGGCCCTGCTGCTTCAACAGTTAAAGAACCAGGGTGATTACGTTAACAGCCGGCAATTCCCGAGCATGATCAAGGCGGAGACGGTGTACGAGGAACTCGGGGGAAATAACCTGGTTGTTGACCTGAGAAATCATGCTGTTTTTGAGAAGGGGCATATTAAAGCCGCGGTTAATGTCCCAATGAACGGTCTCCTGCACTATTTTGAAAATGACATCCTGCCTTTCCAGTATGACAAGATCATACTGGTTTGTTACGGGGGACATATTTCCGGATATGCAACACAATTGATGCGTCTGATGGGCTATGGAAATGTCTATTCCATGCGCTGGGGAATGAGCGGCTGGAATACTGATTTTGCCGGCGATTTCTGGATGAAAGGCATAGGAAGCGAATACCAGGAACGGCTTGAAAGGGAGACCAATCCAAAACCACCATCGCTGAATCAACCATTTTTCGAAACATCCCTGGGTTCAGGAGAGGAGATCCTGAGAGAAAGGGTATCGGGACTTCTGGCAAATGGCGCAAAGGATATTTTTGCAGGGAACAAGGAGATATTCGAACTCCCGGAGGATTATTTCATAATGAATTTTGAGCGCAGGGATAAATATGAATCAGGACATATTCCCGGGGCGGTCCGCTACAAACAACAGGGTACCCTGGGGATTCCTTTGGAGATGGGGACCCTCCCGACCGACAGGCCCATTATCGTATATTGCGGAACGGGTATGAGCTCTGCTTTTGCGGTCGCCTACCTGAGATTGTTCGGGTATGACGCCAGGTCTCTCAGCTATGGTAACAACGGCTTCATGCATCAGAAAATGCTTGCCGAGAAGGAGCAACTCTCCTGGCATCCTTTTACCGAAAGCATTCCGCTTGATTATCCTTATGTGAAGGGAAAATAGCTTTAATCAGATCCTGCATCCAGCACCAGAAGATTTTCGACGCCCATCTGTGTAAGGAGGATCCATACCTCCGTGGCCTGCGATACTTTGTCTGCGTACAGGACATACGTGTCGGAACCGGAAAAGAACTCAGGGATTGATCTGACGTCCAGGCTTTCCGCAGGAAAACGAACGGAACCCGGCAGTGCATGATCGGGGACATTCTCCCCGTTGCTTACATCCACCAGGATGAGCTCGATTTCATCCTGCAATGCCTCCAGCCTCTCCATGCCTATGAAATGGCCATGCTCGCTAAAGTCTTCCATGATCTCCCCTGCACTGTATCGGAAGGAATCCTTGCCTGGTACGGCCAGGATAATGAGCACAAGCAGGCAGGCAGAAATGGCTGGCAGCATATAGTATTTCATCACTCACACCCTCCTACCAATGCTTCTTCCTTTTTTCGTTTGATATCAAGGAAGGCGGTTTTAAGACTGTCCGGAAGACTGTTCATGGTGGTAAAATAATCACGCGCCCGGTAACGGGTCTCGAACAGGGCATTTTCGGCAGCCGTGATCCGCTCTCCGGTGAATTCCGATTCCATAATGATCTCAAACCAGGCATGCATCCCCCCCGCCATGATCCTGACATCCCGGTAGCCCATCTGCGTGCACATCATCCAGGCCTCTGAAGCATGCAGATCATCGTTCGCGCAGAGTACGGCGTTGCGTGACGGATCATCCAGGTAACCTGCCCAATCGGGATTGACAATGTCTTCAAAAGGAATGTTTATGGCACCCGGTATATGCGCTGAGATGTACTGCTCCGGACCCCTTATGTCCACAAGCTGAATGGTACTGTCTTCATAGACCATCATCCGTGCAACCTGGTCGCAGGTCAGGAAGCGGTCCCCCCGGTTCATAAGAGTGATCATTTCGGAGGGCTTTAGCTCGGAGGCTGAGCGGTGCTTGTCGGGCAGTATCAGGGCAAGTAAGGCAAAGCATACCAGGAGGATCGACACCTGGATCCGGAGCGGAATCTTATTTTGATTTTTCTTTATCATCTACAATTCCCTGCTGATTTCCGGCCTGGCAAACCTTTTCTCGGCTTTTTCGGCAAGCCAGAACATCGCGACGGCCATCAGAACGACCAGGAGGATGAACAAGGGATCACTTAATCCAAGCGTTTCGGATAATTTAACCGGTCCCCTGTCACCCCGGTTATGAAAGGCTTCGATAAGAGGATAGGTTTCTGCAAAAAGAAAGGCGCCGATTCCACCCCCGAGAAGGAAAATAAAAGCATCGATCTTTCCTATGGCTGCCGCGCTGATCCCTGTTCCCGGGCAAAATCCTCCCATAATGAAACCTGCTCCCATGATAATGCCCCCTGCAATGGCAGAAAGGGGGTAGAAATGATTATGGAAGACAAGGCTCATATCCAGCAGGCCGAGTGATTCCAGTATCCTTGCCCCGATCATGGCAACAATGGCAGCGGTGAAAAATACCTTGAGGACCGTGGCATCGTAACCATAGAACATTCCGGCAAGTTTCCTGCTCGATGAGAAACCGGCCTGTTCCAGGGCAAAGCCGAACCCGATACCGATCAGGAAAGCGATCAGCAGGTTGATCCCCTGGCTTGATCCGAGTATGCTTGTTACGGGTCCCATTCCAAAATCGATTACACCCAGTTTTTTCTGAAGAACCATGCGAAAAGATAGCCGGATCCGAAAATAGCCAGCATGGTTACAAAGCCTGCCGTCGTCAGTACCGCCATGCCGGAGAGTGCCGCACCGCTCGTACATCCTCTCGCCAGCTGGGCCCCGTATACGAAAAACATGCCCCCGAGGAAAGCCATCAGGAGTCGTTTTCGCCGGCTGATCCCGGGCGATCTTTCAATACGCCATGTAAGCCTTCCTGAAATGGCCCCGGACAGGAATCCACCAGCCAGCATGCCCAGCACTTCAAGGACGAGCCAATTCTTCAACGGAGATCCTTCACCGGTAAAATACCTGCTGTAATAGGGAGAATTCAGCACATGTTCATGGCTGCTGGCACCAACAATCGAAACCACACAGTACTTGATTCCCCCGCTGGCTCCAAGTCCCCTGCCGGAAAGGTACATGGCCGCAAGAAGTACAAGTCCCAGGAGAACCCCGGCAAGGTAGGGATTCATATAGGGTTTTTTCTTTCCCATACTCAAATGTAGAAAATTCTCCCGGTCCTTATTGGACTTATTTAGAATTCATTGTTAATTTTAGGGAGTGAGCCGGTATCTTTTTATAATCAGCTTCTTGCTTCTGTCAAAGGCATCCTGCGGTCAATCCGAATGGGAATTGAAGCGTGACCGGAGCGGTGTCGTAATTTATACAAAAGAATCTTCGGATAACCATCTGAAGGAGTACAGGGTCAGCGCCCTGATCGAGGGCTCCCTGAAAAATGTCTATGCCTTTCTTACCGACCTGGAATACAGGCCTGAGTGGATCAATAATTGTACGGGAATAGAAATCATTGATACACTTAAAGATGGGAGGATACGCTACCATACCGGGTACGATATTCCCTGGCCTTTGCAGGACAGGGACCTGGTAGTGGAAGCCATGTTCTCGATGCAGGAGGGAGCCGCTTCTGCGCATTTACTTACCTGTCAGACGGAACTGGAATATCCACCTATCAAAGGGGTCATTCGAATGCCCCGGTACAGGGAAGAGGTTTTCCTTGAAAGAATCGATGCCGGAACGACACGTTACAGGTCTGAAGGATTTGCCGATACCGGAGGCACGATGCCTCCATGGGTGGTAAATGTGTTCCTGGTTGACAATATTTACGATTCGGTGATCGAAACCAGGAAAAGCATTGCAGAAAGGACAAAGACAGGGGTGCCGGAACAGGAATGATACCATAATTCCGGCACCCGGGATGACATTGCCGCTGATGATCGCGCACAGGCCTATGATTCATCGTCCCGGCCGGGATCTGTCCGGCTTTCCTCCGCCTGGCTCTCTTCACCTGCAGTTTTGCCGTTCATCTTTTCCTCGAACTTCTTCCTCCAGTATGACCTGTCATGCCCATGTTTCCAGGACCTGTCCCCCCAGTGGGGCGGTTCCCCGTGCCGTTGTCCCAGTCCCGTAAAAAGGATCTTGGACAGGACAAGAATACCAAGCGTCTGCCAGTAATTGAGTGCCGGCCCGCTGAACAATTCCGGAACAAGCCAGTTCCACAGCAACATTACAACATAGGTGAACAGGACCAGGAATGCGAATCCCAGGACTACGAACTTTCCATAATAAAAAACTCCTCGTGCTTTCATGAGTATAAATTTAAAGTTGGTTATACAATTCTTTCAGCTTTTTCCTGAGGAACAGGATTGCGTATCGTTTGCGAGACAGCAGTGTATTGACACCTTCTCCGGTCATTTCGGAGATTTCTTTAAAGCTCCTGTCCTCGAACTCGTTCCAGATAAAAACATCCCTCTGTTCCCCGGGAATTTCATTCAAGGCTTCCTCGATGGCGGTCCAGATAACCTCCCGCATCATTTCATCCTCCGGATCTCTCGTCAGGGAAGGCAGGATATCCACCAGCATCAGGGGGGCCCCATCCTCATCGCTTCCCTTGACCTGGGCATCGGAAAAATATTCCGGCTTTTTTTTCCTGTAATAATCCGTGATCCGGTTACGTGCAACCGTAAAGAGCCAGCTTGTTATCCGTTCGGTAGACCGGATATCCTCGAACCCGCGGATAAACTGGTACAGTACATCCTGCAGTATATCCCTTGCATCCTCCTCGCTTCCAATCTGTTTACGGATAAAATTCAGCAGTCTCCCCTGCTCCCTGCTGGTCACTTCACTGATATATCTGCTTTCCTGAGCGGTCATGTATCTGGATTGCCTCTTTGTTACCAGAGACGTATAATGGCTTAACTTATTTTAAATCATGGCACAAATTACGGACCCGCCCGTCGCAGGGCAAGCAGGCGCCCTGAATGGTGGAAATAAAAAACGGGAACCAATCCATGATCCCCGTTTTTCGAATTATTGCTGTATCTCAATGGGCTCGTAATCCCTGAACCATTTAAAATCAGTGTTCTCAACTTTTTCCCGGTAATCCGGCCAGACGTCGCGGTAAAACGCATTGGTCATGTCGATGGCCTTCCGGATCACCGTATCTGCCTGCTCCATCAGCCTTTCCTCGGTGGCAGTGGGTCCACCTGGCCGGCTCTGTATAAAGCGGGAGGCAATGAACAGCCTCATGACCGCCGTTGGTTCACTGGAATCGGAAATCCCCTGTTTCTTTTCTTCCTTGCCCATGATGAATTCCCAGATTACATTGATGGAATCCTGCACTGCTTTTGTTGTTCTGGCCAGTTCTTTAAGGTCCTCTTCCTTTTTTCCGCGGACCTGCTCCGACACCTTTGAGAGAACGGCTTTTGACTCTTTCAGGCGGGCGGTGGCTGCATTCAGGGCTTCCGCTTTCCTGCTGAGTTCATCATACATCCTTTCGCTTGCCCTGAGCGCTTCGATGTCGTATTTTATTCGAGGATCGAACCGTACGGTAACCATGGTGGAATCCTTCTGGTCACCACAGCTCATAAGGACCTTGTAGTCCCCGGGAAGAACCGTGAATCCGGCAGGTTCAGCCTGGGGACTCCCGAATCGCCCTCTTCCGCCATACCTGGCTGCCCAGGGATTCGGATAATCCACGCCTTTTTTCCGGAGCCTCCAGGTTACCCTGTTGAGTCCGGGTTTTGCCTCATATTTCAGGGTGCGGATCAGCTCGTCGCCGTCGTAGATATGGATGGTAATGCTGTCGTATTTAACCGCTTTTTTATCTGCGGACCCGCTTCCCGGGGCATCCCCGCTCCCTTTTCGGGATTTTCCGGCTTGCGGGGCTCCCTGATCTGCCGCTTTGTCTTCTTTCAGATAATAGCTGATGATCGCCCCGCCGCCTGGTTTGTTCTCTCCGATAAAGGTCGCGTCCCCGGCATAGTGTATCCCGCGCGGCTGCTGGTAACCTTCCACCAGGTATGCTTCCGGTGCCTCGAATACCTTGAATTTATGTTCGAGCAATTTCCCCCTGCTGGCAGCAATCGCTCGCAGGGGACGGATATCGTCCAGGATGTATACCGCCCGTCCGAAAGTGCCGATCACCAGGTCGGCTTCCCTTTCCTGGATCACCATGTCCATGGTCGAGACAGAGGGGTATCCGTTCTTCCACTGGGTCCAGCTTCCGGCATTATCAATGCTCAGCCACAGGCCGTGTTCCGTGCCAAGAAATACCAGGTTGGGCTCCACGGGGTCCTGTATGATGGAGAGGGCATAACCGTTTACGTCCGAATCATCTGCAATGCGTTCCCAGGTAGCTCCAAAATCCTTTGTCCGGTAAGCATAGGGCCTGAAATCTCCCATTCTGTAATTATTGGCAACGACAAAAGCTTCCCCTGCATTGTATCGCGAAGCCTGTATCTGGGGGATCCAGCTATTGGCCGGCAGACCGGGAAGCTTGCTTGAAAGGTTGGTCCAGTTCCGGCCACCGTCCCGGGTAAGCTGAATGTTACCGTCATCGGTCCCGACCCAGATCATGTCTTTTTCGAGGGGACTGACAGCAATGGCGATAATGGTTGTATGGTTCTCCGCTCCTGTCACGTCGAGTGTGAGTCCCCCGCTCTCCCCGTACTTCTGCTTTTCCGGATCATTGGTGGTAAGGTCGGGAGAGATGATCTCCCATGTAAGTCCCTTGTCAGTACTCTTATGCAGGAACTGGCTTCCGTAATAAATGGTAGAATTATCGAAGGGGTCCTGTTCGATGGCGGCGTTCCAGTGAAAGCGCAATTTTGTATCCAGGTCCGGTGCGGTCGGCCGTATCGAGTAGGAAGCACCGGTTACAAAATCATACCTTCCAAGGTTCCCTTCCTGAGACATTGCGTACCCGTATCTTGCATCGTCCGGATCCGGCACTACGTCAAATCCGTCACCGAACATCAGTTCCTTCCAGTAATCATTGCGGATCCCTCCCGATCTCCAGACGTAGGCAGGTCCCCTCCAGGATCCGTTATCCTGCAGTCCACCGTACACGTTGTAAGGGATTTCATTGTCCACACGGATATGGTACCACTGGCCGAGGGGAAGGTTCTGAATGTCCTGCCAGGTTTCCCCGCGATTGCGTGATATGGCCATCCCGCCATCGTTTCCTTCAAGGATGAAATTCGGGTCTTCCGGATGGATCCACCAGGCATGGTGATCGGAATGAATGTTACTCCCGACCTGCCGGAATGATTTTCCTCCGTCTTCACTGATCCCGATATTGCTGTAAATGGTATACAGCCTGTTCTCGTTCTTCGAATCGACATAGATGTCAAAGTAATAGAACGGCCTGTTACCGATGTCCTCGCTGTCATTGATCTTCTTCCATTTGCGACCTCCATCCTCGGAACGGAAGAGTGCATTTTTCTCAGATTCGACAAGTGCATAGACGATCGCGGGATTGCTCGGGGCGATGGCGAGTCCTATTCTTCCAAGATCGCTTTTTGGCAGGCCGTCCTTTTCGGTCCGCCTGGTCCATGTCTTCCCGCCATCAAGCGTGACATACAAACCGGATCCTGGTCCGCCGCTCTCGAAATACCAGGGCCAGCGCCGGTGCTGCCACATGGCGGCTATAAGTTTGTTCGGGTTGGAGGGATCCATGACCAGGTCTGCCACACCGGTTTTTTCGTCAACGTAAAGGATCTTTTCCCAGGTTTTACCGCCGTCCGTTGTTTTATATACCCCCCTTTCCGGGTGCTCGCTCCATGCATTGCCATGAGCCCCTGCATAAACGGTGTTCTCGTCCCTTGGATCGACGATGATCCGGTGGATATTGCGGGTCTTTTCAAGTCCCATAAGGCTCCATGTTTTCCCGGCATCGAGGGATTTGTATATGCCTGCTCCAAGGTTCATCGAATTCCTTGGATTTCCTTCACCCGTTCCGACCCAGACGATATCCGGGTTTGCCTGAGTGATGGCCAGGGCTCCAATGTTAATGACTTTTTCGTCATCGAAAACAGGTTCCCAGGAGGTGCCGCCGCTGACCGATTTCCAGACGCCACCGGAAGCGGTTCCGACATAAATGATCGAGGGGTTGCTGGCCACTGCCTCAACGGCGGTGACTCTTCCGCTCATTTTGGCCGGGCCGATGCTCCGGGCCTTCATTTCTTTAAGTTTTTCCACATCGAGCTTCTGGGCTTCAGAAGGGTTAAGAATGCTGAAAACCAGCATTAGCAACAGAATACAGTGTTTGGATGTTTGTATGTGCTTCATTGTAAGATGATATTGATGATTCGGATTGTCAGCGATCCCGAAAATTAATAATAAAAAAACAGTTCCGGCGTTCCGGATGTATTTTTTCGGACTTGCACTCAGGCCAGCCTGAAATCAAGCATGGAACCGGGCGGTTCTCCTTATTTCAGAGCCTGCTCGATGTCGTCAGCCAGATCATCGGTATCCTCGATGCCCACCGACAACCGGAGCATGGTATCCCTTACCCCCATTCCCAGGCGGGCGGATTCGGGATATTCGAAATAGATGGTTGACCAGGGGTGGATGATCAGGCTTTTGTTGTCATTCATATTGGTTGCCCTGCGGATGACCTGAAGTTTATTCATAAACGAAAAGCAGGCCTCTTCCGAGCTGAGATCGAAGGTCAGGATGGTACCCGGTACCCCGTTGAATTGTTTCTTGCTTCGTTCATAGTATTCGGAGCCTGGCATGCCCGGATAGCTCACTTTTTTAATATCCGGGTGATCTCCCAGGTATTCCGCAAGTTTCATGCAATTGGTGAAGGAGCGTTCGACCCTGAGGGCGAGGATATCAAGTCCAAGGCTCTGAAACTGGGCGGCCCTTGGTGACATGCAGGACCCGAAGTGCCTGAAGACTTCCTTCCTGAGCCTGGCCATAAAAGCCATTTCCTTCTTTTTTTCATGGTAGGCAGAAAGAATCGGCAGTTTACTCCAGTCATTAACACCGGTATCGATAATGATGCCTCCTACCGAGGTGGCTCCTCCGGAGACGAACTTGGTGCTTGACAATACTTCAACGTCAATGCCGAAAGATTTCGCATTGAAAACATTGAAGGGAGTCAGGGTGGAATCCGCCATGACCAGAATATCATGTTTTCCTGCAATCTTTACCAGGTCCGGGATATTGACAACTTCCAGCTGGGGATTGGTAACCGTTTCAAAAAACAAAAGCCGCGTGTTTTGGTCAATGTTCCTTTCCAGGCTTGACGGATCGAGAAGATTGCAGAAGCGGACTTCAATACCCAATGCGGGTAAGGTCTTGCTGAAAAGCCCGTAGGTATGCCCGAACAGGTTTGGGGAACTGAGAATGTTCTCCCCTGGTTTCACCAGCGCAAGCAAGGCATTGGCTATGGCGGCCATACCGGATGATAGCGCAAGGGCCGCCCGGGCCCCGGTTGCGGCAACAATCTTTGATTCCAGGAACTCAACCGATGGATTGGTCGACCTGGAATAGGCATGTGCGGGCTTCCTGTCCTGGAAAGCGGAGGCAATGTCCTCTGCCGTATCGAATTCAAAGGCCACGGTCTCATAGACAGGCATGTGCAAAGCATTGAAGGGATCTTTCTTTACATGGACTGCAGTTAACATCCTGGTTGTAAATCCTTGTTTCTTTTCAGTCATAACCGTTCTTGATTATTTGAACTGGTAAAGATAAAATATATAATCCCAAAAGGGCAGTACATGTTTTTGAATTTCATCCGGTATTTTTCTATCTTAAGTTCCAATTTTAATTCAAATCCCATGAAGCGTACACCCCTGAGCCTCCTGATCGCCATTCTTCCATACTGCCTTTTCGCACAGAGCAGTATCGAGCTGTTCACCCTTTCCGGCAACTACGGTTTTCCTTCGGTATATGACAGCCCTTATGAGAATGACAAAGCCAAACCTTCCGGCATACTGGCCAATATCAAGGCGCCTGTACCCTTCTCCGAAACAACCGTTTGGTTTAATCAGCTGACCTACACGGCTTTTCAGGTGAACAATGATATTCCGATGTCTCCGGACATCGCAAATCCCATAAAGCTCCATTCCTTTATTCTTCAAACAGGATTGTTTAAGAAATTTGGAACGGATCTGGGCGTGAAGATGTTTGGATCAAATGTCGACCAGGGTATCCTGGTTTTATTTGCCCCCCGTTTTATGACGGATTTCCAGAATGCCAGCGGTAAAAATTTCCAGTTCGGGGGTGTTGTCCTGTATCAGAAGATTTTCTCAGAAAAGTTATTTATGCGGTTCGGCGTCATGTACCATCAGGAGTTAGGCGGTCCATACCTTGTGCCGATTGTTGAAACGGACTGGAAGATCAACAGCAGGTGGAACCTGACGGGTATGTGGCCGATCTCGGGCAAGCTGAATTACAAGGTCAATGATAATTTCTCAACAGGAATTAGCCACTTCGGACTGATCACCTCCTACCGGCTTGGTGACCCTGACTACGAGGGGGACTATATTGAACGGACCAGCATTGACCTGTCACTCTTCGGCAGAATCAGGCTGGTGGGCAAACTTCATATGGAAGGAAGGATCGGTTATGCAGTCGGAAGGTCCTATAAGCAATATTCGGCCGACCAGACAGTCCCCTTCCGGATCACCGTAATTAAATTCGGAGACGACCGGGTGCATAAGAACGTCCTATTTGATCCCGGGCTTGTGGTAAGCCTGAGGATCGTGTATGATTTACCCCTCTAAATACAATTAAACATTAGCTCAATGCAAACCATTAAAACCGAACCCATGGCACT
The DNA here is from genome assembly GCA_964627835.1 of uncultured Bacteroides sp. Classification (GTDB taxonomy): domain Bacteria; phylum Bacteroidota; class Bacteroidia; order Bacteroidales; family SM23-62; genus SM23-62. The sequence continues at coordinate 18,929 of CAZVLG010000048.1, forward strand.
TAAATGTCCGTTCTGCGATCATCAAGGCATGCCGATAGTTGAAAAAAAGATGTCTGAAACAGGCTGGGTGGTCTTCGTACTCCTGGTGATTTTCTGCCTGCCCCTTTGCTGGATACCGTTCGTAACCGAAGGCACCAAAGAGGAAATCAGGAAATGCGCAAATTGTGGGAGCCGGCTTGGATAGATTCACCGCCCTCGAAAGGGACGGACATTTGAGCGTTGCCGGTTACGGCATCAATTTGTTAATTGCATTCACTTGCCTTTGCACACTCGCCTACCCATTCCTGGATGCAGGCGGTATTCTGCAATTTCATTGTCTGTTCAAGAGCATTACGGGATTGCCCTGTCCAACCTGCGGGTATTCAACGGCCATCGGCTGCCTTCTCACAGGGAATATCCTCCACAGCTTTTTGCACAATCCGGGCTGGATCTTCTGGGTTGCCCTGCAGGTACTGCTTGTTTATGTTGGAATCAAATCAATGCTCACCGGGAGGCAGGCCGTGATTCCTGGTGGACTGATCATTCCCCTGGCCGTGCTGGTCCTGCTGACCTGGGGGGCCAAGTTCATTATCGGCAGCGAGTACTATTAAATATGGGAATAAATGAAAAAGGGTGCCCGGCGGACACCCTTTTCCCTATTTTTATTATTGGCCGGTTTACTCGTATTCTATGGTGCGGATGTCCATTCCAACCAGGCTTCCGTCCTGGTACAGGACCATTTTCAGCCAGTTGCCATTTTCATCGAAATCAATGTACTTCATTTCAACACTGATCATGCTGCTGTCCGGCTGCATCCCTTCGAACCCGGTTTGCTGTCCCTCTTCATCGTAGGCATACTTGTACCAGGCGATCACATTCCCTTCGGGGTTCTTTGTCTCCCTGGCGCTGAGCATTCCGCCCTCATTGTATTCCATGGTCATCAGGTTCCCGGGCTTACCCAGCTTGCCGCTCCACTGCACTGAGGTCCAGTTGCCATTTTCATCGGTTGTAATCTCCGCAAAGTTCAATAAGGTATCGACCGTAGCCTGAAAGCGTTCCATTTTCAGAAGATGGCCGGCATCATCGTAAGAGTAGATCGCATAGTTCAGGGCGGAATCGCCTTTGATCCAGGCGGCCTTCATGTATTTTCCATCCCCGGCATGGATCTTCCAGTGCCCGTAGGCTTCTCCTTCATCATCCAGGTACTTCACCTTTTTTGCCATTCCCAGCGAATCGAAATAAATGATAAAATCATCGGTCCAGCCGATGCTGTCGCGTTCTTTCAGGGTCATCATGGTACCCTGAATGTATTCCCCTTCCAGTTCGGTAGCCCAGTAGGATTTTTGTTCAATGGATACAATCTGCCCTTTCAATATTTCCGGAGTCAGGGTGTAGGGAGTAAACCAGCCGATCTCGGTGGTTTGTTCGGGAATTTCCT